>CAIYDT010000219.1 GCA_903924985.1 uncultured Acetobacteraceae bacterium
GACAACCCGCCGGTGAACACCGAACTTCGCCGCCACACCCGCGATCGTGCCGATACCAAACTCATGCTCCCGACGGAGCTGCTCGAACAAATCCACTTTGGCTTTCCAGTCCACAAAAGGCCCCCCGATCCAGTCGCGGGACCCCTAGGTTCAAGGACGGGGGGTGGGCCAATATTCGCCAGCACTCCTGGGCCAAAATTCGATAGCAGAGCTACGCGCATCGGCAAGCCGATCCTCGCGCGCGACATCGCTGTGTTTCGTGAAGTCACCGACGGGCACGCCAGTTGGTTCGCGGGCGAGGACGCCGCTTCGCTCGCCCCCGCGATCCGCGATTTTTTCCTGGCGGGCCAAGCGGGCCAGGCGGGCACGCTGCCGGGCTCCCAGGCCAGGCACATACTCAGTTGGGACGGAAGCGCGGCACAGCTTTTCGATCAGGTGATGGTCGAGGCGTGGCCGATACACTGGGAGCCGGCGGCCGCTTCCGGGCCGCCTGGATGATCACGCGGCGGCCAGGCCAAGGAGGTGCCGCGCAAGACTGGGCTTGCGATAGATCACCGAGGCGACCAGTGCCTGCGCCGCCAGGGTAGCGGCATCCGCGGCACTGCGAAAGAACACCGCCTCGGCCCACAGCAGCCGGTCGGCGGCCGGTGCATCACCCGTGGCAGGATAGTGGTATCGCGCCGGGTGCAGCAGATCGATCAGTTCGAAACCCTGACCTGCAAGCATGTCGTGGATTTCAGGAAACAGGGGCTGGCCGACGTAGATCGACGCGAACGCGACCTCGCAATGCACCACCGCGGTGCGGGCCAGCGTGGCGCCGCCGTTCCGCAGCGCCATCGCCTCGCTGCCTTGGATATCAAGCTTCATGAAATCAACCGGCCCCGCCGGCACGATATCGTCCAGCCTGTGTGTTCGCACCGTCTCGGTGCGCAGTGTCCGCAGGGTCCGCAGATGATTGAAGGCGGCGTTGTGCGCCAGATTCAGCGGAAAGAGTGACGAGGTGGCGTCGTCGTTGTTGACATGCAGCACGTGCCGTCCGCCATCGGCGATCGCATAGGGCAGCAAGGTCAGGCCGTCATGCGCCTCAGCGGCCCGGCGTTCGGCGATACGCCGCTCCAGCGGGTCGAAGCCGATAATGTCGAGCGGCGTCAGTCTGGCCAGGGCATCGTAGACATGCGCCTCGGAGGCAAGCATCTGCGCGCCGATATCGACGATGCGCGGCCGGCGCCCCAGACGCAGCAATGCCTCCTGCACCAAAGCTGGGTCCGCCTGGGCCGGCTCCGGGGCTACGCCGATATGGGCGCGGGCTTCCGGGCTGGCCAGGATGTCCATGGCCACCCGGAGCGCCCCATCGGGGGCACGCAGATGCGCCAGCCATCCGGCCAGCCCCTCCGGCTCCGGCTCACGCCCGAGGCAGGCGACGTATAGCGCGCGTACGAAGCTCTCTGGCGCCATCGGCGGCACGGGCTTTGGCGCCGCTTCGCTCGCGGCACGGCCGCGCTGTAACCGGGCCAACACATGACTGGGGGCGGATAAAAGCCGCTGGGCCAGGGTCGGCGGCCGCGCGCGGGAAGCGCCCAGCCGCGCCTCCAACGATCGCGCCAGCGCCTCGGCGGCGGCGATACGCCGCTCCGCATCGGCGTCGTGGTGACGGAAGTTGTCGAACACGTTGGGCGGGGTCGCGAAGCTGGCCGCACGGTCGCTGCTTTCCTCCCGCAGGAACCAGGAGTTCAGCCCATCGAACAGAACTGGCCGGTAGCCCGCCGCCAGCATCAGCGAATGCCATGCGCCATCGCTGCGTTCGGTGCTCTGCGGCCTTGTCGCCTCGATGAGCACGATTTCGGGGCGGTAGCGCCGCCAGTCGGCGCCGCGAATGACGGCCTCCTCAGCCCCCTCGACATCGATCTTCAGGAAATGAATGTGCCGGCCGGGTAGGTGCGCGTCCAACACCTCGGCCAGCGGCAGCACCTCCACCTCGATGTCGGCTGCGCACAAGTTCACCTGGTTGGGGATGCGTGGCACATGCTCATGCATCAGCGTGCTGGCCTGCAGCACCTGGCCCGCGTCGCGATACACTCGCAGCATCTTCCGTCCGCGCGCTGCCCCAAGGGCCAAGTTTAGGTTGATGTCGCGCGGCCGGGCCAGCGCCAAACGCGCGAAGATCGGGCTCGGTTCGATGTTGATGCCCTGCCATCCCAAATCGTAGAAGGCCTTGGTGACCGATTCAGTGACCGGGTCCCAGGCGCCGGCATCGACATAGGTGCCGTGGTGGATGTCGGCGAACACCCGGTGCAGGATGACATCCTCGAAATTCTGCGCGTAGCTGACGAACGTCATGTGGCGATGCGCCACGGGCGGCCGGCGGGAATTGGCATCGCTCGGGACACGCTCACACGTTCACACGCATGGCGCCCTGAAACCAGAACGCCTGTTCCGCGACCAGCCGCAGATAACACGGTCCCCCCTCCAGAGTTTGCGCCTCGAACCGCCAGTCCAGCACCGTCTCGCCACCCGGCGGTACCGGGTGGGGGAGCGGGCATCGATTGGCAGCCTCCGGCTGATCGGTCGCGGTGGCGTGCCGTGTCAGCGCCAGGGTGACACCTTGGCGCAATGGCGGCACATGCGAGGGCCACAGAGTGCGGCCGCTGTTGCGCAGCCGAACCCGCACCACAAGCCCGCCCCGGTCCCAGGCGGCCGTGACGACGGCAATCTCTGCTTCGGTCAGACCAGGGTCTGCCGCCGCTGGCCGCGGATCTCCGTTCATGGGCCGCCGCGCCAACAGGACATGGGCCGCGCCTGCCGGTGTACCGGCTACCTGATGCAGTTCCATATGCGCTTGTGCCTCCGCGAACATCCCGTTCACACCAAGATGAAACTGGATATCCTCAAAGCCGGCGGCTTCCAGAACGTAACGCAGATAGGGCCGCGTGAAGGGACTCTCCAAAGTGCCGTAGCGGGCCATCTCAGCGTCGAGGCCGCGCTCCAGTTGCCCATCGCCCGGTGTCCAGCTTCCTTCGCCGCTGACCGAAAGACAGCCGCCCGGCCTCAGCAGCGCGAACACCTTGCCCAAGGCGGCGCGCTCGTCGATGACATGGTGCAGCGCCTCGTGGAACATCACTGCATCCACCTGGGCAAGATACTCCGCCAGATCCGCCTCCTCGAGCGTGGAGGTGATGAACGTGGCCGCATCCGTCGCCACCCCGCTCATTGCCTCGAACCCCCGCAGCCGCCGCCGCGCGAGATCGTTCATCACCTCGCTGGGGTCGAGCGCCACCACGCGGTAGCCCAGACCCACCAGGATCTGCGTTACCCAACCAGGGCCGGAGCCGACATCCATGACCAGCGCGCCTGGCGGAAGCCGCATTGCCTGGACGGCGTTGAGGATCGCATACATGCCCTGGAAAAAATGCGGATGCCGCTCTGTCGGGTCAAACGGCTTGCGACGCATCCAGCCGAAGCCCTCTCTGTCGGCCAAGGCCTGCGGATACCGCTCGGCTGCGGAACGCAGGGCGGCAAAGTCCTGATCCGCCGCCGGCACATAGCGCTTCGGGCCAGTGAAATCAGCTGGGCCTGCGGTTGCAGGTGGCCGGGGTACCACAGTTCCGCGGGGCTCTGGCGGTAGCAGCCCGAACCTACGCGAAAGCTGGGCGCCAAATAACCGCCGCACGCGTTCAACACCCATCCAGCGGATCCTTGCAACCACAATGCCAGCCACCAGTCGCACAGTGCCAGACATGATGCGGCGAAGGGAGTCCGTAAAATTCATCATGGCTTTCTGCGGTCGGTTATGGCGCCCTCAAGCGCCTCGGCTTGATCGACCGGCTGGCGGCCTTGTTCCCGGACACCCGGGAGCCGACACAGATCACCCATCCGATGGCCGATATCCTGCGCGAACGCATCCTCGCCATTGCATGTGGCTAACCAGCTCGCCTCCCACGTAGGACGGCGTACTTTTTGGGCAGAGCTTGCAAAATGTGACCTGGTTTGCTCTAACTGCCACCGCGTCCGCACATACGAGCGGCTCGGCACAGGCAACGAGACTATGATGAGATTACCAACAGAGGCCGACACGCTAACCAGTTGATTTCGCTCTAAGTCCCCGTAGCTCAGCAGGATAGAGCACAGGATTCCTAATCCTGGGGCCGTGAGTTCGAATCTCGCCGGGGACACCAATTAAATCAAAGAGTTATGGGCCATCCCTGTAAGAGGAGCAAAACCCCGGGCAATCCCGCCGATCAAGCGATTCGCCTGCGGCCCAAACCTTTGCAGCTTTTCCGCAAGACCGATGGCGCAGAGGGTTTTGGTTTCGCTGCGTTGATGTCGGTGATCAATCTGGCCACGCCGCTGGCCGACACGGCCGGTTCGGCGCTGTACGAGTACGTATTCGTCAGCCAACTGGCGCCGCTGATCATGGTGTCGGCGGGTTTTACCGCCCTGGCGCTGCCGCTGCCGCGGTTTATGCCGCTACCGCCGCGGCGTTGATCAACTGCCGCAGGCGCGCGGCACCGGCCGGGCCTTTGAGCGCGTCACGCCAATTGGCCTCCGCCACACGCTGATGCGCGGCGACGGCTTCGTCCGCGCCGGTAATCATGGCAACGCCGGTATAGGCGGCGGGATGCGTATCGGGCCGGAACGGATTGATCGCCAGCGACACCCGATCGCGAGCGCGCAGTATCTTGAACGACGCGCTGGGCTCCACCCCGGCGATCAGCCCGAATTGCAGCCCCATCGGTTCGGTTTCCATCAGACTGGCGATGTTCTCGATTTCCTTCACCGCCACGTCCCGGCAAATGCGCCGCAGCCGTTCGGAGGTCGGGATGCCGCTGGCAATCCCGGATTCCAGCAAGTTCCGCACCGACGCGACCGAAATCATGGCGATAATGCCCGGCCGGCGCATCGCGTACATCCGCTTGCGGGCAACCAGGATGCTCATGAGCTGTTCGGTCTGGCTCCGCATCGCGATCCGCTCGTCGCCAGCCTGTTCGGTCACTTCGTCGAACACCGCCGCCATCGTGGAGTCATAGGAGTCCGATGTCGTGAGGTAGCACAGCGGTCCCGCGAGCTGCAGGATCTGATCGGTGGTTTCCTCCACCTGACGGATGCGTTCGGCATAGCCGATCGGGCGGCTATAGTACTCGACGCCAATCCCAAGCAGGGACAGCGGGGAAATCTTGAGCAGTTCCGCGAGTCGTTTGACGGTGTCGAGCTTGATCACCTCGCCTTTTTCGTAGCGGTACAGCGCGGCACGAGACACGCCCAGACGCGCGGCGATTTCTTCGGCACGCAGGCCAGACTCTAGGCGATAGGCCCGCAGCTGCTGGCCTATTTCGGTAAACCGCATCGACATATTTATTCCCCCGACTGGCCACGCTCATCGGCGGATGAGCTGTTCCAGGCCAGTTCAGACACACGGCAACAGGCCGAGTCTCAGAACCGGCACCGGGAAAACTCCTATGTCACACGGAACTGTTTTTCAACCCCGTTTGTCGTTTATGCGACGCGTTCTTGGAGGTCGACTCGCGTCACTTTTTATCGCGCATGCTGTATCCGGCCATGTGCTCGATCGCCAGCACCAGGGCAGAGTGATCCAGGTCCCCTGCCCCCTGCGCCATGCAGGACGACAACATCTGCTGTGCGATCGCGGTGTTGGGCAGCGACAGGTTCAGGTCCTTGGCAGACGACAGCGCGAGGTTCAGGTCCTTCTGGTGCAGCCGGATGCGGAAACCAGGATTGAAAGTGCCGTTCAGCATGCGTTCGGCGTGCACCTCCAAAATGCGCGACGACGCGAAGCCGCCCATCAGCGCGGCACGGACTTTGGCCGGATCGGCGCCGGCCTTGGAGGCGAACACCAGCGCCTCCGCCACCGCCTGAATGTTCAGCGCGACGATGATCTGGTTGGCGACCTTGCAGGTCTGGCCGGTGCCGTTCTCGCTGCCGATATGGGTGATGTTCTTGCCCATCAGGTCGAACAACGGCTTGGCCCGCGCGAAGGCGGCATCGGGGCCACCGACCATGATCGTCAGGCTGGCGGCTTTCGCGCCAACTTCGCCGCCGGACACCGGGGCATCCAGGTAGTCGCAGCCCAGCGCGTTGATGCGCGCCGCGAAATCTTTTGTAGAGACCGGGCTGATCGAGGACATGTCGATCACCAGCGTGCCCGCCTTCAGGCCGGCCGCGACGCCGTTGGCGCCGAACAGCGCCGACTCGACATCAGGGGTATCGGGTACCATCAAGATCACGACATCGGATTGCGACGCCACGGTCTTGGCATCTGCAACCACGGCCGCCGCCGCCCGGATTTCGGGCGTCAGACTGGCGCGCTCCGGCACGATCACATCATGGCCGCCGTTCTTGAGATTGAGCGCCATCGGGCGCCCCATGATGCCGAGGCCGACGAATCCGATTTTCATTGTAGTTGTCTCCTGTGTGTTTTCTGTCCGACGCCAGCTTAGCTGGCGAAGCGTTCCCGCCATCCCAACCCGGCGACCGTTTCCCCGGCGGGGCGGTACTCGCAGCCGACCCAGCCCGTGTATCCCAGCTCATCCATGCGGCGGAACACGTAGGACCAGCCGATTTCCCCTGTCCCCGGCTCATTGCGGGCGGGCACGTCGGCGATCTGCATGTGGGAAATGATCGGCATGAATTGCTCCATGCGCTTGGTGATGTCGCCCTCGGTGATCTGCACATGGTATAAATCGAATTGCAGGCCCAACCGGTCGCGCCCGATAGCCTCGATGACCGCGGCGCCTTGCGCCTGGGTGTTCAGGAAATAGCCGGGCATGTCGCGGTGGTTGATCGGCTCGATCACCAGCTTCACCCCGGCCGGCGATGCCTGTTCGGTGGCCCACGCCAAATTCGCGGCATACAGCGCGGCGGCGGTGCCCGGCGCCACGTCAGCCGAGGGGATGCCGGCCATGCAGTGCACATGCCGGCATTCCAACTCCGCGGCGTAGTCCAGCGCGCGCTTCACGGCTTCGCGGAATTCCATCTGGCGGCCCGGTAGGCTGGCCATCCCGCGTTCGCCATTCGCCCAGTCGCCCGGCGGCATGTTGAACAGCGCCTGGGTCAGACCCTCGCCTTTCAGGCGGGACCGGATTTCGGCGGCGGGGAAATCGTAGGGGAACAGGAACTCCACGCCCTCGAATCCCGCCTTGCGCGCGGCAGCAAAGCGGTCGAGGAACGGGACCTCATTGAACATCATCGACAGATTGGCGGCAAAGCGTGGCATGGTGGCCCCTCCCGTTAGACGCGGGCGGAAGCTACAAGCCACCTGACGGATTTACCAGACAGGGTATAACAATCGCATGATCGCCGAACGCATCCTGATGGGATTGCTGCTGGGGGGCGTGGCCATCGGCTGCGTGCTGGTGCTGTACCCGTTCATCTCCGCGCTGCTATGGGCGGCGATACTGGTGTTCACCACCTGGCCGGTGTTCGAGTGGCTGCGCCAGCGCCTACGCCTGCGGCACGGCCCCGCCGCGGGATTGATGGTGGCGCTGACCGCCGTGGTCGTGGTGCTGCCCATCGCCCTCGCCGCGCCGAGCGGGGCCGACGACATCGGCCGGCTGCGGCATGCGATCGAGGATGCGTTACGGTCCGGCCTGCCGGCCTCCCCCGACTGGCTGTTCGACCTGCCGCTGGTGGGCCAGACCCTGGGCGATCTGTGGAACCACTGGGCCGCGGACATCAGCGCCATGTTGGGCGCCCTGCAGCCCTATTTCGGGATCGTGCTGGAAAACGGGCTGCACGTGCTGCTGGGGATTGCCGGCGGCGTGCTGATGTTCCTGCTGGCGCTGTTCGCCGCCTTCTTCATCTATGTGCACGGCGAGGCGATGGCCGCCCGCTTGAAACTGCTGCTGCAACGCATCGCCGGGGAGCGCGCGGACCGGCTGGTCCTGGTCACCGGCAATACCGTACGGGGTGTCGTCTACGGCATTCTGGGTACCGCGATCGTGCAGGGCGTGCTGACAGCGGTCGGACTGGGCTTGGCGGGCGTGCCGCGGGCCATGCTGCTGGGCGGTACCGCCGGGCTGTTGGCCGTGCTGCCGGTGGGTGCGCCCTTGGTGTGGATCCCCGCATCGCTCTGGCTGATGGGCACCGGGCATCTGGGATGGGGGATCTTCCTGGCAATTTATGGAACGGTGGTCATCTCCGGCGCCGATAGCCTCATCCGTCCCTGGTTCATCGCGCGCGGCGCCGATCTGCCATTCCTGCTGACGGTGCTGGGAGTGCTGGGCGGGGCGCTGGCATTCGGGCTATTGGGAATTTTCCTGGGGCCGGTGCTATTGGGCGTGGGGTACACCCTGATGAACGAATGGGCCCGCGGCGCGGAGGAAGGACATTGACGGTAGAACCATCGGGCTCCCGCCTGCGGTCCCTCGTGGGATTGGCGCTTGTCGCGGCGCTATTCGCCGGGGTTTGGCTCGTGATGACCGAACTGCGGCGGTCGGCGCGCCTACAGGACTGCTACACCTCCGGTCGGACGAATTGCGTGACGATCGACAGCAACGGTACACATGTAACGCGATAGTGACCGCCAGCTCGTAGTACTTGATTTGCATCAATGCCCACGTTGCCTATCGGGATGAAATCGGCGACATACGCACCATAGGAATGGTGGGACGCACCGAATGGAGGATGGCCTTGCCAACGTTCGAAGAGCGGGAACACGCGTTCGAAGCAAAGTTCGCGCACGATGAGGAATTCCGCTTCCTGGTAAGTGCCCGGCGCGATAAACTGTTCGCGCATTGGGCTGCGGCGACGTTGAAACTCTCCAGATCCGATGAGGATGCGCTGGTCAAGGCCGTGCTCGCGATCTCCGATGCGCGCGGACACGATGAGGCGCTGCTGCGCTACGTGGCGGAAATCATGTCGGCGCATGGCCACGTTGACGCCGACCTGTCCGACGCCTTGGCGCATTGCGGGCAAGAAGCTCGGAGGCAGTTGATCGAAGCGCCACCCGAACAGTCCGAAGTCCTTTAAGCGTGGTAATCAGCCTCCGCGATCTGGTTACCATCCTTCATGGCATGGGGTTCGGGGTGTTGTTCATGCTCGCGTTCTCGGGCGCGATTGGGGTGATTTACGGAACGGCCACGACCGGCGCGGTTGAGCCGGCCACGTCGGCGCACAACAAGATGTTCCGCTTTTACCTGACCAGCATGGCCGTTCTGTCCTGGCTGACCGCGCTGTCCGGTACCTATATCGTCTATCCTTGGTACCGTGCGGTCGCGCCCGTCGGCACCACCGATTTATCGCATTTTCCGCGGGCCTTGCTGGTGTCGAGCCCGCTGACCGCTGGATGGCACACGTTCGGCATGGAGTGGAAAGAGCATATCTCCTGGTTCACACCGCTCGCCATGACGATGGTCGCCTTTGTGTTCATCAAATACGGCCCACAGATTGCCCGCCATCGTCACATGCGGAGCGCGATTATGGGATTCACCGCGGCTGCCTTTCTGGCGACCTTTGTATCCGGTTTTTTCGGTGCCATGCTCACCGAGCACGCCCCCATGATTGGCGGACCGGAGATTGTTATCGAGGGACACCATTAGCATGGACCAGCAAGCACCCGAGGAACTGGGGCTGATTCCGAACGGCTCCGGTGCCGCGGCGATTTTGGCTGCTGGTATCGGGTCCCTCACGCTTGGTGCTTTATCCTTCGCCGGCGATGTCTGGTCGACCGCGACCAAAGCCTTCATCATTTGGGGCCCAAGCGGACCCTTGTCGGGCGAGAGTACTGGCGCGGTCATCGTATGGCTGGTCGCCTGGCTGGTGCTGTCCATGCTTTGGAGCAAACGGAACGTGAATTTGGCACGCGTCAATTCGATTTCGTTCATCATGCTGGGTGCGGGGCTTTTGTTGACCTTCCCCCCTTTCGTGGATTTGCTGCAAGGCAAATGACAGTGCCATCCGTCGACCCTGAGTTTCAACGCTATGACGCCACAACCATCGTGCTGCATTGGCTGGTCGCGATCTTGGTCGCGATCCTGTGGCTCGGCGCGGAGATGATCGATCGGTTCCCCGAAGGTCCCTCGCGATCCGATGCACGATCATTTCATATAGTGCTGGGATTTCTGCTGGGTGGGATCGGGAGCGTACGCTTCGTTTGGCGATTGTCGTTTGGCAAACCTCTGCCCCCCGCCGACGCGGGCTTCCTGGGCATCGCCGCGAAAATCGCGCATCAGGGGCTCTATGCTCTGCTGGCGGCGATGGTTTTCGTGGGCATGCTTCTGCTCTGGGCTACAGGAGACAGCGTTTTTAATTATCTGGACATGCCGGTTAATGGCCCTGACGATCGGGCCCTCGCGGCCCGGTTGCGGTATATTCATGACCTGATCGGGTGGGTTATTGTCGCGGCCGTGGGTCTGCACGTCGCGGCGGTACTCTTTCACCATTATGTCTTGCGGGATACCGTGCTCGGCCGAATGCTATTACGACAGCCGGAAATGTAGATTGGGACATACCCAAGGCCGGGTTACAAAAGGCGATCGTCGCCTAAAAACGGAAAGAGTGGAAAATACAGATTCCGCGCAACTGGCAACAACCTGTCCGCTCGCCGGCCCAGGCGATCAGGCTGCATTCGATAAATGCGGAATAATTGGGTCTGGCACCAATCCAATGACACGAATCCATGCATGACCCGCATCGCGCAAGCCCGGCCCCATGTGTATCATAGATGACGATTCACAATAAGATTGTGAAAATGACGTGCATTGACAGCCCTGGCCCATCGATCTTGCGCAGTTGATAAGAAAGCTGCCGCTCATATTGCGATACGACTGGGTCAGAAATCCAGATCGTCGTAATGTTTCGGCGGCGTCATTCCCGCCACCCGGTCCATCAACAGCCCCCGAAAGCTGGGGCGGCTCTTGACCCGAACATACCACTCCTTGGCGGCCGGGCATAAGGACCAGTCGACGTCGCCGATGAAATCGAGCGACGACAAATGCGCCGCCGCCGCGAAGTCCGCCAGCGACAGGACCGAACCCGCTAGCCATTTGCGGGTTTCCGCCAGCCAGCCGATATATTCCAGATGGTAGCGCAACGCGGTGTAGCCGGTGCGCATCGCCCCAGGGTCGGGGTTGCCGCGCCCCGCGAGGCGCCGCATGTGCTTCTCGCCCAGCAGGTTCTCGGTAACTTCCCGCCCGAATTTTCCGTCGAACCACGCCGCCAGCCGGCGCACCTCCACCCGTTCGGCCAGCGTGTGCCCCATCAGGCTCACGTCGGGGTAAGCCTCATCGAGGTATTCGCAAATGACCGAGGAGTCCGGGATCGCCAGCCCGTTATCCTCCTCCAGCGTCGGCACCGTCCCGGCGGGATTCAGCGCCAGATAGGCCTCACGCCGTTCCCACGGCTTTTCGACCCGCAATTCGAACGGCAGGCGCTTTTCCGCCAGCACAAGACGAACCTTGCGAGCGTGCGGGGACAAGGGAAGATGATAGAGGATGCGCATCGCGGGCCTTATCGCACCGGCGGCCGCGTTGCGCCAACCCGCCTCAATGCGCGGCCTGCACGTCCGGGGTCACGATCCGCTTACCCCCCGGCCGGAAACGCCGCAGGTAGAACGGCACGATCAGCTCGATCGGCGTCGGGACGATCCCGAGGTCGGCCAGGCCCGGCATGCCGGAAGCCACCACGTTGTCGCGCGCCAGCATCAGAAGCTGATCGCGGGTCAGCAGCTTGCCGGGCAGTTTTTCCAGGATCGCCGCCTGCAACCGCCCAAAGCACATGGGCAGGGCGATGGCCGGCTTCCGGTGCCCGGTCTCCTTCATGATGTAATCCAGCAGCGCTCGCATGGTCAGGGCGCGCGGCCCGCCCAGCTCATACAGTCCGCCCTCCGCGTCGGGGCGGGTCAACGCGGCCAAAACCGCGTCTGCCACATCGCCGACGTACACCGGCTGTAGCTTGGTGGCCCCCGCGATGACCGGCATGATCGGGAACATGCGGGCCATGCCGGCGAAACGGTTGAAGAAGCGATCCTCCTGCCCGAACACGACGGAGGGTCGCAGAATGGTGGCACCCGGGAAGCCCTGGCGTACCGCCTGCTCCCCGGCGGCCTTGCTGGCGCCGTAGCGGCTAGGGCTCGCCGGATCGGCACCGATGGCGGACAGATGTACCAGGCGGGACGCTCCAGCCGCGGCGGCCAGGCGCGCGACTCGTCCCGCCCCGTCGGCATGGATCGCCTGGAAGGTCGCGCCTCCGCTTTCCGCCAGGATGCCCGCCAAATTGACGACCAGATCGGCCCCCTGAACGGCTCGGGCAACCCCGGCTTCGTCGGTGACCGGCGCTTTAAGCAACACGATCTGCCCCACCGTCCCCATGGTCTTGAGGAACTGCGCCGCCTCGGGATCGCGCACCGCGACCCGCACCACATGGCCGCGTTGTGCCAGGCGCTTAACCACATAGCGGCCGATGAACCCAGAACCGCCAAAAACCGTCGCAATACCGAGCGTCGCCATAACCATCGTCTCCCGCATTCCGTTCGCGGCGGTCTTTTCTCACCACCGCCAATGGTTTGCCATGGGAAATCGTACCCCAAAAGCCCTAATGATGGTTGACGCCTGCTCCGGCGGCGGTTACATCGCCGCCCCTACCGGACGCGGTGCGCCGCGGTTGCTCCTGTTGCCCAGGTGGCGGAATTGGTAGACGCGCAGGTTTCAGGTACCTGTGGCCGCAAGGTCGTGGAAGTTCGAGTCTTCTCCTGGGCACCAACGGAATGAGCACAACGCAATTCATGGCAAACGCTACCATCCACCTGCACCGGCACGATCTGCCGGACGGGCTGTCCCTCGGCCCCATCGTGGCGGTCGACACAGAAACCATGGGCCTCCGCCCGCACCGGGACCGGCTTTGCCTGGTGCAGATGTCCTCAGGTGACGGCCATGTGCATCTGGTGCAGCTGATCCCGCCGGCGTTGGGCGGGCACGGCTTCGATTGCCCCAATCTGTCCGCGCTGATGGCCGATCCCGCCGTGGTCAAGCTGATGCACTTCGCGCGGTTCGATGTGGCCGTGCTCCAGCACAGCCTGGGAATCACGGTCGCCCCGGTTTACTGCACCAAGATCGCCGCCAAGCTGATCCGAACCTTCACGGATAAGCACGGCCTGAAGGATTTGTGCAAAGAGCTGCTGGGTGTCGATCTGTCGAAGCAGCAGCAGACTTCGGACTGGGGTGCTGTGGAGCTGACGTCGGAACAGCTGTCCTACGCGGCCTCAGACGTCCTGCATCTGCATCGCCTATGGGAAAAACTGGACGCGCTGCTGGTGCGCGAGGGGCGCCGCCAATTGGCGCAGGAATGCTTCGATTTCCTCCCCACCCGCGGCCGGCTGGATCTGTTGGGTTATGAGGACCCGGACGTCTTTCACCATTGAGGTCGCGACACCGTGTAACATTTCGATATGCGTTACGCGTTGACCCCCTGCCGACCGGGGACCATAGAAGACACGAACGCTGTACCGGACATGATTTGCCCCACGATTCAATCCTCGCCGACCGCCCCATGACCGGCGCTATGTCCGACCTGGACGTGGCCCGTCAGGTGCTCGCGACCGAGGCAGCGGGCCTGAGCGCCCTCGCCGACAGCCTGGACGACAACTTCGCGCGTGCGGTGGAGCGGCTGGATTCCGCGACCGGGCGAATCGTGGTGACGGGCATGGGCAAATCCGGCCATGTGGCGCGCAAAATCGCGGCGACCCTGGCATCCACCGGCGCGCCGTCTTTGTTCGTGCACCCGGCGGAAGCATCGCACGGCGACCTTGGCATGATCGTCGAGGGCGACGCGGTGCTGGCGTTGTCCAATTCCGGGGAAACCGCCGAACTCGCCGACCTCGTGGAACATTGCCGCCGCTTCGGGCTGCCGCTGGTCGCCATCACCGCGCACGCCGAATCGGCATTGGCCACCGCCGCCGATGTGGCATTGCTGCTGCCGGCGGCGGCGGAGGCCTGCCCGATGGGGCTGGCGCCCACGACCTCCACCAGCATGCAGATGGCGTTGGGCGATGCGCTGGCGGTGGCGCTCCTGACGCGGCGCGGCTTCACGGCGCAGGATTTCCGCCGTTTCCACCCCGGTGGGCGGCTCGGGCAGCGGCTGCGGCGGGTAAAGGACGTGATGCACAAGGGCGACGCCATGCCCCTGGTGACCCCGGACACCTTCATGGACCGCGCCTTGGTGACCATGACCGAAAAGCGCTTCGGCTGCCTGGGTGTCACCGGCCCTGACGGCAGTCTGATCGGCATCCTGACCGACGGCGATTTGCGCCGCGCCATGGACCCCAACCTGCTGACGCGCCGGGTCGGGCAGATCATGACCCACGACCCGCGCACCATCGGCCCCGATGCGCTGGCGGATGAGGCGTTGCGCGCGATGAACGCTCCCGAACGCCGGGTCACCACCTTGTTCGTCGTCGATCAGGCGCATGTGCCGCAAGGCATCCTGCACGTTCACGACCTGCTGCGTGTGGGGCAGGCATGATCCCCCGCCGCGCCCAGGTCGCCGGCCATCCGGTCGCCACCCACGCCCCACGGCACCGCTCGGCCCCGCTGCCGGGACGCATCGCGCGCCGGCGGATGCTGATCACCTTGACCAAATACTTGCTGCCGCTTGGGGCCATCGCGCTGCTGACCACGGTTGCGCTGTGGCCAGACTTCAACGGCCACAAGGACAGCACCCGCTTCTCGCTGTCCAATGTCAGCGGAGAAATCGAGGGCGCCCGCCTGAAACACGCCAAGTACCACGGGGTGGACGAAAAGGGCCAACCCTACACGCTGACCGCCGAAACTGCCCGTCAGATGGATCCGGAACGCGTGGAGCTGACCAAGCCCCAGGGCGATATCACGCAGGAAAACGGCGTTTGGCTCAATCTGCGGGCCGAACATGGGATGTTCATGCAAAAGGCGAACATGTTGGATTTGTGGCAGGACGTGGCGCTGTACCGCGATGACGGCACGACTCTGAACACCGCCAGCGTCACGCTAGACATCAAGAACAACACCGCCACGGGTGGGGAACCGGTGCACGCGGAAGGCCCATTCGGGGTCCTGGACGCGCAAGGCTTCACCCTTAGCGACAAAGGCACCGCCATCCAGTTCACCGGCCCCGCTCATATTGTGCTGAACGGCGCTTCGCAATGAGGCTTGTGTCTGCCGTCCTGGGTTTGGCGCTGCTGCTGCCGTGCGCCGCGGTCGCGCAGCAGCTCGATATGTCGCATGGCGGCCCGATCGACATCACCGCCAGGGACGGCATCGATTGGCGGCAGGACGAGCAGATCGTGGTCGCGCATGGCGATGCCCGCGCCATTCGGGGCGACGTGACCGTGCTGGCGGATACGCTGACAGCTTGGTACCGCCCGAAGGCGGCACCCGCGGGGGGGCCGCAACCTGCCTCCCCCCCCAGCGGTGGTACGCCCGGCGCGCCCGATTCCGGCGGCAGCGAGATCTACAAAATGCAAGCCCTGGGCAACGTCCACATTTTCACCCCAACCGATCAGGTGGTCGGCGACAAAGCGGTGTACGACATCGATCAGTCGGTGCTGGTGATGACGGGGCGGAATATGAAAATGACCACTCCGACGCAGATACTGACGGCCCGCGACACGCTGGAATACTGGTCGCAGAAGCATATGGCGGTGGCGCGCGGCAACGCGGTGGCGGTGACCAACGACGGCCGCCGCATCGCCGCCGATACTTTGGTGGCGTACACCACGGCGAGCGACCCGCCGCTCGCCGGTGCCAAACCAGCGGCCGGCGCACCGCCCGCCGATCCGGTTGGCACCTCCGGCAAACTGAAAAAAGTCGAGGCCTTCGGGCACGTCTCCCTCCGCACCCAGACCGACACGGTCATCGGCGACCGCGGCATCTATGTACCGGATACCGGCATGGCCCGGTTGGCCGGCCAGATTCGCATCACGCGCGGGAAAAACCAGCTGAACGGGTCGGAGGCGATCGTCAACATGAAGACCGGCGTCGCGCGCCTGGTCTCCGGCAAGGCTGGCCGGGTTCAGGGGCTGGTGATCCCGAACGATGAGACGAATCAAGGGCTGACGGCCCCAACCCAGGGCACAAAGCCGCCGGCGGCGAAGGCCAAACCATGAGCCAGACACTCGATGCCACCGTTGTCGCGCCCGGCCTGCGCGTGCTGCCAGGGGCCGGCGGGCTGATCGCGAAGGGTGTCGGAAAAACCTACAAGAAGCGCCCGGTAGTACGTAACGTGTCGATAAGCCTCCGCCGCGGGGAAGCGGTCGGCCTGCTCGGCCCCAACGGCGCCGGCAAAACCACCACGTTCTATATGATCGTCGGTTTGGTGAAGCCCGATACCGGCGGTATCACCCTGGACGGCGCCGATATCACCACCCTGCCGATGTATCGCCGCGCCCGGCTGGGCATCGGCTATTTGCCGCAGGAAGCCAGTGTATTTCGCGGCCTGACGGTCGAGCAGAATATCATGGCGGTGTTGGAGGTCGTGGAACCCGACGCCGACACACGCGGCCTGATGTTGGACGACTTGCTGGCGGAGTTCGGCATCGGCCATTTGCGCCGCACACCGGCCCTGGCTCTGTCGGGCGGGGAGCGCCGCCGGGTGGAGATCGCCCGCGCGTTGGCGAGCCAGCCGTCGTATATCCTGCTGGACGAACCCCTGGCCGGCATCGATCCCATCGCGGTCGGGGAAATCCGCGATCTGGTCGGGCATCTGAAGAACCGCGGCATCGGCGTGCTGATCACCGACCACAACGTGCGGGAAACATTGGAAATTATTGATCGTGCCTATATCATGCACGACGGTCAGGTGCTGATGGAAGGCCGTCCGGATGAGGTGGTGGCGAACGAAGACGTACGCCGCGTATACCTCGGAGAACGCTTTACGCGCTAAATCATATGTAACGCGAGCGACGTTAGCACGGAATTTGCATGTCGTTTTGCGATTGCGGTTGACCTTGGTCCCGCAAGGCCGATAATCGCGCCCGCATGGCGCTGATTCCTCGTCTCGATTTACGGCAAAGCCAAACCCTGGTCATGACGCCCCAGCTGCGTCAGGCCATTCAGCTTTTGCAATTCAACAACCTCGAGGCCGCCACGTTCCTCGAAGCGGAGCTGGAGCGGAACCCGCTGCTGGAACGCGACGAGTCCAACGACGACCCCGACCTGGAACGCGCCGCCCTCGATCAGGTGGCGCCACGCGCCGAGTCGACCGCCGATACCGCCGACGCGGTGCGGGCCGACACAATGCCGGCGGAAAGCGCCGCGCCGCTGGATACCGACTATAGCGAGAACTACGACGCCGGCGGCGTCAGCGATGGCGCGCCCATGGGCACAATAGGCGGCCAGGGCGGCAGCCAAAATTTCGACAACGACGACCGCGGGATCGACGATCTGGCCGGCGCGCGGATGCCGCTGCGGGAATATCTGGGGGAGCAGCTGCGGCTGAGCTTCAACGACCCGGTGGATCGCATGATCGGCGCGCATTTGATCGCCCTGCTCTGCCCCGCCGGACGCCTGACGGCGGCCCCGGCTAATATCGCCGCCGCCATGAACCTGCCGCTGGAGCGGGTCGAGGACCTACGCCACCGCATGATGGGGTTCGACCCGCCCGGCCTGTTCGCCCGCGATCTGGCCGAATGCCTGGCAGCGCAGCTGCGGGAGAAAAACCGCCTCGACCCGGCGATGCAGACGCTACTGGACAACCTGCCGCTGCTGGCTCGGCGGGAGATCCGCAAGCTAATGGGCCTGTGCGGCGTGGACGCCGAAGACCTGACGGAGATGATCGCGGAAATTCGGGCTTTGGATCCCAAGCCCGCCGCTACCTACGACAGCGTGCCCGCGCCGCCCGTGGTGCCGGACATCCTGATGCGCCCCAACCCCGACGACACCTGGACCATCGAACTAAACCCCGACACCATGCCGCGCGTGCTGGTGAACGAACAGTTCTACGCCCGCATCGCCCCCAAGGCGAAGAAGGACGAGAAGGTGTTCCTGTCGGAACGCTTGGCCAGCGCCAACTGGCTGGTACGGTCGCTGCAGCAGCGAGCCCAGACCATCCTGAAAGTCGCGGCCGAGATCGTGCGTCAGCAGGACGCCTTCCTGCGATACGGCGTGGCGTATTTGCGCCCGCTGATCCTGCGCGACATCGCCGCGGCGGTCGAACTGCACGAAAGCACGGTCAGCCGGGTGACATCGAATAAATATATCTCCACCCCGCGCGGCCTGTACGAGCTGAAATATTTCTTCACCGCCGCGATCCAATCGTCCACCGGCGGAGAAAGTCACAGCGCCGAGGCGGTGCGCCATCGTATACGCGCCTTGATCGACGCGGAACCGACGAATGACATCGTCTCCGATGACACTTTGGTAACCCTGCTACGTAAGGAAGGTGTGGACATCGCACGCCGAACAGTGGCCAAATACCGGGAGGCGCTGCGCATCCCCAGTTCGGTGCAGCGCCGGCGGGAAAAGGCGATACACGCCTGACGTATGCGTCGCCGAGACCGCTCCTTTCACCGGGGGAGAGACGCACATGCAAATCACGGTTTCTGGAAAACAAGTCGAATTGTCCGACGCCCTGCGCACCCGGGTCGGCACCAGTCTGGACCTGATGGCCAGTAAGTATTTCGAGCACGCGATAGAGGCGCAGGTCACCTTCAGCCGCTCACGCAGCAACTTCATATGCGATATCAACTTACACGCGGGACGTGGACTACAATTGCGCGGCGAAGGCGAAGCCACGGAGGCCAACGGTGCCTTCGACCACGCCGCCGAACATGTCGCAAAACGGCTGCGCCGCTACCGCCGCCGGGTGAACGAACACCATCGCGACCTGGCCCACCGCGAGCGCCCCTCCGCCGCTCGGCAGTTCATCCTGCAACAGGAGGAAGAGGCGACGGAGGAACCCACGACCCATCCCGCGGTGATTGCCGAAACCGCCACGGAAATCAGCGTCTTGTCGGTCGGTGAGGCAGCTATGCGGATGGATCTGGCGGCGCAAACCGTGCTGATGTTCCGCAACAGCAAGTCGGGCGAATACAATGTGATCTACCGGCGCCCGGACGGCAATCTCGGCTGGATCGACCCGGCACGATAGGCTAAGGCCAGCAGGGCACGCCGGAATGGCCGGCGTGCCCAAATGCCAGGGTTGCGTTTCTGGATGATCATTTCCCATGCCAAGAAGTTCGTCATCCTTGTCCCTTGGAAAACCGCCAGTTCCCCGCTGCGTGGATTCGGGAATTGGCTCTCAAGCAGTTGGCTGACGCAGACCATGACTTCGATCGCTCGGTCGCCGGTTTGACCGAAGATCAAATTCGGCGCATCGGACGGAACACCAGCTTGCCACTGTACCCCGCACATTATTGGACGCATTTATGCGATGAGCAATATGTGTCCTTCATCGGCGGGGCAGAGAATTTCGAACGCGACTTATTTTCGTTTTGTATTCGGGTTGGTGCCACGGCACTACCCGGAGTCAACCTGAACGTGTCGGACGGTGCCGTCGTACCCGCTGGCGAATACCGCTACGTGGACGCCATGAACGGCGCCTCGATCGATAAGATCAACAACCTGTTTCATAAGGATTTTACGTTGTTCGGATACCGGATACTCGGACACCGGGGCTATGGCCGTGGCTAAATCCGACGTCGAGCAGCGGTTTCAGCAGGGCCTGGCCTTTCACCAGAAGGGCCAACTGGATAAGGCTGAACGCTGCTACGAACAGGTGTTGCGGCGCGAGCCCGGCCATGTGGATGCGTTGTATTTATCCAGCGTCATCGCCCTTCAAACGCGCCGGTTCGAACGCGCGGTGACACTAAGTTCCGCGGCGGTGCGGTTGAATCCCCGTGCGGCGCCCGCGTACGTAAACCGTGGCATAGCGCTGGAAGAACTCGGCCGGTTGGAGGAGGCACTCACCAGCTACGAACAGGCGATTCAAGCCAAGCCCGATTACGTGGAAGCCTATGCCAACCTGGGTCTGGTCCTGCAAGCGCTCAAGCGTTTCGATACGGCGCTGGCGAGTTACGACAGAGCAATCCGGCTGCGACCGGATTTGGCGGAACTGCATTCCAACCGCGGCCTGGTGTTGAATGCTCTGCATCGTCTCGATGACTCCCTGGCGAGTTTCGACAGGGCGTTGCGGCTGAACCCGAATTTCGCCGAAGCACATTCCAACCGCGGTCTGGTGCTGGAAAAACTCAAACGACCAGACGACGCGGTCAGGAGCTACGAACGCGCCATTCAAGCCGACCCGAACTACGCCGATGCCTATCTGAATCGGGGCAAAGCGCAGCAATCGCTCAAACGTTACGTTGATGCGGTGCAGAGCTACGACAAGGCGATCGCGCTCAATCCGGCATTCGCCGAAGCCTATTATGCCCGTGGAACGGCGCTCCACGATATGGAGCGTCAGGACGAGACCATCGACAGCTACGATAAAGCCATTGCCTTGAATTCCGGTCATGCCGAAGCCTATTCCAATCGCGGCCTGGCATTGGAAGAACTGCGGCGGCTCGATGAGGCGATCGAAAACTACGACCGGGCCATTCGGTTAAATCCGGACTTCGTCGATATCCGCTGGAACAAGAGCATGGCAGTGCTCACCTTGGGTCGGTTGGAAGAGGGGTGGCAGCTTTACGAGTGGCGCAAGAAAAAGGGGGTGCCGATCGCCAACCATGCCTGCCCGCAACCGGCCTGGACCGGCGCGGAGGATATCGCGGGCAGGACGGTGTTCCTGTACTGGGAGCAAGGGTTCGGCGACACGCTGCATTTCTGCCGCTACGCCCGCATGGTCGCCGCCACAGGTGCCCGCGTGGTCATGTCGGTGCAGGACCGGCTTGTGCGGCTGCTCAAACAGTGGGAACCGGGGATCGAAATTGTCGGATCGCGCGACGCCCCCCCCAGCTACGATTTCCACGCCGCACTCATGAGCCTGCCACTGGCGTTCGGCACGACTCTGGAGACAATACCGTCGGAGGACCGCTACCTCCGAGCCGACCCCGCTTTGGTATTGGCATGGGGGCCGCGCCTGCCGGCCAAGGCACGGCCACGCATCGGGTTTGTCTGGAACGGCAACGCGGCGCACGAGAACGACCGTAATCGGTCGATGGCACTGACGGACATGCTGCCGCTGCTGTCATTCGGTGCGGACTGGGTCTGCTTACAGAAAAACGATACGGAATCCGAACGAACACTCTTAAGACAATCGAATGCTATAACCTTCCTGGGCGACGAACAAAGGGATTTCGCCGACACCGCGGCCATTATCGAGCACCTGGACCTTGTTATCTCCGTGGACACGGCCGTGGCGCATCTCGCGGGGGCCATGGGGAAACCCGTGTGGATCGTTCTTTCGTATGTCCACGACTGGCGCTGGCTTTTGGAACGGCGGGATACGCCTTGGTATCCCGCCACAAGTTTGTATCGCCAGCCGACTCGCGGCGACTGGCCTTCTGTCATCGAACAGATAAAAGCCGATCTGGCGGCGCGATTTACTTGATGCGCCCCATCTCCCGCAGCTTCTCCACGACGTTGCCCATCATGCCGAAATACGGTTTCACGTTCGACAGGTCGCGGATCGGCCCAAGGGAATCCCGCACCATTTCAATCGTCACCGGTTCGGCCGGATCGAACTGCGCGCCTTCGGTGACGAAATACTGCACGCGGGCATAGCCGCCGGCGGTGGCGGCCATGATCTCGCCGTTCTGGTCGCATTCCTCGCTGCACAGCCACGCCACCATGGGGGACACCAGTTCGGGCTTCATCCAGGGTGCGATATCGGGCGGCAGCAGCGATGCCGTCATGCGAGTATAGGCGGACGGGGAAATCGCATTCAGGCGGATATTGTATTTTGCCCCCTCGTGCCGCAGCACGTTGATCAGCCCGTTCACCGCCATTTTGGCGGCGCCGTAATTGGCCTGCCCGAAATTGCCGACGGTTCCCGAACCGGAGGTGGTGACCACGATGCGGCCGTAGCTCTGCTTGCGCATGATCGGCCAGGCGGCCTTGATGCAATAGGCGGTGCCGAAATGGTGCACCTGATTGACGAACTCGTAGTCGGCCATGGACATGTTGTTGAACGCCTTGTCGCGCAGGATGCCGGCGTTGTTGACCAGGATATCCAGCCGGCCCCAGGTGTTCATCGCGGTGTCGATGATACCCTGCGCGGCGGCTTCTTCGGCGACGGAGTTATAGTTGGCCACGGCCTCCCCGCCTGCCGCCTTAATCTCGTCCACGACCGCGTCCGCGACCCGATGGGCACCGCCGGTGCCGTCCACCGATCCGCCGGGATCGTTCACCACCACCTTGGCCCCGCGGGAGGCCAGCAGCAGGGCGTGGCAACGGCCGAGGCCAGCACCGGCCCCGGTGACGATAGCCACGCGGTCATCGTAACGTACGTCCATGGATCAAACTCCTTGCAAGCGGGTTTTCACGAAGGCTCCACCGGCCGCGATGGCGCGCTTACCGGCGGACAGAACGGTGTGGTACGTATGCCAGACGTGGATCATTTCGGGCCAGATTTGCAGGTCCACGGGAACGTCGGCGACCCCCGCGACCCTCGCCAACCGGACGGAATCGTCCAGCAGCGTCTCGCAGGCACCGACCTGGATCAGCATCGGCGGCAGGCCGCGCAAATCGCCGTAGATGGGGGCCGCGTAGACCGAACGCGGATTGGCGCCCGCCAGATAGGTCTCCGCCATGAATTTGATGGTCGGGGCTTGGACCGTGGGATCGGTCATGGACCGGTCGGTGAAGGATTGTCCCAGCGCCTCCATGTCCACCCACGGAGAAATACACCAGGCGCAGCCGGGCAGCGGCAACCCAGCATCGCGGATGGCCAGAATGCCGCCCACCACCAGACCGCCGCCGGCGCTGTCGCCCGCGATGGTTATTTTCCCAGCCGCGATGCCGCTGGACAGCAGGAACCGGTATGCCGCCACCGTATCGTCCACCGCCGCTGGGAACGGGTGCTCTGGGGCCATGCGGTAGTCGATCGCCAGCGTGCGCGTGCCGGCGGCGCGGCCCGCCTCGGCGACCAGATGCCGGTGGCTGTCCAGCGAGCCGATGACGTAGCCGCCGCCATGCAGGAACAGGATGACTTTCGATGCGTCGGCACCGGGCGTGGAGGTCCACTCGGCCTTAACGCCGTTGGCCGTGACCGGCTCCACGGTCACGTCGGACGGCAGGCCGAAAGCCAGGCCGCGCGCGTCGTAATCGCTGCGCATCTGTGGGATTTCGGTGGCCCGTGGACGGGCGGCAATCGCTTGCCGCAGGGCGACGATTTCTGGATCAGCCATTTTTTCCTCCCGACGTTCACAAGATGCCGTCAAGCCCGACCATGACGGCGGGCTTAAAATTCATCCCCCACCACGAACACTTCCCGCGTCCGCGTCACCTTATCCGCCGCCCAGCACCGGTCGAGCTCAGCAATCAGCGCCCGGATCGTCGGCCCCGTCATCACCGCGTCCAGCCGCTCCGCCGACTCAAACCGGTAATGCGCGCAGTGGACGGAAGGGTCCTGCTGGCTCCAGCCGCGCCACGCGGTCGCGACGCCGAACGCCTTCATGGCGTCCGGCATGTGTTCCGCGTGGTACCAGGCGTCGAACGCAGGGCGATCGGCGGCATCCGCCACCGTCGCCCTGACAACCAACCATGCCCGGGGCATGTCAGGCTTTCGCGTACTTGCCGGTGAGCTGCCCAGTCGGCCCTTCCAGCCCCTTCTCCTTGCGGTCCTGCCGGGTTTCCCGCGACCAGGTGCGCTTGAGATCGTCCTTTATGTTGAACGTCAGCTTGCCCAGGCCCTGAGTCTCCAGCGTCACCACGTCCCCGTCCATGAAGGACGACAGCCCACGGTGGTTGGTGCCGGTGGCAAGAATATCGCCGGGCTCCAGGACATGCACCGACGACGCCCACTCGATGCAGCGGGCGATGTTGTGCGCCATGTCGTTGGTGTTGAAGTCCTGCTTGACCTCGCCGTTGACGGTCAGCTTGATCGGCAGGTTCTGCGGATCGGCGATTTCGTCGGCGGTCACCAGGTACGGCCCGATCGGGGCGAAGGTGGCGCGCGACTTCATGGCGAAGAAGCCGGCCGAGGGCAGCCCGCGGGCGGACCCGTCGATGAAGTTCATGTAGCCGAAGATGTAGTTCATCGCGTCGGCGGCCTTCACGTTGTCGGCGCGCCTGGAGATGACCAGGGCCATTTCGGCCTCACCCTCGAAGATGGTCGCGGGCTCATCCGGCAGCACCATGGTGTCGCCGTTGCCGATCACGGCGGTCGCGGCCTTGTGGAAGGCGTTGATCTGCGGCTTCTTCGGCAAGGTGCCGTTTTCCATGTAGTTCACCGCCATGCAGACGATGTTGCCGGGCTTGGGCACCGGCGGGCGGATGCGCACGCTGGACACCGGGACGCCCGCGCCGGCGGAGGCCGCCTCGATCTTGCCTTTGTAGTCGCCCCAGGCGGAAATCAGGTTGGACATCAGGTCGCCGGGGCCGGTGTGCGGCACGGACGCCACGGCGGCGGAGACATCGACAATCTGGTCGCCCTTGACGACGCCCAGTTTGAAGTCATTGAAAAACGCGAGTTTCATGTGTTCCTCCTGTGTTGTGGCGGCAGACTAACCCGCCATGAGGCCCGCCAGCAACGGGAGGACCTCGGCTGCGAACCATTCGATCTGGCGGTTGCGCTGTTCGTAGGGTCCCAGCAAGTCCAGCGCGATGTGGCGAACCCCGGCGGCGTGGAATTCGCGGATGCGGTCGGCGACCTGTTGCGGGGTACCCAAAGCGCAATACCGAGCCGCCGCCTTCCGGAAATCCATGGCGTATCGGACGCTGAGTGTTTCGGTCGCGCGATCCAGCGCGGTTTCGTAATCCTTATCCAGCCGGGTGAACAACAGATGTCCGGTGCCGAAGTTCACATCCCCCCTACCCTTTTTATCGGCCGTCTCGCCAATAACCCCCAGCGCGTCGCGGTACATCTCAGGGGAGATTACATAGGCCAGGAACCCGTCCCCCAGCCGCCCGATGCGGCGCAACGCGGCGGGTTTGCGGCCGGCGAACCAGATCGGCGGGCCGCCGGGCCGCCTGGGTCCGGGGCGCATGGGAATGTCCTCGAAGGGGCCAAAAAACTTGCCGTGGTGGCTGACAGGCTCCCCCGTGAAGAATTTTCGCAGCACCTGCACGCCCTCGGACAACCGGGCGCCGCGCTCGTTGTGGGGGACGTCGCAGGCGGCGTACTCCTTCGGGAACTCCCCGCCCACACCGACGCCCAGGATGAACCTTCCCTCGGTCAGGTGGTCCAACGTCAGCACTTGCTTCGCCACGGGCGTGGGGTGGCGCAGCGGCAGCAGCAGCACAGACGTCCCCAGCGTCAGCCGCCGGCTCACCACCGCCGCCTGCGCCAGCTGCAGCAAGGGATCCAGGATAGGGATCGCGAAGGAGATGTGATCGCCAGCCCACAGCGAGTCGTAGCCGCAGCGGTCCACGAGTTGCACCAGTTCCACCAGCTCATCTATTCGCGGTTCCCACGGGCCGGTGGCTGGTTCGGTGCGGCGGTGAATGGTCTGCACGCCGATGCGCAGCTTCTTATCCAGGATCAGGGCCATATGCGTGTCCTCCTGCCCCGGATGTTGCAGGCAACGCCGCCGCCCGCCAAGCTTGCGAAGAAATCGCCCCGTGGAGGACCCCAAGTGCCCGACCTGCTCGAACACATCGAAGACGGCATCGCCACCCTGACGCTGAACCGGCCGGAGGCGCTGAACGCCCTGTCCATGGACATCCGCACCGGCCTGCTGGACGCGCTCGATCGCTACGAGGAAGACGACAATGTCGGCTGCATTATCCTGACCGGCGCCGGCCGAGGCTTCTGCGCCGGTGGCGACGTCAAATCCATGGGCGACCGAGCCGCTCGGGGCATGGAAGTCCGCGCCAGAGGCATCCAGTTTTCCAACCGCATCCCGATGATGATGCGCACCTGCTCCAAACCGATCATCGGCATGATCAACGGCGTAGCGGTGGGCGCGGGCCTCAGCATGGCGCTGGCCTGCGATTTGCGCGTGGCGGCGAAGTCGGCGCGGTTCGGCACGGGCTTTCTGAAAATCGGCCTGTCCGGCGACTGGGGCGGCTCCTGGACCCTGACCCAGTTGGTCGGTACCGCGAAGGCGCGGGAGCTGTATCTGCTCGGCGACATGATCTCGGCCGATGAGGCTTTGTCCTGCGGCATGGTGAACCGGGTGGTGGACGACGCCGACCTCATGGCGGCGACACGGACCATGGCCCGCCGCATCGCCGACCTGCCGCGCGTCACCGTGGGCTACACCAAGAAAAACCTGTTCGCGGCGGAAACCGAGAGCTTCGCCACGGTGCTGGACATGGAAGCCTTCCACCAGGCCCGCTGCTCCCAGACCGGGGACCACCGCGAAGCGCTCGCTGCCTTCAAGGAAAAGCGCAAGCCCGTGTTCAAGGGGCACTGAGCCTTGCGGGTCCTGAACAACCTGGCGCAGGACGACCTGCGCCAGACCGCCGCCTCGGCCAAGGCATCGGAAGCCGCCGGGTACGACGGCGTCATGACGATGGAGAACAAGCACGACCCCTTCCTGGCGCACGCCATCGCGGCGGTGAACACCGACCGGATCGAGCTCGGGACCTCGGTCGCCATCGCCTTCCCGCGCAGCCCAATGGTGGTGGCGAACGCGGCGTGGGATTTGCAGAATGCCTCACGGGGCCGCTTCGTTCTGGGCCTGGGGCCGCAAATCCGGCCGCATAACGAGCGCCGGTTCAGCGTGCCATGGACCGCCCCTGCCCCGCGCCTGCGGGAATACGTGCAGGCGCTGCGAGCCATCTGGACCTGCTGGGAAACCGGGGGGAAGCTGGATTTTCAGGGCCAGCACTACAAATTCACCCTGATGCCGCCCTACTTCATGCCGGCGTCCACGGGGCAGCGCATGGTACCGGTGACGGTCGCCGCCGTCGGGCAACACACGTTGCGCATGGCCGGGGAAATCGGCGACGGCGTGCGGCTGCACGGATTCTGCACACGGCGCTATCTGGCCGAGGAAATCCTGCCAAGATTGCAGGAGGGCATGGCGCGGTCCGGTCGAACCCGGGAAAATTTCGAGATCACCGGCGGCGGCTTCGTCGCGACCGGCCCCGATGAAGAGACCACCGCACAAATGTTCGAAATCGTGCGCGGACGGGTCGCGTTCTACGGCACCACGCCCAGCTATTGGCCGGTGTTCGACTTGCACGGGTTGGGCGATCTGGGCCGCGAACTAAACGCCATGTCCAAGGCCGGCAAGTGGGACGCACTCGCCAGCCGGGTACCGGATGACGTCGTGCATTTGTTCACTGCCGTCGGCACCCACAAGGACATCGCCAAACGCATCGAAGAACGCTTCGGCGGCCTGAGCGACGCGCTGGGCATGCGGTCGGACTCATCGACCACGGGCTACGATGTGCCCCCGGACGTCATGCAAGACATCAAACGCATCCCGACCCCGTTCAAGGGTTACAAGACAGCCTGGTGAGGCAGCACATGAAACTATTTTACGCCGAAGGCTCCCCCTACGCGCGCATCGTGCGGATCGCGTTGTTGGAACTCGGTCTGGACGACAAGGTCGAGAAAGAGATCGTCACCCTGCGCGATCCAGAGTCCGCACTGCTGCCCTACAACCCCGTGGGGCGCGTGCCGACGCTACAACTCGACGATGGCACGGTCCTGACAGAATCGTTGCTGATATTTTTCTACCTGGATACCCGGCACAGCGGGCAACCGTTGCTGCCGCGCGACGGCTCCGACGGCTGGATCACCCTGTCCCGCATGGGTACCGCGATGGGGCTGATCGACGGCATCGCGGTCTGGAACCGGGAACTGCGGCGGCCCATGCACGAACGCTCACCGGGGATGCAGGCGCTGGAATTGACCCGCGCCGCCCGCACCCTGGACGCGTTGGAGACGGCCGTCGCCGGCGGTGCCTACACCGGCCGCCTGGACGCCGCGCGCATCGCGCTGGGCTCGACGCTTGGATGGACCGAGCGGCGGCACCGGACGTTCAAGTGGCGGGAGGGACATCCAGTGCTGTCGGCATGGTACGACGACATCGCACAGACGCCCTCGTTCACGGCAACGTTACCCCCAACCGTGTAAAGCGGCTGGTGCTTCTGGCACCCGCACCGCTGCCGCTAACCCTCTACTGACAGCGCGGCCGCACTTCCTCGCACAGCAGCTTGCAGGAGCGCATCATCGCTTCCGGCGGAATTTTGGCGCCGAAGTTCAACTCGGCCAGAATGCCGTCGATCCCGAGTTCTTCCTTGAGTTCCAAAAGGCGCGCAGTGACCCGGTCGACGCTGCCGACGATCACCTTGTCGCGCATGGCGGCGGCGAAAGTCAGACTGACCACGTCGTCCAGCTCCGCCCGACGGCGCGCGTTGGGGGAGCCTTCGAGCTGCGTTTTCAGCGCGCCATAGCCGCGCATGATGCTGTCTCGGGACTCCGCCTCGGCGATGGCGTCGGTTTCGCCGACATGCACCGACACCCGGAGATGAACCTGGCCCTTGCCGGGATGGCCGGCTGCCTCATAAGCTGCCCGATAGGCATGAAGATCGGGCGCGAGGCCGGACAACGTGCCGCTGCGCACCGCCACGAACAGCGGATAACCCAACGCCCCAAGGACCGGGAACGTATCTTCCGACGCGCCGGCGATGCGGATTTCCGGGAACGGCTTCTGAAAGGGCCGCGGCACCGCCTTGGCTTCGTCGAAATGGTGGTACTTTCCATGAAATGAAAACGCGTCCTCGGTCCAGGCGAGTTTCAGGACCTCCAGCGTTTCGTAGAACCGCTCCCGGCTTTCGGAATAGGGCACGCCATAAGCCGCATAGGCACGCGGATTGCCGCTGCGGCCAACACCCAGCACCAAACGGCCACCGCTGATCTGATCGACGGTCGCGGTTTCCTCGGCCAGGCGCAACGGGTGGGTCAGAGGCAGAACCTGCACCGCCGTGCCAAGCTTCATGCGCGTGGTGCGGGCCGCCACCGCCGACAGCACGTTCAGCGGCGAGGACATCACCGATCGTGCGGCCTGTTGATGGATTTCGGCCAGCCAGAAGGAGTCCAGACCGTACTCTTCGGACTCCACCGCCTGGTCGAGCCCCATCGCGAACGCGTCGGCGTCCGACATGGCCGGCAACTGCCGGTGAAATTCATGATACCAACCAAATTCCATGATGCGTTCCTCGTGTTGCAGCTAAGCTAAGGCGTCGCGGACAATCCGGCAATTGGCAGACCTGGGTGTTGGGGCGTAACCTGAAGTCGCTAACAATCAAGGGATACCTCATATGCGATTCGGTCTGTTCGGCAGCGCCGCGGCGCGTCGCGGCGGCGGCGAGTTCGACAGCGCCGAGGGTTTTCGAGACTTCATCGAATACAACGTCGAGGCCGAGATCCTCGGGTTCCACAGCACCTTCGTCGTGGAGCATCATTTCACCGGCTTCGGACAGGTATCGGCCACGTTGAACCTGCTGACCTGGTTGGGCGCCCGCACCGTTACGCTGCGGCTGGGCACGGCCGTGATCGTGCTGCCCTGGCACCACCCGGTTCTGCTGGCCGAACAGGCGGCGACCATCGACCTGTTGTCCGGCGGGCGGCTCGATTTCGGCATCGGCAAAGGTTACCGCCACAACGAATTCGAGGGCTTCAACGTGCCCTTCGAAGACGCAGACGCGCGCTTCGAGGAATCGATTGAGGTCCTGCTGAAATGCTGGACGTCCGAGGAGCGATTCTCCCACAAGGGCCGCTTCTGGTCGTTCAACAACATTATTGTGGAACCTCCGTCCTATCGGAAGCCGCATCCGGCGGTGTGGATGGGGGCCGCTAGCCCACGCTCGATCCGCGACGTGGCGCGGCGCGGGTTCAACCTGTTGCTAGGGCAGTACGCATCCCCCACAGAGGTGGCCCAAAGCATTGCCGTGTTCCGGGAAGCCGTGGAGGCCAGCGGTCGCACCTACGACCCCATGATGGTCGGCGTGACCCGCGCGTTCTTCGTGGCGAAAAACGATGCCGAGCGCGATGCAGCACTGGAACGCCGACTGGCCAACCGTATGCGACAGCTAAAGCTGGCAACCCAGCCCGACGGTACCGTGCATGGCGGGCCAGACAGCGCGTCCGGAGACCCTGTCACGATGAACGTCAACAGTGCGATGTATGGAGACCCCGACGAAATCGCGACCCGCTTGGAGGCCCTGCGCCAATCCGGTGTCGGCTACGTGCTGATCAACGGCGGCGGCTCCGGCGGCGGCGCGCGCGGACGGGCCAGCATGCGGCGCTTCGCGAGGGAGATCATGCCGCTGTTCGCCAACGCTGAACCGGTATTGAAGATCGCGGGATAAGGAAAAACGGATTATGAAGATCGTCGATTCCCAGATTCATATCTGGGAGAACGAAACAATGAACGCGCACCACCGGCAGGTCCGCACGTACTCGATGGAGGACGCGCTCAAAGAGATGGCCGCCGCCGGGGTGGACGCCGCGCTGCTGCATCCCCCCAGCTCGCTGCCAAAAACCAACGCCACCGCGATCGACGCGGCGCGGACGCGGCCGGACAAGTTCGCGATCCTCGGGCACTTCGACCTGAACGACCCGGCGAAGCGCGGCGTGGTGGAGACATGGAAGCAGCAGACCGGAATGCTGGGATTCCGGTTCACGTTCACCGCGACGGCTCAACGCGGTTGGTGGGACGATAACACACTGGACTGGTTCTGGGCCGCGGCCGAGCAAGCCGGCACCCCGGTGGGTCTCCTGGCCGGCGGACATTTCGGCACGGTCGCGCGCGTGGCGGAGCGGCATCCCGGACTGCGTCTGTTGATCGATCATTACGGGCGCGGCGGCGGCCCAACCAGCGGCGTCACCTTCGACGATCTGCCCGAGATGCTGGCATTGGCCCGTTTACCAAATGTAGCCGTCAAGGTTTCGGGGGCACCAAGCTATTCGAAACTGCCCTACCCGTTCCGGGACATGTTCGACGTGACGCAACGGATCTTCGATGCGTTCGGACCGAACCGCACGTTCTGGGGAACGGATATTACCCGAATGCCGTGTTCGTATCGGGAATGCGTGACCATGTTCACCGAGGAGATGACCTGGTTAAAAGGCGCCGATAAGGAAGCCGTGATGGGCCAGGCTCTCTGCGATTGGGTCGGCTGGAAGCTGGTTGCACAGGCATGATATTCCGCCACCAGGGGAAGGCCGGTCCGCGAACAGGCCGGCGGGACCTCCCCGCCGGCCATTTCTTTGTACCCAGGAAAGGTTGAGCAATCGTTAACGCGGCCGACATCCGTATGCGGGAATCGCGGAAATTTACGAAAAAAACCGTAAAAACCAATCCAGCACCTGCTCCGGCGCTTCCTCATTCACGTAGTGCCCGCTCGGCAGAGCCTCCCCGCGCACATCATGCGCCCGCAGCCTCCAAAGCCCGACCGGATCGGCGAAGCGCTTGCCCACGCTGCTGGTGCTTCCCCACAGCACCAGGATCGGCATCTGCAACTTCCGCCCCAAATCAGCGGTATCCAGTTCGCAATCGATCGTCGCCGCCGCACGGTAATCGCCGCAGGAGCCGCGGATAGTCTTCTCATTGAAACACCGAACGTACTCGGACCAGATTTCCGGCGGGATGTGGTTCAGATCCTTGGTCAGCTTCAGCAGCTTCTTGCGCATGAACCAGTCGGGGTCGACGGCGTTAAAGAACATCTCGGGAAAGCCCTGAGGCTGCGCCATGAACGGCCAGTGCCAGCCGCCGATCGCACCCTCTTTGTCCATCGCCGCCCACATATCCAGTGTCGGAACGATGTCGATAATCGCCGCCTTCATCACCTTATCGGGATGATCCAGGCACATGCGGTGCGTCGTCCGCCCACCCCGGTCATGCCCGGCGACGTAGAAACGGTCGTAGCCGAGGGCCTTCATCACCTCGATCTGGTCCTGCGCCATGGCGCGGAAGGAGTAATTGACGCTGCCCGGCTCCTCGGTTGGGGCGGAGCTGTCGCCGTAGCCGCGCAAATCGGCGGCGACGACATGGAAGCGCTCGGCCAGGCGGGGTGCGACCTTGTGCCATGCAACATGCGTCAACGGATTGCCGTGCAGCAGCAGCAGTGGCGGTCCACTGCCGCCATGGCGCAGGCGGATACGTGCCCCGCTGGTCTCTATATCCATCAGCTTGAAGCCCGGCATGATTTCCATGGACGTGTCCCCTTTCGAGCCAGATTGTGGCACCTTCCACCCGGATCTTACCATCCTCGGGCTCCTGGAAGAATCGACGCCCCATGAACAATCTGGCGCTCGGCAAGCCCGCGCCGCAACGCTCCATCTCGTCCTGATCGGCCATAATCAGCCCCGGTGAGGAAGCCAACGGCGGAAATAACGGGCATATCTCCCGTGAAGGCGATTTTCACACCGACATCGAGTGGGCCCCCTGGTGGCAGGTCGATCTGCGGGGCCATTGCCGACCGGGCGGAGGCGCGGCGGCAACTCAGCCGGTGGCGGGGATCCCCTTTTCGCCTAAATCCCACCAAAGGCCGGCGAAAGCAGCGATACCCTCGCGCGCCGGGCCTTTCAGAAAATGCTCGTCCGGGCCGTGCTGTTTGCAGCCGTTGTAGCTATGCGGAATCCAAACGAGTGGTACACCGAGATGATCCACGAACACGTCGCCGGGCAACCCGCCGGAGGAGTTGGGGATCACCTGCACATGCTTGCCGAGCGTCTTTTCCAGGCTGGCGACGGCCCATCGCACCCAGGGATGGCCGGGGTCGGTACGGCTGGCGGGCATGCGAACGCCGGCGTTTTGGATCGCGACGTTGGCGAACCCTTCCGCATCCAGATGCTTCCGTAGGGCGTCGGCGAACCCGGTGGGGTCGGTGTCCACGGTATAGCGTATCTGGCAGTGCGCTCGGGCGTTGGGGGCGACGGCGTTGACCGGATTCTCCGGCCGGCCGGAGGTCATGGCCAGCACGATGAAGCCGTTCCAGCCGTAGATCTTTTCGGCAGGGGTCAGGCCGGGTTCTCCCCAGTCGGGGTCGATGGTGGCGGACTCGCCCCCACCGCCCACCGGGCAGCCGGCCAGCACCGACCGCACCGTCGCCGGCACGCCGTTCCGCGGCAGCCAGTCCCGCACGAGGATTTTGCCGCGCCGGTCGATGATGCATCCGATGGCGTGCGTCAACACGACCGCCGGGTCGGTGGTCAGCCCGCCCCAATGGCCGGAGTGCACCCCGCCCGCGCGCAGGTTCAGCACGAGGTCGAAGTGATACGTGCCCCGCGTGCCGGTGGCGATGGTCGGAAGATCGGGTGCCACCCGCGGCCCATCGCTGGCGATCAGCACGTCGGCCTTCAACTGCTCGGCGCGCTGTGCGACGAAGGCTTTCAGGCCGGTGGAGCCGCGCTCCTCGCTGGTCTCCATTACCATTTTGATGTTGTACCCGAGTTTTCCGTTCCGCTCGGCGATGACCGCTTCCAGGGCGGACAGGTTGACGGCGTGCTGGCCCTTGTTGTCGGCGGTGCCGCGTCCGTACCAAAGGTCGCCCTCTTCGGTCAGGGTCCAGGGATCGAGGCCCTTGCGCCACTGATCCTCCAGCCCGCGCACGGTGTCGCCGTGGCCGTAGGTCAGGACCGTTGGCAGGGTGGGGGATTCAATGCGTTCCGCTGTTAGGATCGGGCCGAAGCCGGCGGCGGGGTTGGGGTGGATTTCCACCGTGAAGCCGAGGCGTTCCAGCCAGGGCTGGATGGCTTCTGCAAGGTACTGCCTCACGTCAGATTCATGTGCCGGATCCTGCGATGTGCTGCGGATCGCGACCAGCCCCGCCAGCCGGTCACGGAAGCCGTTGGTGTCGAAGAAGTCCAGTGCACGGGCGATGGCGGTTTCTCGGGTCGGCATGGTGCGGGAATCTCCTGGTAACATGAGGTTCGTTAAACCACCTTCATCGGCGGCATTTCCATGCTCTCGCCTGGGCGGGCGATCAGGGCATGGCCCGGTGGCACATGAACCCAGGCCTCGCGGTGTTGGTCGAATGGTTCGCTGGCGACCACGATTCCGTTGTCGTTCCGCTCAAAATACAGCGACGCCGGATCGTCGTCGCTGGCCCAGCGGAATGCCCAGACCGTGCCTTTGTACAGCGACAGCCGGGGCACCTCGACCAGCGACCACTCGTCGCGGTTCAAAACACCTTCGTACAACGACCGATACAGCGGCACGCCCTGCAATTTGCCGTCCGTCGTGTAGGACCAGGAATGATACGGGCACACAAACAAGGAGGTATTCCCCTGCTCGTAACGGCATACCTTCATCCCACGGTGCCGGCAGGAGTTCAGGAAGACGTGCACCTCGCCCCGGGAGTCGCGACAGAGAATGACCGATTCCTGCCCCATGCGGGACACGAAGAAGTCCCCCGGCTTGGATATCTGGCTCTCATGCCCGACAAACAGCCACGCTCGGGTGAACAGCTTCTCGAGTTCTTCCTTATGGAACTCGGGCGACACGAAGATCTCGCGGCTGATGATGCCGCGCTGCGAGTCGATCATCTGGTCGATGGGAAGGGTCTTGGACATTCGCCGCTTCTCCCTGGATTGCCGCCAGTCTGCGACGGCTTCCGGGGAGGTGCAAACCTCACCCCCCCTGTCGCATCAGCGCCAGATCGCAGCCTTCGTCGGCCTGCAAGACCTGCTCGTGGATAATGCGGTCCCAGCCGCGCGTCGGCTTGGCCGGAGGCACCCAGGCGGCGCGGCGCCTGGCCAGCACGTCTTCCGGCACCAGCAGATCCAGCGAACGGTCCTTCACCGACAGCCGGATGCGGTCGCCGGTTTCCACCAGCGCCAGCGGCCCGCCAGCGGCGGCCTCCGGCGTGATGTGCAGCACGATGGTGCAGAAGGCGGTGCCGGACATGCGGCAGTCGCTCATGCGGACCATGTCCTTCACGCCCGACAGAGCGATCTTACGCGGGATCGGCAGGTACCCGGCCTCCGGCATGCCCGCGGGGGTCAGGGAGCCAGCGTTCTTCAGCACCAAAATGTCGTCCGCCGTCACGTCCAGGTCGGGATCGTCGATCCGGTTGGCCAGATCCTCCAATCCGTCGAACACCATCACGCGGGCTTCCTTCTCAAACAGAGATTCCGTGGCGGCGCTGCGCTTGAGGATGGCGCCGCGCGGCGCGAGGGACCCGAACAGCGACACGATTCCGCCTACGGGAGAGACCGGCTTGGCCCGCTCGCGAATGTAGCGGCGATCGACGAAGGCGGGTTCCACCAGACGCTCGCCCAGAGGCAGGCCGGTGACGTCGATGCAATCGAGATGCAGCAGGTCCCGCAACTCCCACAGCAAAGCCGGCATGCCGCCGGCGCTGTGAAAATCTTCCATGTACCCCTCGCCGGTCGGCTTCAGGTCGACCAGCACGGGGGTGGTGTCAGACAGCATGTTCAGGCGTTGCAGATCGATCTTCACCCCGATGCGCCCGGCCACCGCCGTGAGGTGGATCAGCGCGTTGGTGGACCCGCCGAGCGCCAGCAGCACTCGCAGCGCGTTCTCGACCGACCTCGCGGTGATGATCTGCGAGGGCTTGATCGGGTTGGTAATCAGCCGCACCGCCAGCGCACCGGCTTCCTCGGCCGCGCGCAGCCGGTCCGCGTGCACGGCTGGGATGGAGCCATGGCCGAGCGGGATCATACCGAGTGCTTCGGCGATGCAGGCCATGGTGGAGGCGGTGCCCATCACGCCGCAGGTGCCAGCGGTGGTGGCGAGCCGCCCCTCGATGTCCGCGATGCGCTCCCCGGTGACGGTGCC
>CAIYDT010000220.1 GCA_903924985.1 uncultured Acetobacteraceae bacterium
AGCGGGGCCTGGAGAGCCAAAGTCGGTGCCGGTTGGTATAACGCCCCGAATCTACAAAAAATAGTCTACACGGTTTATATTTGGATGTATATATACAAAATAGTTTACAGCTCGGGCGGGCCAGGTCACCAGCCGCCCGCGATCACACGTTGAACCGGAACAGCAACACGTCGCCGTCCTTCACCGCGTAGGTCTTGCCCTCGATGCGCATCTTGCCGGTTTCCTTGGCTTTCGCCTCACCCCGGCAGGCGACGTAATCGTCGTAGGCGATGGTTTCGCAGGCGATGAAGCCGCGTTCGAAATCCTTATGAATGACGGCGGCGGCCTGGGGCGCGAGGGTGCCCTTGGTGATGGTCCAGGCATGCGTCTCTTTCGGGCCGCAGGTGAAATAGGTCAGCAGACCCAGCAGCTCGTAGCCGGCGCGAATCACGCGGTCCAACCCGCTGTCGGACAGGCCCAGGCCTTCCAGAAATTCGCGCCGGTCTTCCTCCGGCAGTTGCGACACTTCGGCCTCGATCGCCGCTGACACGATCACCGCCCGCGCACCGTCGGCCTTCGCCTTGACCATGACAGCGTCGGAGAACTTGTTGCCGTTCGCGGCCGAGGCTTCCTCGACGTTGCAAACATACAGCACGGGCTTGGAGGTCAGCAGGTTCAGTTGCCGCACCGCGTCTTCCTTGCCCAACGGGATGGCGGTGCGGGCCGGCTTGCCCTCCTGCAACGCCGCCACCAGCGGCTCCATCAGTTCGGCCAAAGCGATGGAGTCCTTGTCGCCGCCGCGGGCACGTTTCTGCGCCTGCACCAGCCGCTTCTCCAGGCTTTCCAGATCCGACAGCATCAGTTCGGTTTCCACCACGTCGGCGTCGCGGCAGGGGTCGATGTTGCCCTCGACATGCGTGATGTCGCTGTCTTCGAAACACCGCAGCACGTGGATGATGGCGTCTACCTCGCGGATGTTGGCCAGGAACTGGTTGCCCAGGCCCTCGCCTTTGGACGCGCCGCGCACCAGGCCGGCGATGTCCACGAATTCCAGGGTGGTGGGGACGATCTTGATGGATTTGCCGATCTCCCCCAGCACCGCCAAACGCGGGTCCGGCACGCCGACGCGCCCGATATTCGGTTCGATTGTACAAAAGGGATAGTTGGCGGCCTGTGCGGCGGCCGTGGCGGTCAGCGCGTTGAACAGGGTCGATTTGCCGACGTTCGGCAGCCCGACGATGCCGCAATTGAAGCCCATCTAGAGTGAATCCTGCGTGAGAAGAGCAACCTTGCTCATGAAATCCGGTATTTTGTCCGTGGCCAGCAGCGGCGCGGCCTCGGCCATGGCGTCCAGCAGCGCGATCAGCCAGTCCCGGTCGTCCTTGCCGAAGTCGCCGAGGACATATCCCAGCACCCGGTCCTTGTCGCCGGGGTGGCCGATACCCAGGCGCACGCGCCAGTAATCCTGCGAGCCCAGCATGCGGTCCATGCTGCGCAACCCGTTATGCCCCGCCGCCCCGCCGCCCTTCTTCACCCGCATCTTGCCGGGGGCGAGATCGAGGTCGTCGTGGAAGGCGGTGATGGCTTCCGGCGGCAGCTTGAAGAACGCGGCGGCGGCCTGCACCGACTCGCCGGAGCTGTTCATGTAGGTCATCGGCTTCAGCGCCAGGATTTTCTGGCCACCGACGGTACCCTCGGCGACCAGCCCTTTGAAACGCTGCCGCCACGGGGAGAACCCGTGGCACATCGCGATGACATCCAGCGCCATGAAGCCGATGTTGTGCCGGTTCCGAGCCATGCCCGGTTCGGGATTGCCGAGGCCGACCCAGAGCAGCATGCAGCCTCCTTGGAGCAGCTTTATCCGTCATGGTTGGGCTTGACCCGACCATGACGGATACGGGGGAACGCGGTGTTCACGTGCCTCAGTGGCCTGAGATGGCCGGGTCAAGCCCGGCCATGACGGTGGGGGTGGTAGCTTAATTCTTCGCCGCGGTCTTCCCAGGTGCCCGGGTCCCGCCCTTCGCCGGAGCGACACCGGTCGCAGCGGCTTCAG
>CAIYDT010000221.1 GCA_903924985.1 uncultured Acetobacteraceae bacterium
ATGACCGGCGGGTTGGTGGGGCTGAGCCAGTTCCCGGCCGAATTCGCGAAACTACGCGCCAACCCCGCGCTGGTGGAAAGCATGATCCCAGAGATCGTGCGCTGGCAAACCCCGGTGATCCACATGCGCCGCACCGCCGTGGCGGACGTTGAGATCGGCGGCAAGCCGGTCAAGGCCGGCGACAAGGTGGTGCTGTGGTACATCTCCGGCAACCGTGACGAAGACCAGATCGAAAACGCCAACCAGTTCATCATCGACCGCCGCCGCCCGCGCGAGCACATGTCCTTCGGTTTCGGCATCCACCGTTGCCTGGGCAACCGGCTGGCCGAAATGCAACTGAAAATTCTGTGGGAGGAAGTGCTGAAGAAAAACCTGAAGATCGAGGTGCTGGACAAGCCGGTCTACGCCTACTCGAATTTTTTGCATGCGATCCGGTCCTTGCCAGTACGGATCATGGGATAGCTGGCCCATGTCAATCCGGTGAAGGAACAGAAAAGGCCGCGGATGTTTATTGTCGTCATCCTCGGGTTTGACGAATGACGATTCTGGCCCCGTTGTCTCCGTTCACCGGATTACGCCGGTCGGTGGCCGGGTCGCTCTTGACGATCTCCCCCAAGCGTCCCTAGCTAGCGCTCAAGACAAGCACGCCGTCCGTGCGACGAATAGGCAGGCAAGGAAACCATCTCATGAAGACTCAAAATACCGCGATTCTGGCCGCGCTCGCGATCGGTCTTGGCGCTGTTCCCGCGATGGCTCAACCCTGCGAGCTCAAGATCGGCTCGATGGGTCCAATGTCCGGCGGCGCGGCGCAGTGGGGTTTGGCGATGGACGGCGCGGCGCAACTCGCGGCGGCCGAGGCGAACGCCGAGGGGGGCCTGAAAGTCGGCGACAAGCGCTGCCACGTGACGGTGGTGCCGTACGACAGCAAATACACCGCGGACGGCGCCGCGGCGGGCGCCAATGCGTTCGCCAGCCAGGATATCAAATTCATCATCGGACCGGTTGGCGCGCCGGAAGCGACGGGGATCAAGCCTGTCGCCGCCCGGAACGGCCAGATCGCCTGGAACGCCAGCTTCGCCAAGGACGCGCTGGCCACGAAGTATCCGCTGATGTTCCACATGGGGCCTGGACCAGGCGCCTGGGCCGACAGCGTGATTAAGGAGGCCTTGAAACACTTCAAGATTACGTCGGTCGCGCTGATCGCGCCGAACGACCAGGGTGGTACCGACATCGTCTCGGTCGATGAAATCGCCTACAAAGACAATGGCATCAAGACCACCTCGGAATACTACCAGCGTGGCACGACTAACTTCGCGCCGATCATCACGCGCCTGCTGGCGGCCCATCCGGATGCGGTCGATACCGCGTCCTCGCCGCCCGGCGACGCCGGAGTGATCGTCAAGCAGCTCCGTCTTGCCGGGTTCACGGGGCCGATCGGCCGCAACGGCGGTCCGGGTACCGCCGAAATATTGAAGGTAAGCGGCGGATTGGATGTGCTCAAGGACTTCTACTGGTATGAGAGCCAGCCGCCGAACACCCCTCAAATGCGGGCCATCGACGAAGAGTACAAGAAGCTCCTTGGCAAGGATCAGGTATTTGGCACTTCGCTGTGGGGCAACCTGCCGGGCGCACGCATGACCCTGAAAGCTATTACCAATGCCGGAACGATCGACGACGTGGAAAAGGTGGCGGCCGAATTGCGCAAGCTGCCGGTCGACGATCCGAACATGGGCAAGGGCCTGTGGGCCGGCATGAAGCAGTTCGGCATCGCGCAGGAGCTGATGTTCCCGTTCGGTGTCGGCATCATCAAGGATGGCAAGGATCTCGGTGTGGTTCGCGTCGAGCCGAAACTCTAGACCCGGTCGAGGCGTAAGACCGTACACATGCAACAGTTTATTGAAGCCGCGATCATCGGTGTGGGCCTGGGCGCGCAGTATGCTCTGCTGGCGCTTGGGTTCACGCTGATCTTCGGCATCCTCGGTGTGGTGAATTTCGCCCATGGGGGATTTTACATGCTCGGCGGCTACGTCGCCTATACTTGCGTTGCCCATGTGGGCCTGCCATTCCCACTGGCGGTGCTGGTGGCGATGCTGGCAACCGGCGCGCTCGGATGGCTGTTCGAACTGTTCCTGATCGAGCGCCTGATCGACGATCACCTGGCGACTTTGCTGCTGTCGCTGGCCCTTTATCTGATTATTTCGACAGCGGTGCTCGCGGTTTTCGGGCCGATTTCGATGGAGTTCACCTTCCCGGTTTCCGGTGCGCTGCGGGCAGGACCGATCTACGTCCCGCGTGAGAACCTGATTGTGCTGGTGGTTTGTCTGACCGCGATCGGCGCCCTATGGCTTTTGCTGTTTCGTACCGACCTGGGGCGGGCGCTGCGCGCGCTGGCCGACGATCGCGATGTCGGCAAGGCGCAAGGGCTGCGGCCGCGTCTGCTCTTCCCGCTGGCCTTCGCGCTGGCGACAGGCCTCGCCGGCCTGACCGGTGCGCTGGTGACGCCAATCCTGTCGCTGGCACCAGGGGTGAGCGATCCCGTGCTGGCAACCTCGTTCCTGACAGTCATCCTGGGCGGTCTTGGCAGCCTCGAAGGGGCGGCGTTGGCCGCCTTCATCGTCGGTATTGTCGAGGCTTACACTTCGGTCTACCTCGGTGGGTCGATTGGCGCCTTGGTGCTGTTCGTGCTGGTGCTGCTGCTGCTGGTGTTCCGGCCAACCGGCTTGCTTGGCCGCGATGTGCGGGGTGCCTGATGGATCGCGATGAGGGCGGATTTTTCCGCCGGGCCGGAGCGGCGGAGATCGCCGCCGTTCTGATTTTCGCCGCCAGCTTCGCCATCCCGATGCTGACGAAAAGCGTGCTGGTCTATTCGGTGTTGAACCAGGTATTGGTCAGCGTTATCGCCGCGTTCAGCGTCTGGATCATGCTGCGCATGAACCTGATGAGCTTCGCGACCCCCGCCTTCATGGCATTGGGCGGCTACACCGTCGCGATCCTGGGGCGGCATGACATCACCAATGCGGCGGTCCTGATACTCGCCAGCTTCGCGGTGCCCGCTTTGGTGGCCGTCCCACTGGGAGCGCTCGTGCTGCGGCTGCGCGGCACCTATTTCGTCCTGGTGACGTTCGTGCTGGCGCAGATCATGCAGCTGATCCTGTTCGAGACACCGACATTCACCGGCGGGTCGAATGGCATCTCCGGTGTGCCGCCGGTCAATCTGTTCGGCATGGACATGATGACCAACCGGCAGGTGGTGCTGTTCGCCTGTGGTCTGGCGCTGCTGGCGGCGCTGATCACCGCGGTTCTGACCCGGTATTTCCGCCAGCACTTCGCCGCGATCGAGGAGAACGAGATTCTTGCCGAATCGCTTGGATTGGTCGTCTGGCGCTATAAGGCGCTGGGGTTTGTGGTGTCGTCGGGGATCGCCGGGCTGGCCGGGTTCTCGCTGGTCAACATGCTGCTGACGGCGCATCCTTCTTCATTCGATTCGATCATCTCGGTGGATTTCATCGCGTATTGCATCATTGGCGGGCGTGTTTCGATCCTTGGGCCGATCATCGGCACTGGGGTGATGGTTTACGCAACCCAGATGTTCGGGACCCATGGCCAATACGCGCAGGGCCTCTATGGGGTACTGATCATGGTGGTGGTATTGCTCGCGCGCGGCGGTATTGTCGGTACCGTGACGGCGCTGATCCGGAAAGCGAGGGGCGTATGACCGAGCTGCGGGTCGAAGGACTGGCGAAACGGTTCGGTGGGCTGCGGGTTTTTCAGGACCTCGGTTTCTCGCTGCCGTCCGGTGCGCTGCTGGGCGTGATCGGGCCGAACGGGGCGGGGAAGACCACGCTGATCAACGTGATCTCCGGTCGGCAGGCGCCCACGGCGGGGCGGATCTTTTGGGGCGGGCGGGACGTGACCGGGCAGCCGGCGCATGCCATCAGCGGGCTGGGCGTGGCACGCAGTTTCCAGCAGACCAATACGTTCAAGAACGTTTCGGTGCGGGAAAACATCGGACGCGCCATCCGGTTCGGCCAGCGCGGGTTGCCGGCTGGATTGGAAACCCTGTTGGGTGAATTCGGCCTGGCCGACCGTCTGGACGAGCAATCCGACAAGTTGCCCTACGGTCTGCAAAAAATGCTCGGCCTGGTCATGGCCTTCGCCACGTCGCCGAAGCTGCTGCTGTTGGACGAACCCGCCGCGGGGCTGGAGCGTGCCGAACGCCACCAGGTCGATCGTTTCGTGCAACACGTGCGCGATGCCGGGGCCAGCGTGCTGATCGTGGAGCACGACATGGACCTGATCCGCCGCCTCTGCCCCCGCATCCTGGTGCTGGACGCCGGCGTGCTGCTCGCCGACGGCCCTCCAGCCGAGGTCCTGGCTCGCCCCGACGTCATCGCCGCCTACCTCGGCGACACCGAGGAGGCCGCCTGATGCTGCTGTCCATCGAAAACCTGCACGTCCGCTACGGCGGTATCACCGCGCTGTCGGGCGTGTCCATCGACGTGCCGGAGGGCGAGACGGTCCTGCTGGTCGGTGCCAACGGAGCCGGAAAATCCAGCACGATAAACGCGGTGATCGGACTGGTGCCGGTTGCCGGCGGGCGCATCGTGTTCGACGGTGCCGACTTAGGCGCGGTCCCTTGCGAGCGGCGCGCCCGGCTGGGGATCGGGTATTCTCCGGAGGGGCGCCGCGTGTTCGCTTCCCTGTCGGTCACCGACAACGTCCTGTCCGGCGCGTTCGGGCTGGGGCGCGTCAAACAAAAAGAAGCTTTGGACTGGCTGTGCTCGGTGTTCCCCTTGCTGGTGGATCGGGCCAAGCAACCGGCCGGACAACTGAGCGGCGGGCAGCAGCAGATCGTTGCGCTGGCGCGGGCCATGGCGTCGTTTCCCCGGCTGCTGTTGATGGATGAGCCGTTCCTGGGGCTGGCGCCCGTGTGGATCAAGCAAATCAGCGACGCGATCTTGCACTTGCGCGCACGCGGCACGACCGTGCTGATGACCGAGCAGATGGCGCGCCCGGCGTTGAAGCTGGCGACACGGGGTTATGTGATGCGCGGCGGGGAAGTGCGGCGCAGTGGGACCGTGGAGGAAATTCGCGATCTGGCGCTGGCGGATGAGTATTTGTGAGGGGGACGCTTTCGACGGTTGGTATCAATCCATCGCCGCGTGTGCATCTTCTGGCGCCGGCCGCGCGGCGACCCGAGGGCGCCGCATCAACAACAATAATGCCAGCGCGGGCAACGTGGTGAAAATCATCATCCGGTAATCGTCGACAAACGCGGTGATCTGCGCCTGCTGGTTCACCACGCGGTCCAGCAACGCCGCCCCATGATGCGTCAGCGGGTTCCACAGGCGCTCCACGGCGCCCCCATCGTGCAAGGCACGATTGAACGGTGTAACCGATGCTCCGATCTCCGCATGCAGTGCCTGCGTGTTGTGCGACAGCATGAACGAGGTCACGGAAACCCCGATCGCCGCACCGATATTGCGGCTCAGGCTGAATACCGAGGCGCCGTCGGTACGATACTGCGCTGGCAGCGTGGCAAAGGCGATCACCTGCAGCGGAATGAACAGAAAGCCCAACCCGGCGCCCTGAAACATAATCGTCAGCACGATGCGGGTTTGCGAGACATCGGGTGTCCAGCTTGTCATTTCCCATATGGAGGCGATCAGCATCGTAATCCCGCAGGCCATGATTTTGCGCGGATCGATTTTCGCGGCCAGCCGCCCGCCGATCATCATCGCGCCCATGGTGCCGATGCCGCGCGGTGCCATGATCAGGCCGGCGGTTTCTACCGGGTAATTCGCCAGGTTCTGCAACCACGGTGCCATCAGCGAAGAACTGGACACCAAAATAGTACCGGCAGCGAACATCATCACCGCCCCGGCCGAGAAGTTGCGGTTATTAAACATCGCTGGTGGGATGAAGGGGCGGTTTCCCGTCAGCATGTGCACGGCGAACAGATAGACGCCGAGGCCGCCAAGCACCGCCTCGATGATGATTTCGCGGGAGGTGAACCAATCTTGGTCCCCGCCCCGATCCAGCATCAATTGCAGCGCGCCGATACCCAGCGACAGCACCGCGAAACCCACCCAATCGAACTTCATGTTGAAGTTGGGGTGTGAGCGCGGCATGAAAAATATCAGTCCCAGCGTCGCCATGACACCGAACGGGATATTGATGTAGAAGACGAACCGCCAGTTGTACATCTCGGTCAGGTAACCGCCGAGGGTGGGGCCCAGGATTGGGCCGATCATCACCCCCATGCCCCAGATCGCCATGGCCTGGCCGCGTTTCTCCACGGGATAGATATCCATCATGGTGGATTGCGACAGCGGCACCAAAGCGGCCCCGAACATGCCTTGCAGGATGCGGAATATCACCACCTGCGACAGGGATTGCGCCGCCCCACACATGACCGAAGTGATGGTGAATCCGATCAGGCAGGTGACATAAAGGTATTTGCGCCCAAACCGAGCAGCGAGCCACCCGACCGGCGCCGTCATGATGGCGGCGGCGGTGATGTAGGACGTCAGAACCCAGGTGATTTCGTCATAACTCGCCGACAGGCTGCCCTGCATGTAGGGCAGCGCCACGTTGGCGATGGTCTGGTCCAGTGCCTGCATCAGGGTGGCGCAGACCGTGCAAAGGGTGATCAGCATCCGGTGTGGAACCTGATCGGTGGGAGCAACCGCCATTGCGATACGGGATTAGAACAGGTCGTGCCAGGTGCGGTGGTAGCCGGTGTCGATCTCGACCTCCACGCTCATGCCGGCGCGCAATTCGGGGTCGCCGTCCTTGCGTTCGATCTGTATCCGCACGGGAATGCGCTGCACCACCTTCACCCAGTTGCCGGAGGTATTTTGCGCCGGCAGGATTGAGAATTCCGACCCGCTGTTCGGCGCGATGCTTTGCACCACGGCCTTCCAGCTCCGTCCCGGGTAGGTATCGACCGTCAGATGCACGGGATCGCCGAGCTTCACATGCGTCAGTTCGGTTTCCTTGGGATTGGCCTCGACCCACACGCGATCGGTGGAAATCAGTCCGAACGCGGCGGTGGCGGCGGCGAGGTACATGCCAGGCTGCACCGTATCCACCTGCGTCACGATGCCGGCAAACGGGGCACGAATGATGGTGTGATCGAGTTGCCGCTGCGCCTCATCCAGTCGTGCCTGCGCTTGCAGGTAATCGGACATGAGATGCACATCGACTTCCGGGTCGCCGCCGAGGCGTGCGAGCTGCACTTCGGCCGTGGTTTTCAGTGCCGCCACGCTCTGCTGGTTCGCGGCGAGCTGAAAGCGCGCGTTGTCGTATTCCGCTCGAGTCACGCCGCCACTTTTTACCAGGGCGGCGAAGCGGTTGAAATTGGCTTGGTCGGCGGCGACCTGCGCTTGTTTGACCTCCACATCCCCAAGCATGCGTTTGTATTCCAGCTTCATGGCATTGAGGCTGGAAATGGTACCGCCAACGTTGGCCTTCGCCGAGGCAACGGCGATTTCGAACGGCCGTGGGTCCAGTCGCAGCAAAATATCGCCCTTGGCGACGCGCTGGCCTTCTTTGACCGGAACCTCCTGCACGATGCCGGTGACGTCGGTGGCCAGCACTTCCTTCGCCGCGCGAATATACGCGTCATCGATGGACACGGTGCGTCCGCCGGTTAGCCAGTAGTAGCCGGACCCAACCGCGACGATCAGGATGCCGCCGAGCATGAGGATAGGCCGAAGGGCGCGCCGGCCGATGCGGCGACGGGCCTGGGTGACGGTGACTCGCGGGGCGTCGGTTCCGGCGGTGGCGGATTGGGACATCAGACGGCCTCCCGCACTTCGGTTTCGGCCGGACGCCGTGTCGGGTGGGCGTCCTGGATCAGGGTGGCCTTCATGCGGAGCAGTGCCTCGGTCATGGTGTCCAGAGTGCGTCGGTCGATACCGGCGGTGAGGATTTGGGTTATGTCGCCGCGTTGCAGGTTGATTTCCTCCAGCGCGGCATAGGCTGGCGGAAGCAGATGCAAGCGCCAGATGCGGCGATCGCGGGGATCGGGGCGACGCTCCACCATGCCACTGACTTCCAGCCGGTCTATCTGGCGGGCGACGGTGATGGGTTCCACTTCCAGGAACTCGGACAGCTCCTTCTGCGAAATCCCCGGCTGGCGTTCCAGCCAGATCAGGATGCCCCATTGCGCTCGGGTCATGCCCTGGGCGCGTGCGCGCTTGTCGGCGTCGATCCGCATGAGGCGGGCCACGTCGTGCAGGAGAAACAGGAGATCGCGGTGGAAGTCGTGCACGCCGGGGGGCCGCTGCTGTGTCGGGTGATTATAAGCGGCGTTATGATATAGGGGGAAGGGGAGGCGGCATGCGTTTGACGCACGGCGGGGGTGCGGGGGCAGGGGGCGGCGAGGGCGGCTTGCTGGATTATCGGAAGGCGCCACGCCAACAATTATAGCATGGCGGCCAGACTTACGTCCGCCGTCCGTTCTGTCCCTCCCGGATTTGCGCGGTGGACTTTCGCCGGCCCGTAACCCTCCGTTTTTGTTTGCCCCGTTAAACACTGCGAAATTCTTGAATTGCGCGGCGACGCCTCCGTCTTCATGGCCCTTGCTTTCGCCGGGCATTAGATTAAGATACGTGGTGTTGAGACAGCGTTGGGACGGGAGCGAATGATGGACTCCTTCATACGGATATGCCTTGTGCGCATCTTGGTCCTGTGCATGTTGGCTTTCACTCCAGCGGCAGCTTTCGCGGGGCCCGCGGAAGATGCGAATGCCGCGCTCGCCCGCTGGTCGGCGGCATATACCTCGAACGACCCTGAGGCGATTGTGGGCAACTACTGGCCCGACGCCATTCTGCTAGGCACAGTCAGCCCGGTCATATCAATCGGGGCTGACGCGATCCGAACATACTTCTCGGCCGTCAAGGGTAGCGGCAACAAAAACGAGATCGGTGAGACACACACCATCGTGCTTGATGACAATGCCGTGGTTCTCACCGGTTTCTATCTGTTCACACGCACGGTGAACGGCCAGCCAGTGCCTGGGCCGTCAAGATTCACCATGCTCGCAACCCGGCGCGACGGCGTATGGCGGATTGCTCACCACCATTCCTCACCGCAGGTCCAGGCAAAATAATCCACAGACCGAATCGACCGACCCCCCTGTTGGTTGCGAGCCGAATCTGCTGCGTAATTTTCGAATTATGCCGCGGAAAGCCGCCGATATATCACGCTATTTCCATTCAAATAGACCGCTTAAAACAAGAGCGAATACGCAACTGTATGTGAATGGGACATTGGTCGCTCGAACTCCACAACCCAGTGTCCTGACGTCGTCAGCCGCCACCGCGAACGATCCAACCGGCGAGGCGTCCCGCTTTACTCGAATCCCAGCACGCCGAGCCGTGGGGTGATCCCTGCCCAACCGCCCATCTTGCCATCGCCCCAACCCCGAAGCACTCTCCCGCCCATGTTCTTCCCACCGCCCCACCTCATCGAAGCCCGCGTCGCCACCTCCGTCCCCGCCCATTTCCGCCGTCCGCCCGAGCGCTCGGAATGGGCCGACGCGAACCGAGCGGGGGTGCCGGTGGACTGCTTCCTGGAAGGCCCGTGCTTCGACGCCGAAGGCCGGCTGCTCGTGGTCGACATCCCCTACGGCCGCATCTTCCGCATCGATGGCGACCATTGGGAACAACTGGCCGAATACCCCGGCTGGCCCAACGGCCTGAAGGTTCAGCCTGACGGCATTCTGATCGCCGCCGACTACCGGCACGGCTTGGTGCGGATCAACCCCGACACCGGCGCCACCGCCGCCGTCATCCAGACGGTTATGAGCGAAAGCTTCAAGGGCCTCAACGACCTCACACTGCACGCGGATGAATCGATCCTGTTCTCCGACCAGGGCCAGACCGGCCTGCAGGATCCCTCCGGTCGGGTCTACCGGCTGCACAAGGACGGGCGGCTGGACCGGTTGATTTCGACCGGCCCCAGTCCGAATGGTCTGGTGCTGAACACCGCTCAAACGCACCTATATGTGGCGATGACGCGGTCCTGCGAGGTGTGGCGTTTCGCCCTCCGCGACGACGCCATCGTCGGCAAGGCGCAGTGCTTTGCCCGTGTGCCGCCGGGTTTGGTGGGACCGGACGGGCTGGCGATGGACCAGTACGACCGGCTGTATATCTCCAACCCCGGCCACGGCTGCGTTTGGATCGTGGGGCCGACCGGCATCCCGCTGTTTCGTGTGCAATCGCCGAGCGGGCATATGACCACGAACTGTGCCCTCGCCCCGGACGGGCGCACCCTTTACATCACAGAGTCCGAAACCGGCGACATCCTGACCGCGGAGATCCCAGCGCCATGAGCGAATACGTTTCCATCTGCGAAGTCGGCCCGCGCGACGGTCTGCAAATCGCCAAGACCCGCATGACCACGGACGACAAGATCGCCTGGATTGATTCGCTGGCCGCCGCCGGCATCCCCGAGATCGAGGTCGGCAGTTTCGTGCCGCCCCGCGTCATCCCGCAGTTGTCCGACACGCCCGAGATCGTGGCGCGCATCCTGGCCAAGAACCCGTGTTGGGTATTGCAGGTGCTGGCGCCGAATTTGCGCGGCGCGCAGAACGCCTACAACGCCGGGGTGCACAAGATCGCCATGCCGATTTCGGTCAGCGAGGGGCATTCGAAAGCTAACCTCAACCGTACCCCCGCCGATTCCATCGCCATGATGCGCGACGTGATGGGGTGGATGAAGGAGCAGGATCGCCACGTGCCGGTGATCGTCGGTGCCTCGACCGCGTTCGGGTGCTCCATCGACGGCGTGGTGACGACCAGGCAGACGGTGGCGCTTTGCAAGGGGCTGGTGGACGCGGGGGTCGAGCACATCATGCTGGCCGACACCGTCGGCTACGCGCATCCCGCGCAGGTGCGCGAAGTCGTGCGCGCGGTGCGGTCGGAGATTGGACCGGCCGTCTACGGGTTGCACCTTCACGACACCTGCGGCCTGGGCATCGCCAACGCGCTGGCTGGGCTGGAAGAGGGCATCCGCGCGTTTGACTCGTGCCTGGCAGGCCTGGGCGGCTGCCCCTACGCGCCCGGCGCTTCGGGCAACGTGGTGACCGAGGACCTGGTGTTCATGCTGGAAAGCATGGGCTTCACCACCGGCATCGACATTCCGAAACTCTTCGAGGCTCGAGCCCTGCTGCACGCCGGGCTGCCGGCGGAGCCGCTGAGCGGGCAGCTGCCGAAGGCCGGAATTCCGCCGACGTTTCGGAAGGCGGCTTGATGTGGATACCGGCGTTTGCCGGTATGACGGCGTGGGGACGTCAAGCGCCAGGCTGTCTGCCTAATAAAGTCCCCAACACATAGTCCGTATGCGCCCCCAGGGCCGGCCCGGTCCACGCCACCACATCCTCCGGCGCATCCCCGTCCATCCGGATCGCCGGCCCGGGATGCAGCGTGCGCCCGATTAGCGGATCGTCCACCGTCTGCACCGACTTCCGAGCCAGAAAGTGCGGGTCGGCTGCGCAGTCGGCGATGTCGAACAGGCGGGAGCAGGGGACCTCGGCTGCCTCGAGTATCGCCTCGGCGTCCTTCACCGCGTGCGTCCTGGTCCATGCGGCGATGACGGCGTCCAACTCCGCGCGCGCCGCGCACCGCAGCCCGTTGGTCGCATACCGAGGCTCCGATGCCAGTTCCGGCCGGCCGATCGCCACCATCAACCGAGCGAAAATCAGGTCCGAGTTCCCGGCGATACATAGCCACCGCCCATCGGCACAGGGATAGGTGTTGGTCGGCGCGGCGGTCTCGATCGCGGCGCCGACCGGCTGCCGGACGCGACCGTCCATGGCGTATTCCGGCAGCATGCCCTCCATCAGGCTGAACACGCTGTCGATCAGGTTGACGTCGATGATGCGGCCCCGTCCGGTACCCTTGCCGTCCGGCCCGGCGTCTCGCTGCCACAGCGCGGACAGGAGACCGATGGCGGCATACATCCCCGCCAGGTCGTCGCTGATCGAGATGCCGCAGCGGGGCGGCGGCAGCTCCGATGAGCCGGCCGGATGGCCGGTCAGATGGCGCAGGCCGCCGATCGCTTCCCCAATCGCGCCGAACGCCGGCTTGTCCCGATACGGCCCGTCCTGGCCGTAGCCGGAGATACGGGCGATCGCCAGCCTGGGGTTCACCGCGTGCAGTTCGGCGGGGCCGAGCTTCAGGCGTTCCAACTGGCCGGCCCGCAGGTTCTCCACCAGCACATCCGCCCGGGCGGCCAGCCGCAGCACCGTGTCGCGGTCCTTCTTCAGGTCTAACTCCACCGACAGCTTGTTGCGGCCGTGGATGCTGAACCAGACGGAGTTGCCATCCACCGCCGCGCCCCATCCGCGGAAGGGGTCGCCGCCGGGCGGCTCCAGCTTGATCACCTCGGCGCCCAGGTCCGCCAGGATGCGGGTGCAGAAGGGCGCGGCGATATAGTGCCCGATTTCCAGCACTTTGAGGCCCACGAGGGGGCCGGTACGTTTGGGGATCATGCGAAGCTCCGCCGGGCCGAAAAATTTTCGGATTTATGAAAAAACTGTGGTCTCGTTAACCTTTTATTAACCAGTCCGAGCGTAGTTTGCCAATCACGGAGCCGGTTTCCCCCGGATCTGTTTCCTCCCCTGGGCGACCCAAAGGGTTGCCTCACTTAGGGCGGTTCGGCGCAAGCTGGACCGCCCTTTTTTTCGCGGCGCTTCGGCGGCTTGCATTGTGGCGGGGGCACGGCGACACTCCCCGAGATGAAGTTCTCCCTGTTTTCCCTGGCGCGTCAGGCGGTTGGCGGGGCGGCGTGGCCGCCGCAATGGCGCGATGCCGAACCGAAGCCGGCGTACGATGTGGTGATCGTCGGCGCGGGCGGGCACGGGCTGGCCACCGCCTACTACCTCGCGAAAGAGCACGGCATCCGGAACATCGCGGTGTTGGACAAGGGCTGGCTCGGCGGAGGAAACACGGGGCGCAACACCACCATCATCCGGTCCAACTACCTGCGGGATGAGAGCGCGGCGATCTACGAGCACGCGCTGAAACTGTGGGAAACCTTGTCCCAAGACCTGAACTACAACGTCATGTACAGCCCGCGCGGCGTCATGATGCTGGCGCACAACGAGCACGACATCAGGGTGTTCAAACGCCACGTCCACGCCAACCGCTTGCAGGGCATCGACAATGAGTGGCTCACGGCAGAACAGGCGAAGGCGTTCTGCCCGCCGTTGTACATCGGTTCGGACGCCCGCTACCCGATCCTCGGAGCGGCCCTGCAGCGCCGCGGTGGCGTTGCCCGGCATGATGCCGTCGCTTGGGGATATGCGCGCGCCGCCAGCGCGATGGGGGTGGATATCGTGCAAAATTGTGAGGTTACGGGGATTTCCCGAAGCCCCGAGGGCGCGGCGACTGGGGTCGAAACCACCCGCGGTGCCATCCACGCGGGCAAAATCGCGGTGGTCGCGGCTGGCCATACCAGTGTGCTGATGGGCATGGCCGGGGTGCGGATGCCCTTGGAATCCTTCCCGCTGCAGGCCCTCGTCAGCGAACCGGTGAAGCCCGTCATGCCCTGCGTCGTGATGTCCAACACCGTCCACGCCTACATCTCCCAGTCCGACAAGGGGGAACTGGTGATCGGCGCCGGCACCGACGCCTATACCTCCTACAGTCAGGCCGGCGGGTTGCACATCGCCGCCCACACACTGGAGGCCATCTGCGAGCTTTTCCCCAGTTTCCGCCGGCTGCGCATGCTGCGGAACTGGGGCGGGATCGTGGACGTGACGCCGGATCGCTCGCCCATCATCGGTTTGACCCCGGTGCCTGGCCTGTTCGTGAACTGCGGCTGGGGGACTGGCGGGTTCAAGGCGACGCCAGGCTCCGGCCACGTCTTCGCGGCGACCATCGCGCGGGGCGAACCCCACCCCATCGCCGCCCCGTTCCGGCTGGACCGGTTCCGCACCGGCCAACTGATCGATGAGGCCGCCGCCGCGGCGGTGTCGCACTGATGCTGCTCATCCCATGCCCCTGGTGCGGCCCAAGGCCGGAGAACGAGTTCCACTATGGCGGGGAGGCGGGGATCGCGCGCCCGGTTGACCCGTCGGGGGTGGATGACGCGGTGTGGGCGGAGTTCCTCTACATGCGTTCCAACCCGAAGGGCGTCCACCGGGAACGCTGGCGCCATCAGTTCGGCTGTGGGCGGTTCTTCAACGCAATACGGGATACGGTGACGGACCGCATCGCTGGGACGAGCAAGCCGTGACTCAACCCTTCCGCCTTGAAACCGGCGGCCGTATCGCGCGTGGGCGAGAGGTCGGGTTCCGTTTCGACGGCCGCAACTACGCCGGGTTCGAGGGTGATACGCTGGCCTCGGCGCTGCTGGCGAACGGCGTGCATCTGGTCGGGCGGTCCTTCAAATACCACCGGCCGAGGGGCATCCTTTCGGCGGGGTCGGAGGAGCCGAACGCCCTGGTCACTGTCGATCGCGGCGGCGGGCGGATTACGCCGAACCTGCGCGCCACACAGATCGAGCTGTATGAGGGTCTGACCGCCACCAGCCAGAACCGCTGGCCTTCACTGAACTTCGACATCGGCTCTGTAGCCGGATGGGTAAGCCCGCTGCTGTCCGCGGGGTTCTATTACAAGACCTTCCTCTGGCCGCCGTCCTTCTGGGCTAAACTCTACGAACCCGCGATCCGAGTTGCCACCGGCCTGGGGAAGGCCCCGACCGCGGCCGACCCGGACCGCTACGTCCACCAATACACCCACTGCGAGGTGCTGATCGTCGGCGCCGGCCCAGCCGGTATCGCCGCCGCAATCGCCGCCGCCAGCACGGGCGCGCGGGTCATGCTGTGCGATGAGCAGGCAGAGCTTGGCGGCTCCCTGCTGTCGGAAACCGGTGCGATCGTCGACGGCAAACCAGCGGCGGATTGGTTGGCGGAGGCACTCGCCAGCCTGGAAGGGCGGATCACGTTGCTGCCCCGCACCACGGCGTTCGGCTGGTACCCCGACAACATGATCGGCCTGGTGGAGCGGCTGACGGATCATGTGGCCGCGCCCGATCTGCGTTTCCCCCGCGAACGTCTGTGGCAAGTGCGGGCAAGGGAGGTGATCCTGGCGATTGGCGCCATCGAGCGCCCGTTGGTGTTCCCTCATAACGACCGCCCCGGAATCATGCTGGCCGGCGCAGCTCGTTCCTATGCCAACCGCTGGGCTGTTTCACCGGGCCGTACCGTGGTGGTCGCGACGGCCGACGATAGCGCCTACACGGCGGCTTTGGACCTGCACCGAAGCGGCGTCACGGTTGCGACGATTCTGGATTGGCGGGCCGACCCTGGTGCGGTGGCCGAGGAAGCGCGTGCCGCCGGATTGACCGTCCGCACCGGCAGCCGGATCGAAACAACCGGCGGCGGCAAGCGGGTTGCCGGGGTGAAGCCGGCAGGCGGGCAGGGGACCATCCCATGCGATGCCTTGCTGATGTCCGGCGGCTGGACGCCGAGCGTGCATCTGTTTTCGCAGTCCCGGGGGAAGCTGCGGTTCGACCCCAAGCTGGGGGTGTTCTTGCCAGGTAGTTCGCCCGCCAGGGTGCGTTCGACCGGCGCTTGCGCCGGGTTTTTTGGTTTGGCTGCTTGCCTGGAGGCCGGATACGCGACGGGCGAGGCGAGCGTGCCTCGGCGGTTTTCGGTCGCGGGTGTGGCTGACGCCCTCCCATCCGCTCCGCCGGAACCGGCGCCCACCCACCCCCGAGCCTTCGTCGATTTCCAGAACGACGTCACCACCAAGGACCTGTCGGTGGCGACGCAGGAGGGGTTCCGCTCCATCGAGCATGTGAAGCGCTACACCACCACGGGGATGGCGACGGATCAGGGGAAGACCTCGAATATCAACGCCCTGGCGACGGTGGCGGGGCTGCTGGACAGGCCCATGCCGGAGGTCGGACTGACGACCTTTCGCCCGCCATACACGCCCGTTACGTTCGGCGCGTTCGCCGGTGTGTCGCGCGGCGCGCTGTTCGACCCCGTTCGGCGCGCCCCGATGCACGGCTGGGCGGTGGCGCGCGGCGCGGTGTTCGAGGACGTCGGCACCTGGAAGCGCGCCCGCTATTTCCCCCAACCCGGCGAAACCATGCGCGACGCCGTGTCCCGCGAGTGCCTCGCCGTCCGCAACGCCTGCGGCATTCTGGATGCCAGTACGCTGGGAAAAATCGAAGTAGTCGGGCCGGACGCGGCCGCGTTCCTCGACCGGATGTACGTCAACGATCTGACGTCGCTGGCGGTAGGGCGCTGCCGCTACGGGCTGCTGCTGGGGGAAGACGGGTTCCTCCGCGACGACGGGGTGATCGCTCGGCTGACGCCGGATCGCTTTCACGTCACCACCACCACGGGCGGAGCGGCAAGCGTGCTGCACATGATGGAGGACTATCTTCAGACCGAGTTCCCGGAGCTCCGGGCATGGCTGACCTCCACCACCGAACACTGGGCGACGATCGCGCTACAGGGGCCTTTCAGCCGGTCGATCCTTGAGCGGCTGACCGAAGGCACCGATCTGGCCGCCATGCCGCATATGAGCGTGCGGGAATGCCGCATCGCCGGCGTCCCCGCCCGCTTGTTCCGTGTCAGTTTCACGGGGGAAGCGGGGTTCGAAATCGCCGTTCCCGCCAGCCAGGCACAATTCCTGTGGGATGCGCTGATGGCGGCTGGCGACCCGACCCCCTACGGCACCGAGGCGATGCACGTTCTGCGCGCCGAGAAGGGTTTCATCATTGTCGGCCAGGAAACCGACGGCACGGTCGTTCCCGGGGATTTGGGGCTGGATTGGGCATTTGGGAAAAACAAACGCGATTTCGTGGGCAAGCGGTCTCTGTCCCGGCCGGACATGGTGCGAGAAGACCGACGGCAACTGGTGGGATTGCTGACGGCAGACCCCTCGGTGGTGCTGGAGGAAGGGGCGCAGGTGACAAGCAACCCCAGGCTGTCGCTTGGCTATGTCACATCATCCTACTGGAGTGCGTCGCTCGGCCGTTCCATCGCTTTGGCGCTTGTCGCCAATGGCAGGGCGCATGTGGGTGAAACGCTGAGCATCCCCATGACCGGCGGCGCGATCCCGGTCTCGGTCGTCGAGGCGGTCTTTTTCGATCCAAAGGGCGCGCGGCTGAATGCCCACATGCCGCGCATTGGTCCGGCCGTGACATACGGGCCGCCCGACGCCCCGCCGTCGGCCACCCGCCTGATCGTGCGTGCATCCCCTGCTGCCACCACCGCCATCGGCCTCGCTTTGGGCGTGCTGCTCGGCAGCGTGCCCAATCGCGCCGTCCGGGGCCGGGACCGAGCGGCGTTGTGGTTGGGGCCGGATGAGTGGCTGGTGCTGGCGCCGGCTTCCGACAGCAACCTTGCTGAGCGCTCCATCGCGGCGGCGGAGCGCAACGCATCCGTGGTAGACGTATCCGACCGGTTCGAAACCATCGCAGTATCCGGCCCGCAAGCGGCGTGGTTCCTGAACGGGTTTTGCGCCCTGGACCTCGCGCCGCACACCTTCCCGGTTGGCATGTGCACGCGCACTTTGTTCGGCAAGGTGGAGATCGTGCTGTGGCGCACGGCCGCCACGGCGTTCCATCTGGAAACCGCCCGCTCCCTGGCGCCCTACGTGCGGCAATGCCTGGAAGAGGCGCAACGGGAATTCCGCCCCGCACCGGACGCGTGCTAAAGCGCTACCAGCAAGTAGCTTCATGGAGGAAACAATGGATTTCACCGGTAAGATCGTTCTGATCACCGGCGCCGGCAATGGCATCGGGCGCGCCACGGCCTTGGGGTTCGCCACCCGCGGTGCCACCGTCGTTGTCGTGGACCACGACCACTCCGCTGGGGAGGCGACCGCCGGCATCATCCGCCAGCAGGGCGGCAAATCCATGTTCACCCGCGCCGACGTGACCAAATCGGCCGACGTGCAGGCTTATGTGAAGGCGACGCTCGATGCTTACGGCGCCATCGACTGCTTTTACAACAACGCGGGGATCGAGGGTTCCATCGCCCCCACAGCCGAATACGATGAGGACATGTTCGACCGCGTCATGGCGGTGAACGTGAAGGGCGTGTTCCTCGGGATGCGGCATGTGCTGCCGGTGATGATCCGGCAGGGGCGGGGATCGGTGGTGAACACCGCGTCGGTCGCGGGGCTGGTCGGGTCGCCCAACATGCCGGCCTATGTCGCGTCCAAGCACGCGGTGATCGGCCTGACCAAAACGGCTTCGGGGGAAGTTGGACGCGCCGGCGTGAGGGTCAACGCGGTGTGCCCCGGCCCGATCGACACCCGCATGATCCATGCGGTGGAGGCCCAAATAAACCCGGCCGATCCCGACGCAGTTGGCACCCGCTACCAACAGAGCATTCCCATCGGCCGCTACGGGACCGCCGAGGAAGTGGCCAATCTGGTGATTTTCCTGTCGTCGGACCTCGCGGGCAACATCACCGGGGCGCAGTACGTGGTCGATGGCGGCCGCACCGCGACCGGCGGTGCCGTTACCAACGCTCCGGCTCGCTAAGATGCGCCGCGCCGCGTTCGGTCTTCTGGCTGTGCTGCTGGCCGGGTCGGCCGCGGCGCGGCCTCCGTTCGATCCTGTCGGGCGCTGGCGCATGCACCACACCGACGGGTCGGTGTTCTTCGCCCGTCTGGCCGCGGACCAGTCCGCCGCGACCGATTTCGGCGGCGGGGAACACGGCATTTGGCGGTGGGAGGGTTCCGGCGTTCGCATCCTCTACACCGACGGGTGGGACGACTTGCTGGCCGTGGACGGCAACGGCACGTTCAGCAAGCGCGGCTGGTCGCCGGGGCAGGACCGATGCGGCCCCGCCGAGAACCAAACCGTGGCGGAGCGGTTATCTCCCGATCCCGGACCACCCCTGTAGGAGGTCACGCCGATGCAACTCGCCCGCACCGGCGTCCTGGACATCGCCTATGAGGCCACGGGTCTGGAGGGCGGCACCCCCGTCATCCTGCTGCATGGCTTCCCCGACGATGCCCGCGCCTACGATGAGGTGGTTGGGCCGCTGGCCGAACATGGGTGCCGGGTGCTGGTGCCGTATCTCCGGGGCTATGGGCAGACGCGGTTTCTGGACCCGGCGACGCCCAGGTCCGGCCAGCAGGCCGCGTTGGGCGCCGACCTCCGCGATTTCATGGACGCGCTCGGTATCGAAAAAGCCGTGCTCGGCGGCTACGACTGGGGCGGGCGGGCTGCTTGCGTGGTTTCCGCGTTGTGGCCGGAGCGGGTGACGGGGCTGGTCAGCATCAACGGCTACAATATCCAGAATATCGCGCTGTCCGGGAAGCCGGCGGATGCCGAGCAGGAATACCGGCACTGGTATCAGTGGTATTTCAATACGGAACGGGGCCGGGCGGGTCTGACGGCGAACCGGCATGAGATCTGCCGGCTGCTGTGGCAACTCTGGTCCCCGAACTGGCATTTCTCGGAATCCAAATACGCCGCGACGGCGGTGAGTTTCGACAATCCCGATTTCGTGGATGTGGTCATCCAGTCCTACCGGCATCGGCACGGAAACGCCCTTGGCGATCCGGCGCTGGAGCCGATCGAGGCATTGCTCGCGGCCCAGCCCGCGATCGCCGTGCCGACCATCGTTCTGCACGGTGAGGCGGACGGCGTCGGCCCAGTGGCGGGGTCGGAGGGGGCGCACAAGCATTTCGGCGCGCGTTACGAACGCCGTGTTGTCCCGGTCGCCGGGCACTTCCTGCCGCATGAGGCGCCGGACGCCGTTGTGCAGGCGGTGCGGGACTTGTTGGGGTAGGTGGTGGGGCGAGAGGGGGGGTGGTAAAATAGACCGACAGGCGGCTGAAAAGGTCCAAAAACGACCCCGTGTCGTGTCAAATCGGGCGGCGTGGGTCAGTTCGAGTGTCTGCAATGGGTGGTAAGCGATCATTTCGCCATAAACCGAACGTAGCCGCTTGTGAGTAGCGCCGGGAATCCAGCGGAGTTTGGCTCAGACGATTGCGATCCGGGTGGAGCCGCAGCGGCATTCTGGCCAAAGATCGGATGGAGCCGCCGCTACGGGCGAGGATCTTTTGGGCATGCTTCAACACGCCGTGTTGGCCATGTATGGCTGTCATCGGATCATGCGTTAGGCAGCAACCGGGGAGGACGAAATGTCAGAGGACACAGCCGGAGCGTTCAAGGGGACGTTCGCGGAACTTTATGACCGCTATCTCGTGCCTAATGAATTTTGTGCCTTATGCCCGGATACTGGCACACCGTGCCGATGGCATGCGTCCTCGTAGCATCCTGGAAATCGCCGCGGGTACCGGCGTCGTGACCCAAGAGTTGGCCCGGACTTTGCCCACCGGGACGGCAATCACGGCGACCGATCTCAGTCAGCCAATGATTGACATCGCACGGACCGAACCCGTTACGTCAAACGTCTTTTGGCAACAAGCCGACGCGATGAATCTGCCATTCGCGGCCGACAGCTTCGACCTGATCGTTTGCCAGTTCGGCGTCATGTTCTTCCCGGACAAACAAGCGTCCTTCCGGGAAGCCGCACGGGTATTGCGGCCGGGCGGCACATACCTGTTCGTCTTGTGGGATAGCTGGAAGGAAATGCCTGATGCTCCCCTGGCGATCGCCGCGAATGTGGTTGGTGGATTATTGCGGCGCGATCCATTGTCGTTGCTGAATCCGGCATACCACGATGAGGCCACCATTCGCGCGGACCTCGGTTTGGCGAAGTTTCAAGGAATCACCATTGAGCGCGTCACCCAGCCAGCCGAGGCGGTCTCCGCGCGGGAGGCGGCGGTGGTTGCTGTCCACGGCCCTCCCCCGCATAGTCCGGCGTCCAGGTAGGCAAGCGGACGAGAGCGACCGTGCCACACTCACGTGCAGGTTGCGCTGGCTGCAGGACCGCTATAGGTCGAGAGTCGGCACTCTGGCTGACCCACTGCCCGGTGTTTCCCGCGAACGGAGCCCCGCTGGTCACCTTATCAACCTTGAGAATGGCCTGGCGGCACGGTAAGGTGACATCCTCCTCTCGGACGGTGGATCATGCGCGATTTCGATCGGATCACTCTGCGTCCCGGTGTCATGGGCGGCAAAGCCTGTATCCGCGGCATGCGGGTCACGGTTGGAATGATCGTGGGTCAGGTTGGCGCCGGGCGGAGCATCGATCAGCTACTGGCCGATTATCCGTATCTCGAGCGGGAGGACATCCTCCAGGCGCTCCGCTACGCCGCCTGGCTGGCCGAGGGGCGGGAGATTGAGCTGACCACGGCGTGAAGCTACTGATCGATATGAATCTTTCGCCGGATTGGGTGGGTTTCCTTGGGACGGCGGGGATCGAAGCGGTGCACTGGGCTTCGGTTGGCGCGCCCGACGCCCTGGATATGGACATCATGACCTTCGCCGCCGCCAAGGATTACGTCGTCCTGACAAACGATCTGGATTTTGGCGCGATTTTGGCGGCCACGAACGGTGCCAGGCCAAGCGTGGTGCAATTCCGCGCCGGCGATCTCAGCCCGGATGCGATCGGGCGCCATTTGATCGATGCATTGCGCCGCACGGAAGCCGAGTTGGAACAAGGGGCGTTGCTTACGATAGAACCAGGACGCGCGCGCATGCGGCTTCTGCCGCTGCGAGATTGATTTCGTCCCCGCCACCCGATTGACGAGCCCAGACCGCCGCGATCTCCCTGGCGAAAATTGCCAGACCGGCCGCGCGCGGACCCGCCCCTCGGTCATTACCCTGGTGGTGCGATCGCCGGGTAGTCGGTTTCGCGACAGGGGTGGCACCTGACATGGCGATCGATTTCGAGGGCGGCTACAGGGACGGCACGAATAAGCCATCGCGCCTGATCAAATAAAATAAACCCCTCCCGCCCCCTTGAACCACCCCTCCCGCTCGCCCAATTTCCCGTTTTGTTCTTCACAATCGGGAGCGTCCCCTGCCATGTTCTCCAACCTCAAACCACCCACCAACCTCGAAGCCCTGCTGTGTAACGCCTGCCGCCGCGCCCTCGGCATCGGCATATCGTTCATCGACCAGATCCGTCTGTACCGCTCCATTATCGCCCTGGCGCGGGAGGTGCGGCTGCGTTCCGGCGGCGCCGCGTTCGATACCGCCAGCCAGACGCTCTCGGCGTTGCTCGTCGCCGTATCCGAACATGCCAGCGCGTTGGGGTTGGACCCCGCGCTGCCGCTTCCCGATGGGCTCCTGCTGGAACGGCTGGCGGTCCAGCTCTCGCGGGCCGCGCGCAAGGCCGCGGGCTGTGAACCGGCCGACCGAAAAATCTACAAACTACCCCCCGATCTCCGCGATGACCCGCCCGAGCAGGCGATTTTCGCACAACAGCCCATGCACCGTGAGGAACCGGCGGAACCCGAACCCGCCGTCGCGGAAAATCCTCCACAGAACCCTATGCAACGTGAGACCGCGGCCGACGACGGCCGCCTGAGCGCCTGGCGCCGCGACCACAAGACCGACCGCGATCAACGCGCGCACGAGAAACGCCGCACCGTGGTCGAGGATCGGCTCTACACGAAAATCAAAGCGATGAACCAACGCGAGCAGGCGGAACGGGCAGCCGCCGCGTGATCGCCCCCTATCCGCGTGTTTTGCGACGGCCTCTCCACCTCGTCATCCCCGGGCTTGGCCCGGGGATCCCACGCGGCACAATTCCGCGATTTTGTGCCGCCACAGATGGCCGGCACGGTGGCCGGCCATGACGACGGGGGGCCGCACGCCGACAAGACCGAGCAATAGATGGCACAGCAGCCCATGCAACGTGAGGACCCCGCTCAGCCAGAGGCCGCATGATGCTGCCCCGCGCGGAGATGGAGCCCGGCGGCCGTCGGTCGCGGCATGGTGCCGCCACGGATGGCCGGAACGGTGGCCGGCCATGACGATGGGGGGACGCATGCCGACAAGACCGAGCAATAGATGGCACAGCAGCCCATGCACCGTGAGGACCCCGCCCAGC
>CAIYDT010000222.1 GCA_903924985.1 uncultured Acetobacteraceae bacterium
ATCGGCGCCCACGGCATCATGGTCCCCATGGTGAACAGCGCCAAGGAAGCCGCCCACATCGCCGCCTGCGCCCACTACCCGCCCACCGGCCAACGCGGCGCCGCGTTCGGCGTCGCCCACGACGACTACAAAACGAACGACCCCGCCACCGCCATGGCAAAAGCCGCCGCCCGCACCCTCGTCATCGCGCAAATCGAAACGGTCGAAGGCCTGAACAATGTGGAAAAAATCGCCGCCACCCCCGGCATCGACGTCGTCTGGCTCGGCCACTTCGACCTTTCCAACTTCATGGGCATTCCAGGCCAGTTCCAGCACCCGGATTTTCTGGCGGCCGTGCGGCGGGTGGTGGACGCGACCGTCGCGGCGGGCAAAATCCCGGGCTTCATGGCGATGAACGAGGCCTGGGCGCAGGAATACTGGCGCCACGGATTCCGCATGCTGGCCTATGGGCTGGACCACTTGCTGTTCCAGGCGGCGCTGAAAATGGGATTGGACCGGCTGCGCGCGTTGACCTGACGAATCATCGGCGCACACTCCTGAAAACCAGGAGGACGTCATGACCCACCCCAACCGTGTCGCGCTGATCACCGGCTGCGGCAAACCCATCGGTATCGGCAACGCCACCGCCCGCGCGCTCGCCGCCGCCGGGATAACCGTTGTCGTCACCGACCTGCAAGCGACCGGCGTCGCCAACGAGCATAACGTCCAGGGCGACGTCGATCCGCATTGGGGCGGGGTTGCCACGCTGGCCGAACAAATCGCCGCATCCGGCGGCACGGCATCGTACACGCTGGGTAACGTCAGCGAGGAAGCGGACGCCGCCCGCATGGTTGCCTTCACGATGGAGAAATACGGCCGCCTCGACATCCTGGTGAACAACGCCGGCGCGCCCCAGGGTGCGGACCGCAATGAAATCGAGGACGTACCCGTCGCCGCCTGGGACCTGACGATGGGCGTCAACGCCAAGGGCGCGTTCCTGATGTGCCGGGCGGCGGTGCCGGTCATGCGCAAGGCGGGCTGGGGGCGTATCGTCAGCGTATCGTCGCGCGCCGCGTTCAGGCCGGGGCGCAAACGCGTGGTCTACGCAGCGTCGAAAGCCGCGATCGTGGGGCTGACCAAGTCCCTCGCCTGCGACCTCGCGCCATGCGGCATCACGGTGAACGCGGTGCTGCCCGGCCCCATCCGCACCACGCGGGCCATCAGCACCAACCGGCGGGAATTCGGCGACGATCTGGAGGCCGGGTTCCGCGAACGGTCGAAAGCCATTCCGGTCGGCCGCTTCGGGGAACCGGATGAGGTCGCCTCGATGATCGCCTACCTCGCCTCCGACGCCGCCGCATTCGTGACCGGGCAGGCCATTTCGGTGGATGGCGGCTAGTAGGCGCGCGGGGTTGGCGGGGCGCCCGCGCGGGAAACCCAGACTCTTTTCAGTGCCGGCGGGACCGTGACCCCGGCGGCATCAGCCGATCCCGCCAGAACATGCGCAGGCCCAGGACGCACGACGGCAGCACGTCCGGCGCTTCCTCGACCAGCTTGTCCATGACCTCATCGGGCAGAGACAAATCGTCCTCCACCCCGTCAGGCATGGCCAGACCAGCGATGGCGGCGATGGGGATCAGCAGCATGGCGGTGTCGTCGTCGCTAAGGACCGGTTCCCACTGGATTTGCCGCATGGACACGGCCTGCATAAAGCCGATCGCCCAATCCTCCACGATCGTCGCACCCGTAAAGTCCTGCCAAAACACCGGCGCGTATTCCGAGGGTTCGGTGTCCAGGCTGTCGGCGATTTCGTTGTAGCGGCCGAGGATGGAGCCCAGGATCAGGTTGGCCTGCGCCTCATCCGCGAAGCCTGGATCTTCATTGTCCCAAATCATCGGCAGCCATTCGCTGGGCGGGACCGCCTCCGGCCCCACGATCAGACCTGCAAGGAATCCATCCAATTCGGACAAATCCATGCATTCTTCCGGCGAGTCGTCGGAGGAAAGAAAGGCTTCCAGCGCATCCAGATCGACGGTGCCGTCCATCCCGGGGTCAGCTCCTGTCCATGGTCCAGAGCATTATACACTCGGAACCATGGACTTGCCAGGACGAAGGTTCAGGCTGCCTTCTTGCGATTACCCTCCAGCCAACCATCGACCAGCGCCACCGTCCGGTCGAGTTCATCGAGATGCTTGCCGTGCGCGGCGGCGATGGTCTGCACCAGCCGGTCCACGCGCTCGATATTGGGCGCCCCCGCCGCGAGAGCGCGCGCCGCCGAGGACGGCGTGATCAGCGACAATGCCGCGTTGGCGTATTTCTCGAAGGGCACCAGGTCGCGCGGGTCGGCGCCGAGCGATACACAAAGGTCCTTCACCCACTCATAGACGCCGCGGGTGGCTTCCAGATCGCTGTGCACCGCGTCCTTGATCGGGCGCATGCCGTCCTTCTGCACGCAGCGGTAATTGCCGGCACACAGCATGGCCCACTTCGCCAGCGGCACGAACACTGACTCGTGCACCTTCAGCTTTACCGGCAGTTCGATCGCCTCGCCGCCCACGTTGAAGCGGGACGCTTCGACATCCGCTTCCAACTGCCGCAGGATCGCGGTGTGGGCGTCGGATTCGAAGCGTGCCGACTTGAAGTTGGTGGGCAGGCGGACCTGCAACACGTTGACCTTGTCCTCCGGCGGGCGGAACGCCTGCGGGTCAGGGCTGCACAGGGTCATGCACGCGGGGTCGAACGCGTCCCATACCGTCGCGTCGGCGAAGCAGCCACGAATGGCGGTGGCATCGATGCCGGGGATGCGCTTCAGGAACGGCAAAGGCGGCATGTTCATGATCGACATGCAGGGCACGCGCGACGCCGCGACCGCCTGCGTCAGTTCCCGCACGCCCGGGGAGCGGTACTGCGGCTCCTGCATCGCCAGGACCACCAGGTCGTAATCCGACGGGTTGACGCCTGCCGTGCCGCCGGCGGTCATCTTGCCCGGCAGGCCCTTGGAGTTGACCTCCACCAGGCCATCGCGGCCGCGCACCGGCATCCGGATGACGGCGCCCTCGGCATTGATCAGGTCGGCCTCGGCTGGCAGACAGATCAGATGAGCGTCATGCCCGGCCAGCACCAGCTTGGTGGCCAGCAACGATCCGTAGGACGCCCCCATGATCAGGATGCGGTATGTCTTGCTCATTCCAACGGTCCTCCCAGACCTGATTATCGGCTCCGTGCCGGATTCGACCGCCTCGACGAACGGCTCACGGGGTGCCCGCCAAGCCACGGACGCTACGCCGATTTCGTCCCGAACGCCAAATCCGAACCTGTTTGACCCTCATGGGAGGCGCGGGTTAGATGATCCGCGAGGATGGTGCCGGACTTTCCAGCCCCCCGACAGGCGAGGAGTACTCTTCATGCGCGGTGCGTTCAGGCTGACACTCATGACGTGCGCCGCGCTGGCTGTTGCCAGTTGCGGCATAATCGACCTACGGCCCCATAACCCCGGCTACAGCATCGAATTCATCGCTGGCAACCCGACCAGCGTGCTGATCGACTTCGCCCACGGCTCCGACCAGGAACTAGATGCCGCCCACACCCTGGCGGTGAACCGCTGCACGCTATTCGGGGGCAGCGCCGCGGTGTTGGACAGCATCAACCCGCGCAGCGGGGGGAAAGACCGAGCGTCTTTCCTGTGTCAGTAGGGTTCGCGACGGTGCCGGAACCCGAAATCGTCGCGGCCGCGATCGGGCTGGCACCCGCCGTCCGAGCCGCCCGCACCGATGCCGAACGGATGCGCCAGACCCCGCCGGCGCTGGCCGCCGAGATTACCAAAGCCGGCATCTATCAGATGTACCTCCCCCGCTCGATGGGCGGGCCGGAAACCCCGCCACTGGTGGCGTTTCGCGTGGTTGAGGAACTGTCGCGGGTCGACGGATCGGTCGGCTGGTGCGCCATGATCGCCACCGCTCTTTCTCTCAATGTCGGCCGCCTGCCGGTTGCGGTCGGGCGCGACTTGGCAGGCACTCCCGCCGATTATCGGGGCGCCGGATCCGCCCGTCCGGGCGGCCGGGCATGGGAAGTCGAAGGTGGCTACCGCGCCAAAGGCCGCTGGAATTTCGCCAGCGGCATACAGAACGCCCGGTGGCTCTATGCCACCTGCATCATGATGGATGGCGACACGCCCCGCCTGTCGCCGGCCGGCACGCCGGTGCTGCGGGCGATGTGGGTACCGCGGGAGTCCGTGACAATCGTCGACACGTGGCAAACCATGGGCATGCGCGGCACCGGCAGCCAGGATTTCACCGTGGACGACGTTTTCGTGCCGGAAGCGCGCAGCCGCCTCTCAGACGCGGATCCCTGCGAGACCGGTCCGTTGTTCAACAAACGCGCGTGGTATGTGAATTTATGGACGCCCTCGGCCGCGAACGCGCTGGGCATTGCGCGCGGCGCAATTGATGCCCTGGCGGAAATCGCATCCACCGAAGCATCCACCATGTCCCCCAATTTGCTTCGGGACCGGCCACTGGTGCAGACCCGCATCGCCGAGGCCGACGCCATCGTGAACGCAGCCCGAGCCTACGTGTTCGACGCGGTGGGGCGGCTCTGGGACACGCTGAGTGCCGGGAAAACACCATCGGATCACGAGATTGCCCAAGGTCGGCTGTCGCTGGTGCACGCGATGCACGAGTCGGTGCGCGCCGTGGATAAGGTGTTTCACGCCGCCGGGACCAACGCGATCTACACAAGGTTACCGTTGGAACGAGCATTCCGCGACGTGCATGTCGCGGTGCAACACGCCGCGGGGCTACCGTCTTACTTTGAATCCGCGGGCAAGGTTCTGCTCGGGTTGCAGCCGGGCGATCCCGGCTGGTAATCCAATATTTGTATTTATCCAAAATAATATTTCATCGAACATGCTCTCAATATCGTGACTAGTTTCTTGACTTACCCTGTCTTGCTATCCCACAACCATGGCGATATAGAATATTGCCGTAAACAACCCTGCATGGCGATCAATAGGAATTGACGCCGGATCAGCAAGGTCGCGCAGGGGAAGGCCAGTGACCGCATCTCTCTTTGCCATTGAGGAATTGGAGGCTTCGCTTCGCAATACGTCCGATATCGAAGCCCACGTTCATTTCAAACGCAGCAAGATATCCGATGGCGCGGCCAGAATCGAACTGCCTCCCAACGAACGGCCGTGCTTTAGGGCGGGAACCCGAATCGCAACCCCGGAAGGCGGCAGCGCGATCGAGGATCTGCGGGCCGGCGATCTGGTGAGGACCAGGAACGGCGTAACCCGCTCCGTTCGCCGAATCACGCGCCGCGAGATCGATTTAGCCTCCCATCCCGCCCCTGAACGGGTGCAACCGATCCACATCCGGGCTCGGGCCTTTGCCAACCAGACGCCGATCCGAGACCTGTGTGTGTCGCCCAATCTCGGGGTATGGTGCGAAGGTCGCTTGGTTCCGGCCAGCTTTCTGGTCAATGGCTCCAGCATCGTGCGCGACACCCAGTGCCGATCGGTGACCTATTTTCACATCGTGCTGGACGCGCACGGCACCCTGCTGGCGGAAGGTCTGCCCACCGAAGGTTATGTCGACGCCGACGACCGCGCGGCGGCCAACATGGCAGCTACAAGCTTGCAACAGATCGCAGACCAAGCCGCGGCACCGCGGGTCGCGGCGGAAGCACCCGATTTACACATCGTGACGGATGGGCGCAGACGCGCGCCTTTGAACATCCGAAATGGGCGGTACAGGTTCGTAATCCCTCATGCCCATGGTGCATTGCGCATTCAGACCAGCGGCAAAGTGGCGATTCGCGATATCGTGTTTCACCAGGATATGGACGTTGTGCCCATACCGATGGACCATCCCATGCTGACGGAAGGGTGGAGCGCCTGGGAACGCGACGACCGTTCGATATGGCGATGGACCGACGGCGACGCCGTCCTGGCCACGCCCATCATGGGCAACACGATACTGGAGATCGAATGCCGCTAAACGCCTGGGTTGCCAGCGCCCGGTCCCGGCGCCAGACTGATCGGTAAGTCGATCAATGGAAGCGCCATCATGTCATCCCGTTTTGCCGGCCTGACCCCCCTGCTCGCCCCCCGCTCCGTCGCCGTGCTGGGCGCGTCGAGCGACCCAACCCGGATCAGCGGGCGGCCCATTGCCTACATGAAATCGCAGGGGTTCCAGGGCGCGCTGTACCCCATCAACCCGAACCGGTCTGAAATTCAGGGGTTGAAAGCCTACGCGTCGATCAACGACGTCCCGGAGGTGCCGGATGTCGCCATCGTCGCGGTTTCGTCGGACGTCGCGGCTGCCGCCATCGAGGATCTGGCGAAAAAAGGCGTCAAGGCCGTGGTCATGTTCACCGCGGGTTTCGCGGAAATGGACGACGCGGGCGCCGTCGCCCAGGACAAGATGGTCGCGACCGCCCGGTCTTACGGTATGCGCATCCTCGGGCCGAACTGTTTGGGCGTGTTCGACGCGCGGCGGGCCTATTACGCGACGTTCTCCTCGTCGTTCGATAGCGGCTGGCCGGTGCCGGGGCGCATCGGCATCGCGTCGCAATCCGGCGCTTACGGTACACATTTGTATACGCTCGCGCGCAATCGCGGCATCGGTGCCTCGCTCTGCATCATGACCGGCAACGAAGGCGACGTCACGATGGGCGAGTGCATCGGCTGGCTCGCCGAGAACCCGGAAGTCGACGTCATCACCGTCTATGCCGAGGGTATCCGGGAGGCATCGGGCCTGATCGCCGCTTTGGAAGCCGCGCGTGCCGCGAAGAAACCGGTGATCATGCAGAAGGTCGGCCGGTCCGAACTCGGAACGAAGGCGGCGAAGTCGCACACCGCCTCGATCGCCGGCGACGATTCGGTCACCGAAGCGATCATGAATGAATTCGGGGTGTTCCGAGCGAGCAACTCGGAACAGATGCTGGATATCGCGCATACCGCGACGCGCAAAATTTACCCGGTGAACAATACGCTGGGCGTCATCACGGTGTCCGGTGGTGCTGGTGTGCTGATTTCCGACGTTGCGGAAAGCGTCGGATTGGCGATGCCTGAAATGCCGGAAGCGACCCAGAAGCATCTGCGGGACCTGGTGCCGTTCTGCGCCCCGCGCAATCCGGTGGACGCGACCGCCCAGGTCTCGAACGATCCGACCCTGATCAACACCTTCACCGAAGCGATGATCCGCGATGGCGGCTACTCGACCGTGCTGGGCTTCTTTAGCATGACGGCGTCGTCCAGGCGCTGGCCGGTGATCCGGGAGCAGCTGAACCTGGTGAAGGACAAATACCCCGATCGGCTCTATGTTCTGTCGGTGATCACGCCACCGGAACGGACCGCCGAGTTGGAAGCCGACGGCTGGGTGGTGCATGAGGACCCGACACGCGCCGTGGTAGCCATCGACGCGATGGGCCGGTTCGGCAAGGCCTTCGCCAAGGCCGAGGGCGCCCCTGCCCCATCCGTGCCGGCCGTGACATTGCCGGCGGTCACCCCGACCGAAGCCGAGGCCAAGCGCTTGCTGGCAACCGCCGGGATTGCCTCCGCACCGGAAGCGGAATGTACCGATGCCGATGCCGCCGTCGCGGCGGCGGAGAAATTCGGCTACCCGGTGGTGATGAAGATTCTGTCGCCAGACATCCTGCATAAGTCGGAAATCGGCGGCGTGCTGCTGGACGTATTCGATGCCGCCGTGGTGCGCGAGGGTTTCGCCACCTTGCTGTCCCGTGCCAAGGCCGCGGCCCCTTCGGCCCGTATCGAGGGCGTGCTGGTGGCGAAACAGCTCCAGGGCGGCGTGGAATGCATCCTCGGCATCCACCGCGACCCCGTGTTCGGCCCGGTCGCGATGTTCGGGCTTGGCGGCATTTTCGTGGAAATCCTTAAGGACGTGGTGTTCCGCCGCTGCCCCTTCGGACCCGACGTGGCCGAGGAGATGATCCGCTCCATCAAGGGTGCCCCGCTGCTGTTGGGTGCGCGCGGGCGGAAGAAGGCCGATGTGAAAGCGCTGGCGGACACTCTGTCCCGCCTGTCCGCCTTCGCCATGGCGGCCGGTCCGAAGCTGCAATCCATCGACCTCAACCCAGTCTTCGCGATGCCCGAGGGTGAAGGCGCGTTTGCCGTGGACGCGGTCGTCGAAGTGGGATGATCGTCGCCCTCGCGGGGCACGTCGACCACGGCAAAACCGCGCTGATTCGCGCGCTGACGGGGATCGATCCGGACCGTTTGCCGGACGAAAAAGCCCGCGGCATGACCATCGACCTGGGCTTCGCGCACACGGTTCTGCCCAGCGGCGAGACCGTGGGATTCGTCGATGTGCCGGGCCACGAGCGGTTCCTGCCCAACATGCTCGCGGGCGTGCTGTCGATCGACAGCGTGTTGCTGGTCGTCGCCGCCGACGACGGGCCGATGCCGCAGACGCATGAGCATCTGGCGGTGCTGGCGTTGACGGGGGTTTCGGATGTTGCCGTCGCGATCACGAAGATCGACCGCACCGATGCCGCGCGGGTCGCTGACGTTTCGGTCGCGACGCGAGGAATTTTGGCGCGGGCCGGATATGCCGATCCCGTGTTGATGCCGGTATCGGCAATCACCGGCGACGGGATGGATGCATTGCGTTCATGGATCGGTGCCAAAGCAGCCGCATGGCAACGCCGTTCGGCGTCTGGCGGGTTCCGGTTGGCGATCGACCGAGGGTTCCTGGTTCCGGGTACCGGATTGGTGGTCACTGGCACCGTCGCGTCCGGTTCGGTATCGGTCGGCGACCGTCTGCTGCTGTCGCCCGCGCATTTGGCGGCTCGGGTGCGGGGCATCGAGGTGCACCACGTGGCGGCCGGGGTCGCATCGGCGGGGGATCGTTGCGCCCTGGCGATTACCGGAGCACGTGTGGAAAAAACCACCGTGCGGCGCGGCGACTGGCTGGTTGCGCCGTCGTTGCATGCACCGACTTCGCGGCTGGATGTGTCCGTACGGGTGGTCGAAGGGCGCGTGCTGAAACACGCTTCGCCGGTGCATGTGCATATCGGTTCCGCCAGTATTCGCGGGCGGGTTCTGACGTCCGGCAACGGATTTGCTCATCTGACGCTGCAACGGGAAACCGGGGCGTTGTTCGGGGACCGTGTCATTCTGCGCGACGATGCGACCGGGCGCGTGGTCGCGGGCGGGCGGGTGATCGATCCGTTCCCGCAGGTGCGGCGAGTGCCTCGGGAACAGCGCGCGGCATCCCTGGCCGCGATGGCGTCACCTGACCCGCTCGGCGGTTTGTTGCGCACCGATGGCTGGGTGGACCTCGCTCGGTTTGGGTTGGCACGCAATCTTGACTCCACCGATGGCTTAACCGGCGGCATCCGCATCGGGCGACAGGCGCATCCGATCCTGATTTCCGAGGAAACCAACGAATCCTTGGGTCAGGCTTTGTTACGCACATTGGAGGGATGGCACGCCAGGCACCCCGACCTCCCCGGACCCGGCAAAGCCGCCCTGCTGTCCAGCCTGCGCGCCTGGCCGGAGGAAATCGCCGAAGCCGTGCTGCTGGATCGCCTGTCTCGGCGGGACATCGTGAAACGCGACGCCGTCTATCATTTACCCGGCCACCAGGCCCGCCTTGCGCCCACCGACGCGGCGGCGTGGAAACGGATCGAACCCGCGCTGACCGCCGAGCCGTTGCGCCCGCCGCGCGTGCGGGAAATCGCCGAATTGTTGTCGGTAGCACCGGACCAAACCGAATCGCTGTTGGTCCGGCTGGAACGCTTCGGCCTGCTGCTGCGCGTCGCGCCCAACCGTTTCTACCCACCCTCCGGCGTCATCGCTTTGGGGGACATCGCGGCGGCCCTGGCGGCGGAGTCCGACGAAGCCACCTTCACCGCGCGCGCCTTCAACGAACGCAGCGGTATCGGACGCAACTTGACGATTCTGGTGCTGGAATACCTCGACAAAATCGGCGTCACCCGCCGCGTGGGGGAGCTACGTCACGTCGTGCGGCCGGCGGCAGATGTGCTAGGATAAACCAATGGACGCATCGCTAAAAATCTACGGCATTCCGCTATCCCGAGCCTCCCGCTGCCTGTGGATGGCACGCTGCCTGTCCCGCCCCGCATTCAAAGCACAATAAGGAGAACGGCGATGCCAGCACGCACCGGTGCGGAATTTCTGCGCGGATTAAAGGACGACCGGCAAATCTGGGTCGGCGGCGACAAGGTGACCGATGCGCAGTCGCACCCCACCTTCGCCGGCGCCGCCCAAGGCATGGCGGCGGTGTTCGATCTGCAGCATGAAGCAGCCGAGGACCTGCTGATCCCCGACCCGGAGACCGGGGAAAAGATCAACGTCAGCCACATGATTCCCCGGTCACCCGAGGACCTAAAGCGCCGCCACCGCGGCCTGCGTTGCATCGCGGAACATACCGTGGGCGTGATGGGCCGCACGCCCGACTACATGAACGTCACCTACGCCGGTTTTGCCGGCTGCTGGGACGAATGGGCGATCCACGGCAACGAAGCCGGCGCCGCGCGGCAGGTAGAATACCAGAAGTTTCTGCGCCGTCGTGACATCAGCCTAACCCACACGCTCATTCACCCTACCATCGACAAAGCCCGTGATGAGATGCCCGGCCAGGAAAATGACGTCATCCTGCGCAAGGTTTGCGACACCGAGCACGGGATTATCGTGCGGGGGGCGCGGATTCTGGCGACGTTGGCGCCGTTTTCGGACGAAATCGCTGTTTATCCGGGGCGCCCATTACCCGAAAGCGGCGATAAGTTCGCCGTATCGTTCTGCATCCCCATGGCAACTCCTGGCCTGAAATTCATGTGCCGCGACAGCGTGGCGGGGGCGCCGAACCGGTTCGATGCGCCGTTGGGATCACGGTTCGATGAGCAGGATGCCTTCGTGGTATTCGACGACGTGGAAGTACCCCGCGACCGGCTGTTCATCGATGCGAACGCCAGGGTCTACAACCAGGTCATGACGAAAAGCTGGAACGGCAACGTCATGCAGCAAACCATGGTGCGAGCGTCCACCAAGCTGGAATTCGCCTGGGGCCTCGCGACCGCGATGGCCGAGGCAATCGGCGACAAAAGCCCAAACGCGCAACAGTTGTTGGGCGAACTTTGGAGCTACGCGGAACTCGCCCGCTCGGCCGTGCAAGCGGCCGAGGACCACCCGAAGGAATGGAGCAACGGCTGCTGGTTCCCGGCATCGGAACCGCTGACGGCGTTGCGGGCGACGATGCCGTTCTGGATGCCTCGGGCAAACGAAATCATCAAGCTGCTCGGTTCGCACAACCTGCTGGCGACGCCGACCTGGGCAATGATGCGGGATCCGGCGTTGCGGCCATATATCGACAAGTATCTGCACGGTGCGCACGGAGTGGACGCGGAGCGGCGCATCCGGTTGTTCCGCCTGGCGTGGGATTTTGCCGGGACGGCGTTGGCGTCGCGGGTGGAGCTGTACGAGCGGTTCTATCTGACCTCGGGCACGCGGAACCAGTTGCGGGCGCAGACAAACGCGCCGAGGGATCGGGCGATGGCGTTAGTGGAACGGTTTCTGAGCGAAGCCGTCGAATAGCCTACCCCGGCAGCTCCAGCACATTCTTCGACAGAATATTCCGCTGGATCTCGTTCGTGCCGCTGTAGATCGTCGAAGGCCGGGACTGCAAGAACAGCCCGGCGGGGTTCAGGGCGCGGTTGCCTTCCATCGGTTCCAGCATCCCGCCGTGTTCGCCGGCCACGTCCAACATGGTTTCCGTGATGCGCTGGTATAGTTCCGTCTGGAACACTTTCAACATGGACACATCCGGCCCCGGGACCTCCCCGCGGCGGACCTGTTCCACGTAGACTTCGTACAGGTCGGTCAGGTCGTCGACATCCTCCCGGTGCTTCGTAAACACCGCCTGGAATTCGGCATCGTCCCAAACGCCCATCCGTTCGGCCAGGCCCCGCAAGCGCGCCAGCGCGTAGGCCGACTGTTTGGGGGACCCCACGAAGATGCGCTCGAACCCCAGCAAGGCTTTGGCCATGCTCCAGCCCCGGTTGGGCTGGCCCACCAGCGCGGAAGCGGGCACGCGGACGTTATCGAAGAACGTCTCGGCGAATTCTTCGTTCAAATCCAGTGTCATCAACGGCCGTACGGTGATGCCGGGCGTGTCCATTGGCACGAGGAAAAACCCAATCCCCTCCTGCTTTTTGGCTTTTCTGTCCGTCCGCGCCAGGACGTAAATCCAGTTGGCGTCCATCGCCATCGAGGTCCATATCTTCTGGCCGTTGATGACGTAATCGTCGCCATCCCGCTCCGCTACCGTGCGCAACGATGCCAGATCGGACCCCGCGTTGGGCTCACTATAGCCCTGGCACCAGATGTGCTCGCCCGACAGCACCTTCGGCAGGAAGAACGACTTCTGCTCGTCCGTTCCATGCGCGATCAGCAATGGTCCCACCATCAGCACGCCCTGATCGATGGTGCGGGCGCAGCCGTGGCGCTCGAATTCGTCCAGCATGATCAGTTGCTTGCCGGGGGACAGGCCCATCCCGCCGTATTCCTCCGGCCAACCGGGACAGAGCCAACCTTTTTCAGCCAGCTTGAAATACCAGGACTTGCACTCGTTCCAATGCAGCCGCTTCAACGGGTTACGGATTTCGGGGGGGTAGTTCGCGGCCACCCATTCCCGGACGATCAGGCGAAATTCGTCGTCCGATAAATCGTTCATCAGTCCTCGTCGCCCACCGGCGCCAGATCGCGATACCGAGCACGATGCAGCGCGGCGGAGCCGTAGGCTGGCGCCAGCACCATCGTTTTGCGTAGAAACAGGCCGGGGTCGGCCGCGTCGGTGTAGCCGATGCCGCCGTGCAACTGGATGCAACCGCGCGTCACGATCGACGCCGCATCGGACGCCCGCGCCTTTGCCCGCGACACCGCGGCCTTGCGCACCGATGCATCCCCGGACTCATCCTGCGTGCGCGCCGCCGCGTTCACCGTCGCCCGCGCCAGCGACACCTGAATTTTCAGATCGGCGGAGCGGTGCTGCAAGGCCTGGAACGATCCAATCTTGCGGCCGAATTGTTCGCGGGTTTTCAGATAGTCCAAGGTGATGCCGAACACCCGGTCCATGGCGCCCAGCAGATAGGCGGATGTGGCCATGCATGCGGTTTCGAAGGCTTCGCCGGCGTCCCCAGCGACAAACGCGGCAGCGGCGTTGTCCAGCGTCAGCGTGCCAGAGTTGCCGCCGTCCTGGGTGGTTTGGCATTCCAGATGCACGCCCTGTGCGTCGCGCTCCACCAGCGCCAACCCGCCGGGCACGGTGACCAGGAAGGCATCGGCGCCAGCGGCCATCGGGATAAAGACCTTTTTGCCGGCCACCTTACCGCCCGAGAACACCGTGCCGCCGGCGGCAACGTCGATGCTCAAGGGCTTTTCCTGCCACGCCGGCAGCACGATGCGTTCCCCCGACAGGACGTCCGGCAACGCGTCCGACGGCAAAAGCCGAGCGGCCATGGCCGCGGCAATCAGGGGTTCGGGGATCAGCGCCGCGCCGAGTTCCTCGGTCAGCGCGCAGAACTCCTGCACACCGAGGCCGGAGCCGCCCTGATCCTCGGGCACCAGGAGGCCGAGCCAGCCCATCTCGCACATTTCGCGCCAGACGGACCGGTCGAAGCCGGGTTCGTTGAAGCGCAAGGCGCGAATGCGTTTCAGGTCGCTGGTGCGCGGCGCGATACCGGCCGCGCTGTCGCGGATCATGCGCAGGCTTTCGCCGCGGTCCTCGGCGGTGGTCATGTCATCGTGTCCCCTAGGCCTGCAAGTGCAGCTTGGCGTCGGTCCTGGCTTGCAAATTCTCCAGCGTCAGGCCGGGCGCCATGGCCAGCACGACGAAGCCGCGTTCGGTGACGTCGATCGTGGCCAGGTTAGTGTAGACCCGCTTCACGCAGGCCTGTGCGGTCAACGGGTAGGAGCACTTCGTCACCAGCTTGGACGTGCCGTCCTTGGTGGTGTGATCCATGATCACCCACAGCCGCTTTGCGCCGGCCGCGAGGTCCATCGCGCCGCCGACCGCCGGGGCCGTATCGTTCTCCGACGTGGCCCAGTTGGCGATGTCGCCGTTATCCGCCACCTGGAAGGCGCCGAGCACGCAAAGGTCGAGGTGCCCGCCGCGAATCATGGCGAAGCTGTCGGCGTGGTGGCAGATGCTGCCGCCTGGACGGAGCGTAACGTACTGCTTGCCGGCGTTGATCAGCCACGGCTCGATCTTGTCCTTCTCCGGCGCCGGCCCCATGCCGAGGACGCCGTTTTCCGAGTGGAAGATGACCTCCCGGTCGAGCGGCACGTGATCGGCGACGGCCGTGGGAATGCCGATGCCGAGGTTGACGTACCAGCCCTCGGGGATGTCGCCGGCGGCGTTCTGCGCCATCTGGACGCGGTTGAACGGTTTGAAGGTGGAGTCGGACATGTCTCTCTCCTTAGAAGCCGCCGGGATCGCCGTACGGCAGATGCAGCACGCGATTGACGAAGATGCCGGGGGTGTGGACGTGATCGGGATGGATGTCGCCGAGGTCGCGGATGTGCTGCGACTGCACGATCGTCAGCTTCGACGCCATGGCCACGATCGGGTTGAAGTTCCGGCCCGCGAGTTTGAAGGTCAGGTTGCCCCAGCGATCGGCTTCCCACGCTTCCACCAGCCCGACGTCGCCATGCAGCGCGTTTTCCAGGATGTAGGTGCGGCCGTCGATTTCCCGATGCTCCTTGCCGACGGCCATCTTGGTGCCGACTCCGGTCGCGGTGAAGAACTGCGGCACGCCGGCGCCGGCGGCGCGAATGCGTTCGGCGATAGTGCCTTGCGGGACGATCTCCAGCTCGATCTTACCGGCGCGATACAGGGTTTCGAACACCACCGGGTCCGACGAGCGCGGGAAAGAGCAGATGATCTTCCGCACCCGGCCGAGTTCCATCAGGCGCGCGAGGCCCACGTGGCCGGAGCCAGCGTTATTGGCCGCGACGGTCAGGTCCTTGGCGCCTTGCTCGATCAGGCCCTCGATCAGCGCGTTGGGCTGGCCCACGGAGCCGAAACCGGCGAGCAGCACGGTGGATCCGTCTTTGATGTCCGCCATGGCTTCGGCCATGGACTGGACGATCTTGTTGATCATGCGTCGGGTTCCCTCCGGCAGGCGTTTACTGGAGAGTAGGTTTAGCGCTGAGGGGGCGGGGTGCCAAGGTGGGCGGCGACGCGGCCCCTCCGGCTCCGCAGATCCGAAAACCGCACCATGCGTGCATGTTCTTCGTCCCACAGCGCATAGGAAGGCGCGCGCAGCGCCTGGAGCAGGGTCAGCGACGGCGCGGCGACGATCGGCGCACTGGCACGATGGCACGCCTCCAGCCGGTAGTTCGGCACAAGAGGCATCAAATGGTGAATGTGATGGAAGCCGATGTTGCCGCTGAACCACTGCAAAATCCGCGGCAGCTTCAAATGGGAGGTGCCTTGCAACGCCGCACCGGCCGCTGTCCACCCATCCTGGCGTAGCCACACCGCGCCCTCGAACCGGTGCTGCACCGAGAAGATCCACATGCCGATAATCGCCGCGACCCCGATAGTCGGCAGTTGCACCAGCGCCACCGAAACGACGCCAAGCAGCAGGGCCAGCGTCGCGAAGACGGCGAGGATGGCGGCGTCGGTCAGGAACACGCTGTACCACTCGCGGCGCCACGACAGCGGCGTGTCGAACGGAACCCGGTAGAGCAACAGGAACACCAACGGCGGCAACAGCACCTGCGCCACCACCGGATGCCGTACCGCTCGGTGCCAAACGCGGGCTGGCGCGGACAGATTGCGGTATTCCGCGACCGTCATGCAGGTGGAGTAAATATCGCCCAAGCCGGTGCGGCGATCGAGGTTGTTCCAGACCGCATGGTGGTTGGCATGCTGCCGGCGCCAGTTCGCGAATGGCGTCATGGTAATCAGCCCGCAAAACCGCCCCAGCCACACATTCGCCGCTCGGCTGCGAAAGAACGCACCGTGGCCGCAATCGTGCTGGATGATGAAAATCCGCACGACCAACCCCGCCGCCGGGATGGTCAGCAGCAAGCTGAGCCAGGGGGAGATCGTGCCCAGCCCGTACATCGCCGCGATGATGCCGAAGAAGGGCAGGAAGGTGGTCGCGATTTGGCCCAAACTGCGGCTGAGCACCGGCGTCCGATGGGCCGCGAGAATTGCGCGCAAGGCGTTCGGCGCGGCGGCCGCGTCTGTTGAGATACCGGTGGTCATGGACGTCCTTGATTGGAAAAAGAAACCGTGGCGCGCGGTGGCGACCTGGATGGATATTGCCGACACCTGTCATCGCGGTATCTGGGATCGCGGTCCGCCGTCACGGCGTCGCGATCGCTGCCGTTAAATGAGGTCGGGCAGCTCCGGGTGCAAGCGGCGATATATTACAGTTCTCGCGGAGGGATGGGTCCTGGGGGCAGAGCGAACGCTATCGCAGCAGATCGGCATGGAAGTAAATCTGGTCATCGAAGGGCTGGCGGACTGAGGCTCCTGCACATCGTGCTGTACGCATGATCTGGCGGATCTTGAGTCCCGCGGCATCCCTTCGGTGGGCGTTGCCACCACCGAGTTCATCGACGCCGCGGCGGCGCAGTCGAAGGCCCTCGGCACCGACCCGGCCTATGTCTTCGTACCCCACCCCGTGCAGGACCGCACGGACGCGGAGTTGCGGCAGATGGCCGACGACCACCTGGACGCCATCCTGGCGCATTTGGTGAAGCCGGCCTGACGCGAGAAGGGCGGCCCGCGTGGTGCCGCCCTTTTTTAGCGTGTAAAATTTTCCGACGAACAGGCATGCTACTCGCGCCCATCCAGCGCAAGAAACGCCATTTGCCAGCGCATCTCCTCCACCGACAGTGGAAACCCGCCACCTGGCCCGGCCGCGAGGACTTCCCCTGGCGGCAGTAAGCCCAGAAGCCCCTGCACCGCCGTGCCGGCGCGCATGGAAAACCCAGCCTGCCAGACCAGGCTGATCAGGCCTTTGGCGCTGCGCAGCGAGGCGGCGCGATCGACGGTTTCGATCGGCACCTCCGCCGCCGTGGCCAGCAGGGCGGAGGCCATGGCTGCCTCCCCCCGCCGCACGGCACCCAAAAGCGCTTGCTCGGTTAGCAGCCCTGCGCGGGAAAGGCGGCGCGCTTCCGCCAGCGCGACGGCCGGCGTGACGTCGGACCGCACCTCCGCCGGCTTCCGTGTCAGCCTTGCCGCCAATTGCACCGCCAGCGCCCGATCCAGGTCGGTGCGTGCCGCCAGCGTCTCCAGCAGATGCGAGGCCACGATCTCCGATAAGGCCCGAGCCGCGCGGGGCGGCAGAACCGGACGACGAACCAGAGGTTCGTGCCAATCCAGGTGGTCGGTGGAGGCAGCGATCAGCGCGTCCAGCGCCGCTTCCCGGATTTGCGCGGATGGATTGGCCAGCAGCGCATGGATCGCCGCCGCGTTGGCCGTGGCCGCGACGGCATCGGATACCGCTTCATCGATGGCGGGCCGGCAGGCCACCGCCAGCACGGTACCGGGGGACGGTGCGGCCGATACCAAGGCCAACAAATCCTCGCTGGTCAGCAGCGGGGAGAACAAGATGACCGGCTCCGCCACCATGACAGCGGTGTCGCGCGCCAGTGCCAAAATCAGGGCTCGGGGCGCATCGGGCAGATCCTTGACCGCGTCGGCGATGATGCGGCGTACGCGGACGGCTTCGTCCGAGACCAAACGGGTCAGGGTTTCGTATGCCTGTTCCCGCAGCCGGGATTGCGCGTCGTCTGGCAGCCCCTGCGTCAGGCCTGCCAGTTTGCGGGCCAGCAGGACCCGCACCCGCTCATCCGGGTCGGCGGCCAGCAAGCGGTCCGCGTCGGGGGGCGCGGCGGGGTTCATCGCCAGCGTCGCGCGCACCCGCACCGACTCGTCGCTTGCCAACACCCGCAGCCGGTCGGGTTCCGTCGCGGGATTGGCGCCCTGGCGGACCCGGGTGGTCTCATCTTCCAGCAGTATATCCATCAGCCGGCCTCCAGCAGAGAGACCCGCCAATGCCCGCGGCCGTTGCGTTTGGCTTCATACATGGCCTCATCGGCCCGGCGGATCAGGCCGTCAATGTCTTCGTCGGCGCCGGCGGCGCGGGTGGCGATGCCGATCGACAGGGTGATCCGGGGCGGGGTGCCGCCGGTGATCTCATCCAGCGCATCCGGCGCCGCGGTCCGCAATGCCTCCGCCCGCTCCGCCGCTGTCATGTGGTCGGTGCCGCCGAGCCAAAGGGCGAATTCGTCGCCGCCGAGGCGGGCCACGAGATCGGCCGGCCGCACGATGCCGCGCAGCAACGCCGCGACGCGCTCCAGCACCTTATCGCCGGCTTCATGCCCCAACCGGTCGTTCACCGACTTGAAATGATCCAAATCCAAGAACATCAGCGTGCTCGGCACGCCCTCCCGATCCGCGCGATGGGTATGGCGGAGGACCTCTTCGCGGAAGGCGCGTCTATTCAGAAGGCCGGTCAGGGGGTCGGTGCGGGCCTGGCGCATCATTTCCCGCTGGATGGCCTCATGCTCCAGCGCCATGCGGACAATCTTGCCGGCGGCAGCGATCAGGCGGATTTCGTCGGTGTCCCAAGGACGGGAAGCGGATGCCCGCCACGCGACCAGGCCGGTTTGCTCCCCGAATCGCGTCTGGCAGATGTCGCCGAGCAGGCGCCTTCCGTCTTCGGATTCTCCTTGCAATGGGGCGTCGGCGTGGTGGGCCAGCAGCGCCGCGGCGGCGGGCAGGATGGAGTCAGCCCCTGCCCCGGCCCGGTGTGTCATGGACGCTGGTTGGCCATCGGCCGGGAGAAGGATGGCCGCGGCGCCCGCGGCGCCCAGCGCGCTGGCCAGCGCTTCGAGCGCCGATCGCAGCATTTTCGGGGCCAAAACCTCCCGCCCCATGCGGGACAGGATGTGGTCCAGCGCGTCGCCCAGCCGCAGCGCGCCGGCCAGTTGGGCGCCGGGGGCATCCAGCGCCGTCATATCCACACCCACGCCGCGTGTGCCGGTGATGTGGCCCAACGAATCCAGCATCGGTTCGGCGGAGAACGCGAGGGACACCACCCCGCCATCCCCCCGCCGCAGCCACGCCCGTCTGTGCCTTACCCGCACCGTCGCGCGGAACGGGTCGAAGCCCGTGCCATCCCCGCCATCCGCCAACAGGGCCGAAGCATCGCCGCCGATCATCGCCCCGCTCGGCCAGCCCAAGGCGGGGTCGGGATGCAGGAAGGTGAAACGGCCGAGATGGTCTGTCTCGAACGCCAGATCGGCGGCGAGGCCCACCAGATCCCGCCATCGCTGGCGGCTGTCGAGCAAGGCGCCGCGCAGCCGTTCGGCGGCGGAGGGAAAGAAGCTAGTGGAACGCTCTTGTATGTCGGTGTCGGCCATGCGCGTCGTATCCAATGTGGGTCGCGCGCAGCTTGACGGCAAAGTGTTAACGAAAGGTTTCCAGGGCCGAAAATTTCTTGGGCTTTTTGCGGCTGGACGCATCTTTGTGGATAGGCTTGAACGCGGGACCTGCTTCCAGGAGTTCCCCATGAGCCGCCAGCCGCCGGGCCGCCGCACGGATTACCGCTATTTCAACGCCATCACCACGCGGTGGATGGACAACGACGTGTTCCAGCATGTGAACAACGTCAACTACTTCTCCTTCTTCGACACCGCCGTCACATACTATGAGATGACGGAGAAGGTGGTCGGCATGTTCGAAGGCCCGGTGCACTGCGTGGTGGCGGAGGTCGCGTGCCGGTACCATAGCTCCCTGGCATTCCCGGACCGCGTGCTGGTGGGCATCCGGGTGGCGCATATCGGCCGGTCGTCGGTCCGCTACGAGATCGCGGTGTTCCGCAACGATGAGGACGTCGCGGCGGCCGAGGGGCATTTCGTCCACGTGTTCGTGGAGCGGGGGTCGCAGAAGCCGGTACCGATACCGGATGAGTCCCGGGGGATTTTGGAGAGGATAAGGGCCGCGGGGTAGGCAGCCGAATAATCAGACCGGCACTTCCCCCGCCACGATAATGCGCTGCATGAACCGCCGTGCACCCTCGGGGTAATCCCCGTTGGCCTTATGCATCAAACACCGGTTGTCCCAGATCACGATGTCGCCTCGATGCCACTTATGCCGGTAGGTGAATTGCGGCTGGGTGGCATGTTCCACCAATTCATCGATAAGCCGATGGCCTTCTTCCCGCTCCATGCCAACGATGTTGTCCATGCGGTTGCGGCTCACATACAGGGATTTGCGGCCGGTTTCCGGGTGGGTTCGTACCAACGGGTGTGTCGACGGTGGACGTTGCGCCAAAATCTCCGGCGCGATGGAGCGGGTGCGACCCAACCCCTCCCGCGCCGGCTTCATCGTGTGGACGACTTTCAGCGTGTCCAAATACCGGCGCTTTTCTTCAGGTAGCGCTTCGTACGCTGCATACATATTGGCGTATTGCGTGTCGCCGCCCTCGTCCGGCACCACGATGCCGTACAGCGCCGTCAGCGCGCTGGGTTTCGCCATGAACGTGTCGTCGGAGTGCCAGGTCGCGCCGGCCACCAGCCGCTTGCCGTCGCCCTTGGTGTCGCGATCCTCGCTGGACAAAGTGGTCACTTCCGGGAAGCCGTCCACATGCGGAATTTCCGGGCGCATCTGCGGCTCCCCAAAGGCGCTGACGGCGGCGAGGAATTCTCCTGGGCCGATATTCTGGCCATGGATGCACAGCACCTGATTGTCCCACAGCGCCCGGCGTAGCGTCGCGGCCAAATCCGCGGAGGGCGGCGCACGGAAGTCCACCCCGTCCACGGCGATGGCCATATGGCCGCCGAGGTTGGTGAATGTCAGACCCATGAACGTGCCCATTATTTATTCTACGGTTTGGGCGTCGTAGCCCTTCCAGCGGTAAACCAGCACCGACCCCGCCCAGCACAGCGCGAAGATGCCGACCACGGCAAAACCGAGGTTCGCCATGTCGGCGTTCAATCCCGCCACGAACGACCAAACCGGGCCTTGCAACTGGAAGCGGTCGGCGAGCAGGCCCAGCGCCTCCGTCCCGCCGATCAGCACCGCGACGGCGACGGACGCGGCGGTGATCGTCAGGTTGTACCAAAGCTTGCGCATTGGCCGAACCGCGGCCCAGCCATACGCGCCCACCATCAAAGCGCTATCGGCGGTGTCCACCAGCGTCATGCCGGCGGTGAACAGCGCGGGGAAAACCAACATCTGCCAGTGCGGCATGCCCTGCGCGGCCTCGCTGGCGGCAATGCCGAGCAGCCCGATTTCGGTGGCGGTGTCGAAGCCAAGGCCGAAGAGCAAGCCCAGAGGATACATGTGCCAGCTGCGCCCGATCAGGCGGAACAGCGGCCGGAACAGTTTTGCCAATGGCCCGTTCAGATCGGCGGCCGGCGCCGCAATCCCGGCTCGGGCACGCCGGAAATCCCGCCAGACCCCGCGCAGGATGGCCACGTTGATGCCGGCGATCAGCAGCAGAAAACCGGCGGACACCGCGGTGCCAATGGTGCCGCCGATTGCTTTGGCGCCCTCCAGCCCGGCGGCGGTGGCGGCGATCAGCAGGCAGGCCAGGATCACCACCGTGGAATGGCCGAGGGAGAAGAACAGCCCGGCATCCCTCGGCTGCTGCCCCGCCGCCATCAGCTTGCGCACGACGTTGTCGATGGCGGCGATGTGGTCGGCGTCCACCGCATGGCGTAGGCCAAAGACCCAGGCCAGCAGCGCGGTGGCAAGCAATAACGGCTGGCCGGCGAAAGCGCTCCAGGCCCAGACCCAGGCCAGCAGGTTGGCGGCGATCAGGCCGGCGAACAGCCGCACATGCTTAGGCACGCATCATCACGATGTCGAAGGTGGCCTCCTGGCTTCCATCCGAACGCGGGGTTGGGTCAACGGTCAAAAGCTCGGTGCGGGCCGTGCTGTTCCGCCACGCATCGGTTTCGTTGTACTGGTCACCGGCGAAATACATCTGGGTGACGAGGCGCTCGCTCGAGCTGTCCACCTGAAAGTGGATGTGCGCCGGGCGCCAGCGGCCGGGGGTGACCTGGTAGGCGCGCGGGCGGACGGTCTTCACCGCGTAACGCCCCAGGCTGTCCGTGTGCACGACCGCGAAGCCGTGGAAGGCTGGATCCAGCGGTTGGGTGGTGGTGTCGTTCGGGTGGGCGTAGCGCCCGTTGGCGTTGGCCTGCCAGATTTCGACGCGCGCATTGACGATGGGGCTGCCGTCGTCGGTCATGATGCGCCCGGACAAATGCAGCACCGTGCCCGCGGCCTTGCCGCCATTGGTGAGGTCCCCATCCTCGATGGGCGTGTGCATGAACGGGTAGAACGGGCCCAGGATCTGCGGCGGAGTGCGGGGCAGTGTCTCGACGTCGGCCATGGGGGTTTCCTTGTGTGTGGGGCGTTGCCCTATGATGACCGGCATGCTGACCGATGCGCAATACCGGTTCCTGGAATCCAGCCGCGTGGGCCGCCTGGCCACCGTCGATGCGAAGGGCGTGCCGCATCTGGTGCCGGTTTGCTACGCAATGGAGGGGATGTCGGCCTACATTACCGTGGACGAAAAACCCAAGCGCACGGACATCCTGCTGAAGCGGCTGCGCAACATCCAGGAGAACCCGGCGGTGGCGCTGACCGTGGACCGCTGGGATGAGGATTGGACCCGGCTCGCTTGGGTGATGCTGCGCGGCAACGCCGTCATCCTGGACGCCGGAGCCGAGCACGACGCAGCGCAGGAACGGCTAAGGGGGCGGTATCCACAGTATCGCTCCATGGATATCGCCCCCCTTCCGGTGATCGCGATCCGGATTACCCGTGTGCTCGCCTGGGGGAATTTGTCGGCGTAGGTGCCGGCGTTACTTCTCCACCTCGCCGCCGCCAGCGACCCAGTCCCGGAACCCGCCGAGGTTCCGCACGTCCTTGTACCCGAGGTCCAGCAGCGTCTTCCCAGCCAGAGCTGCCCGGTTTCCGCCGGCACAATAAAGGATAATGGGCCGGTCCTGCCGCATCTCGGGGATATGGGTGGCGGAACTGGGGCAGGCCCGCGATTCCAGCGACCCGCGCGGGATCGTGATGGCGCCCTTGGCCTTGCCGCTGGCCGCGACCTCGGTCCCGTCGCGGATATCCACAATCAGGGCATTGCCGGTCTTCACCAGATCCGCCGCCGCGGCCGGGCCGATCTTTGGAACGGCCGCATGCGCCACTGCCAGCATTTCATTCAACGTCGTCGACATGGATTCCTCCTGTTGGTTAACGGACCGGGGAAACCTACCACCGGCCCGTCATGACACCAGCCCCGGCGGGTGCTACGGTCGCCGCAACCGACACACCCAGAGGGGAGCAACCGCCATGACCGATCTGCCCAGCCACGTTGAAATCCATGAGGAAGGCCCGCGCGAAGGCTTTCAAATTGAGCCCGGCCCGATCTCGACCGCGGACAAGATCCGCCTGATCGAGGCGCTGGCCGAAACCGGCCTGCACCACGTGCAGGCGTGCTCCTTCGTGAACCCGCGCATCGTGCCCGGCTGGGCCGACGCCGAAGCCGTGGTCGAAGGCTTCAACGCAAAGCCGGGCATCCACTACACGGGTCTGTATTTCAACGGCAACGGCATGGATCGCGCGCTGGCGTTCAAGGACAAGCTGACGATCGCTGGAGCCATCTCTCTGACGGCATCGGTCGGATTCACCAAGAAGAACCTGAACCGCACGCCGGAGGAGAATTTAGCGGCGATGCGCCGCCAGACGGAACTGCATTTGTCGCGCGGCATTCCGGTCAACCGGCTGGGCGTCATGGCGGCGTTCGGCTGCAACTACCAGGGCGACATTTCCCCCGCCACGGTGGTTTCCACCCTGGAAGACGGCATGAAAATCGCCGAGGAAACCGGTGCACGGATAGAAATTTTCTCCCTCGCCGACACCATGGGCTGGGGCGCGCCGCACCGGATGGAGAAGGTGATCGGGGAGGTTCGCAACCGCTGGCCCGATATGAAGATCGCGCTGCATTTGCACGATACCCGCGGCCTCGCCGTCGCCAACGCGCATGCCGCGCTGAAAATGGGCGTCAGCCAATTCGACTCCACCGTCGGCGGCCTGGGCGGCTGCCCCTTCGCCGGCCAGCCCAAGGCGGCGGGCAATATCTGCACCGAAGAACTGGTCCTGCTGTGCGAGGAAATGGGCATCGACACCGGCGTCGACCTGGACAACCTGATTGAGGTCGGTCGCATGGCGGAGGAAATCGTCGGGCATCAGCTCCCGTCCGAATTGATCCACGCCGGCAGCCTGGATGCATTCCGGCGCAAGCTGAACTGATGTTGGCGACGCCGCTTGCCGGCCTGAAGGTTCTCGAATTCACCCACACCGTCATGGGGCCGACGGCGGGGTTGCTGTTCGCGGAACTCGGCGCCGACGTCGTCAAGATCGAACCGGCCCCGAAAGGCGACCACACGCGCGGGCTCGGCGGTTTCGCCGCTGGGTTCTTCGCGGCGTTCAACCGCAACAAGCGTAGCCTGGCGATTGACCTGAAATCGAAAGCAGGCCAGGCGGCGATGTACCGCCTGGTTCGCAACGCCGATCTGGTGATTGAGAACTTCGGTCCCGGCACGATGGAGCGGCTTGGCTGCGGCTTCGATACGTTCAGCGCATTGAACCCACGCCTGATTTATCTGGCGTTGAAAGGGTATCTGGCCGGCCCCTACGAACATCGGCCGGCGCTGGATGAGGTGGTGCAGTTCCAGACCGGGCTGGCCTTCATGACCGGCCCGCCCGGGCGGCCGTTACGCGCCGGCGCCTCGGTCATCGACATCATGGGCGCGGTGTTCGGCGTCGTCGCGGCGCAGGCGGCGTTGCGCGAGCGGGACATCACCGGCAAGGGACAGCGCGTCAGCAGCGCCTTGTTCGAGAGCGCCGCCTTCCTCATGAGCACCCATATGGCCGGCATGACCGCCACCGGCTTGGAGGCGCGCCCCATGCCCGCCCGCCGCGGCGCCTGGGCGATTTACGAGGTATTCGACACCGCCGGCGGCGGCCAGTTGTTCATCGGCGTCACCAGCGACCAGCAATGGACCCGCTTCGTCGAGGAATTCGGCTTGCAATCCTTGGCGGCGGACCCAAGGCTGGCAACCAACGTCATGCGCCTGGCCGAACGGTCCTGGCTGATACCCGCCCTGCAAGAAGTCCTGGCCCGCTACCCGCAAAAGGAAGTCGAGGCACGCTGCGAACGCTGCAACGTCTCCTGGGCACCCGTCGGGCAACCCGGCGACCTGTTTACCGACCCGCATTTGCTGGCGACCGGCGGGCTGCTGGACGTGTTCATCTCCCGCATGGGCGGCACCGAGGGCAAGAAAGTCGGCTTGCCCGCTTTGCCGATCGAATTCGGACCCGACCGGTTGCGCGGCGGCATCACACGCCAACCGCCGAGGATGGGCGAACACAACGCCGAAGTGTTGGCCGAGGCTGGGTTCACGCCGGATGAAATTGCGGATCTGGCCGGCGGTGGCGTTATCGTCGCGGCCGCTTGACGATTTTCCCCTCCGCGTCATGGCCGGGCGTGTCCTGGCCATTGATCGCGGCAGGGTACTGGAACAGATGGCAGGGACAAGCCCTTCCATGACGTTAGACAGGTAGGGAGACACCTCATGAAACTCGGACGCCTTGGCGCCTGGTATGGCACCGACAAACTCACCGGCCCCGCGCAAATCCGCGAATTCGTCGGCACTGTCGAAAAGCTTGGCTACGACGTATTGTGGTATCCGGAATCGCGCGGCAATGAGTCCTTCTCCGTCGCCGGATTCATGCTGTCGTGCACGACCAAATTGAAAATCGGCAGCTCCATTGCCTCGATCTACGCGCGCGATGCGTTCACCTCGCGCCGGGGCATGATGACGCTGAACCAACTCTACGGGGAACGTTTCATCCTCGGCCTGGGCGTGAGCCATCCGCCGATGGTCGAAGGTCTGCGTGGGCACGTCTACGAAAAGCCCATCCCGGCCATGCGCAATTACCTGAACGGGATCACCAAAGGCGAGGCCGATGCCGCCGACTGGCCGATCTGCGTCGCCGCGCTCGGCCCCCTGATGATGAAGCTGTCCGGCCAGATGACGCGGGGCGCCATTCCCTACAACACCAACCCGCGCCACACCGCCGAGGCGGCGAAAATCCTCGGCCCCGACAAGTGGCTGGCGATCGAGCAGAAGGTCACGCTGGAAACCGATCCCGCAAAGGCGCGCGCGCTGGGGCGGAAGGAACTGGCGCGCTATTTGACGCTGGATAATTACCGCAACAATTTCCTGCGAATCGGGTTCACCGAGACAGATCTGACGGGCGGCGGATCGGACGACTTCATCGACCAGATGTGCCTGTGGGGCACCCCGGATCAGGTGAAGACCAAGCTGCGGGCGCATTTCTCGGCCGGCGCGACGCACGTCGCCATCCAGCCCGTGCATGACGATGGCGATATCGCCGCCCGCGACCGCATCCTGGCGGCACTGGCCGACACATGATCGATCCCGCAACCGATCGGGTGCTGATCACCGGCGCGGCCGGTGCCATCGGCACCGCGCTGCGCAACGGCCTGCGGGCCGGGTGGGCCAATCTGCGCCTGACGGATGCACGTCCGATCCAAAACCCGGCCAATAACGAAGAAGCGATCATCGCCGACGTCAGCGATCGCGCCGCCGTTGAGAAACTGATGGTAGGGGTCAAAGCCGTCGTGCACCTGACCGGTGTCGGCGGCGAATACACATTGGAAGATTTATTCCGCGTCAACGCCCGCGGCGTGTTCGGTGTGTTCGAAGCCGCTCGGCTGGCCGGCGTGGAGCGGATCGTCTACGCATCGTCCAATCACGCCTTCGGCTGCTACCCGATCACCGAAAACGTGCATCCCGGCTTGCCGCCGCGCCCGGACAGCCTGTACGGGGCGTTCAAAGTGTTCGGCGAAACGATGCTGCGGGCGTATTTCGACCGGCACGGCATCCGGTCGGTGTCGATGCGCATCGGAACCTACCGCACGTTACCGATCGATCAGCGTTCGCTGGCGACCTGGCTCAGCCCCGGGGATGTGGCGCGCCTGGTCGATGCGTCGTTACGGCATCCGGATCCGGGCGCCCTGATCGTCAACGGCTATTCCGCCAATACACGGATCAAGACACACGATCCCAACTGGGGTTTCCTCGGCTACCAACCCTTGGACAACGCCGAGGACCACGTCGAGATGCTGCGTGCCAAAGGCGTCGACGTCGACGGCCCGTGGGAGTGGCTGGAACATGGCGGGCACCATGCCCGGGCGCCGGAACGGAAGCCGCGTTAATCCGCGGCCTCCGCATAGGCTTCCAACGGGGCACACGTGCAAACTAAATTCCGGTCGCCGTAGACGTTGTCCACCCGCTTAACCGGCGGCCAGTATTTCGACGCTGCGACCCAAGGCAACGGAAACGCGGCCTGTTCCCGCGTGTAGGCGTGCGTCCAGTCGTTCGCCATGACCTCCCGAGCGGTATGCGGCGCCTGTTTCAGAGGGTTGTCGGCGCGATCGAACGTTCCGGCCGCAATGGCGGCAATTTCACCTCGGATGGCGATCATCGCATCGCAGAAGCGGTCGATCTCGGCTTTCGATTCGCTCTCGGTCGGTTCGATCATCAGCGTGCCCGCCACCGGCCAGGACATTGTGGGAGCATGGTAGCCGTAATCCATCAGCCGCTTGGCGATATCCTCCACCTGCACGCCTGCCTCAGCCCCGAAGCCTCGGCAATCGATGATGCACTCGTGCGCCACCATACCGCCGGGTCCGGAATAAAGCACGGGGTAGGACTGACGCAGCCGAGCGGCGATGTAGTTAGCATTGAGGATCGCGACCTCGGAGGCACGCTTCAACCCAGCGGCGCCCATCAAGCGGATATAGGCATAAGAAATAGGCAGGATCAGTGCGCTGCCGAACGGCGCGGCGGAGACCGGCCCGATCCCGGTGGCCGGACCCGCGTCGGGACGCAACGGATGGTTGGGCAGGAACGGCACCAGATGCGCCGCCACGCCCACCGGCCCCACGCCGGGCCCGCCGCCACCATGCGGGATACAGAACGTTTTGTGCAGGTTCAAATGGCACACATCCGCACCGACCAGCCCCGGCGAGGTCAGCCCCACCTGCGCATTCATATTGGCGCCGTCCATGTAGACCTGCCCGCCGGCCGCATGCACCAACTGACAGATATCGCGGATCGCGGCTTCAAACACGCCATGCGTCGACGGATATGTCACCATCAACGCCGCGAGCTTGTCGGCATGTGCGGCGGTCTTGGCGCGCAGATCGGCCAGATCGACATTGCCTTCCTTGTCGCAGGCCACCACGACCACGCGCAGTCCGGCCATCGCGGCGCTGGCCGGATTGGTGCCATGGGCCGAGGACGGGATCAGGCACACATCGCGATGGGCTTCACCGCGCGCCTCATGCCAGGCACGAATGGCCAGCAGCCCGGAATATTCGCCCTGCGACCCCGCGTTTGGCTGCAATGACACGCCGGCAAAGCCGGTCGCCTCGCACAGCCATTGTTCCAATCGATGAATCAGCGTGACAAAGCCTTCGGTCTGATCGGCCGGGGCAAAGGGGTGAATGTCGGAAAAACCTGGCCAGGTGATGGGGATCATCTCGGCCGAAGCGTTCAGCTTCATCGTGCACGACCCCAACGGGATCATGCTGCGGTTGAGCGCGATGTCCTTGTCTTCCAGGCGCTTCAGGTATCGCAGCATCTCGTGTTCGGCGTGGTGCTGGTTGAACACCGCCTGCAACAAGAACCCGGATCGGCGCTCCAATGAAGCCGGAATGCTGGTTTCCGCACCCACGAGGTCCGCGCCCAAGATCGATGCCAGCCGCACCAGATCGTCGCGCGTTACGGCCTCATCCAGCGCGATCCCGACCGCGCCGTCGTCGAAATGGCGCACGTTGAACCCAGCCACCAGGAATGCGGCACAGTCCGCACCTTCCACCACGATCGTATCGAAAAACGCACCATGCCGGACGCGCAGCCCGGCCCGCCGAGCACAATCGGCCAGCAAACGCGCCTGTAAGTTCACGCGTTGGGCGATGCGGCGCAGACCCGAGGGGCCGTGCCAGACGGCATAGAAACTTGCCATCACCGCCAGCAGCACCTGCGCGGTGCAGATATTGGAGGTCGCTTTTTCCCGCCGGATATGTTGCTCCCGCGTTTGCAGCGCCAGCCGCATGGCCGGCTGCCCGTGGGCGTCCAGCGACACCCCGACCAGCCGGCCGGGCATATGGCGCTTGAACGTATCGCGCGTGGCGAAGAATCCGGCATGCGGACCGCCGAAACCCATGGGGACACCGAACCGTTGCGCCGATCCGACGACGGCGTCGGCGCCCATTTCGCCCGGGGGTTTTAGCAGCGCCAGCGACAAGGGATCGGCGGCGACAACGGCCAGCGCCGCCACCGCGTGCGCGGCCGCGATTTCTCCGGTCAGGTCGCGCACTTCCCCGGTCGAGCCGGGGTATTGCAGCAACACCGCGAATGGTTTCAAAGCCATGATGGCCGCGGCATCGCCCGCCGCGAAATCCACGATCGTCACCCCAATCGGCTTGGCCCGCGTCGCCAGCACTGCCCTTGTCTGAGGGTGCACGTCCGACGCCACCGCAATCGTGTCGGATTTGGATTTGCTGATGCCGTGCGCCATGGCCATCGCCTCGGCCGCGGCCGTTGCCTCATCCAGCAGTGACGCGTTGGCGATTTCCATGCCCGTGAGTTCGCAGATCATGGTTTGGAAATTCAGCAGCGCTTCCAGGCGCCCTTGGGCGATTTCCGCCTGGTAGGGCGTATAGGCGGTATACCACCCGGGGTTTTCCAGCACGTTGCGCAGAATGACCGGCGGGGTAACGGTGCCGTGGTAGCCCATCCCGATCAGCGATTTCTTCACCACGTTGCGGTCCGCGAGACCTCGCAGTTCCGCCAAAACGCCAGCTTCGTCCGCGGCCGGAGGAAGCTGTAGCGACTGGTTAGAACGGATCGATTCCGGCACGGTCTTCGCCGCCACGTCGTCCAGGCTGGCGGCGCCGACAACCAGCAGCATCGCTGCGATGTCGGCGTCCGACGGCCCGATATGGCGGCCGACAAACGCGTCGGACGCCTCCAGAGCAGCGAGTTCCGCGATTGCGTCCATCGTCACAGCGTCTCCAGGAATTCTTCGTAGGCTTCCTCGTCCATCAACTCTTCGAACGTGTCGGGATCGTCGAGTTCCAGCTTGAAGAACCAACCCTCCCCTTCGGCGTCGCTATTCACGATGGCGGGGTCCTCGACGATGGTTTCGTTGATTTCCACCACCGTGCCGGCGAGCGGGGAATAAACGTCGGAAGCGGCCTTAACGCTTTCCACCACGGCGCACGCCTCATTGGCGATGACGACGCGGTCGAGATCCGGCAATTCGACGTGCACCACGTCACCCAGTTGCTCCTGCGCGTGGTCGGTGATGCCGACGGTGGCGATGTCGCCATCCAACACGACCCATTCGTGGTCTTTGGTGTAACGTTTATCGGCATTCTTCTTGGCCATGGGAAATCCTCCTAGCGGGCGTATTTATGGGGAACGAAAGGCATGGGAACGACGGTCGCGGGCAAGGCTTTGCCGCGCACCATCAGCGTAAGCGCTGTGCCGTCTTCGGCCAACGCGCGACGGACGTAACCCATCGCGATCGGCGCATTCAATGTGGGAGAGAACCCGCCGGAGGTCACGATTCCGGCATCGACCACGACCGTCCCCGCACGCGCCGGCGTCCGTCCGTCGGGGCGAATGCCGACCCGCGACCGAGGCGCGCCGTTGTCCAGTTGGTCGCGCATGACCGCCCCGCCGGGGAAATCCCAGGCCATTTTGCGGCGCTTGCCGATGACCCAGGTCAGGCCGGCCTCGATCGGCGTGGTGGTTTCGTCGATGTCGTTGCCGTAGAGGCACAGACCGGCCTCCAGCCGCAACGAATCGCGCGCGCCGAGGCCCGCCGGTACGACGGCGTCATGGGCCACCAGCCGGTCGGCCAACGCTTCGGCATCGGCGGCGGGGACGGAGATTTCGAACCCGTCCTCCCCGGTGTAGCCCGACCGCGACACCAGGCAGGCAATGCCCTCGACCGAGGTGTCCGCCACGCCCATGAAGGACAACGCCCCGCCCACGATCCCCACCGCCGCCGGCCCTTGCAACGCCAGCAGGGCGCGGTCGGGCAGCGGGCGCAACGTGACGCCGGCCGGCAAATGCGCCGAAATATGCGCGAAATCCACATCCTTACGGCTTGCGTTCACGACAAGAAAAAACCGGTCGCCACCGAGGTTCGCGACCATCAGATCGTCGATGATCCCGCCGGATTCGTTCGTCAGCAGGGTGTAGCGCTGCCGCCCCGGCTTCAGGCCCAGGATATCGCCGGGCACCAACCGCTCCAGCGCCTCGGCGGCGCCGGTGCCAGTCAGCATCGCCTGCCCCATGTGCGACACATCGAACAACGCCGCCTGGGATCGGCAATGCAGATGTTCGGCGAGCACCCCGCCGCGGCAGCGGTCGGCCAGGGCGTCGGTGAAATCGTATTGCACCGGCATCGCGTAACCGGCGAAGGGCACCATGCGCGCGCCGAGGCGGCGGTGCCAGGCATCCAAAGGGGTGGTCTTTAACAGGTCATTCACAGGTCTCTCCGCGCACAGGGTCACCCACCGGCGTTCATGCCGATGGAAGGTGACCCCCCTCTGTCGCGGTAACCTGAGAGATTCGGCGCGATCGGCGCCTTTCTCCGTCGGTGCGATGGCCTGGGCCATCGGCTTTCCAGAGATCCCTGTTCCCCGCGCGGTCCCTGTTGCCTGAGCGTTTCCGGGGGCCGGTTGCGCCTTCGGCGGCGGGGTGTGGCCCGCTCTCTCCCGCGCCGGGTGGCTGGGACGGCGGCACCATGCCGGAAGCGGCGGCGGGAGGCAACCGTTCAGTCGCCCCGGTTCAGTCCCCCGTGGTCAGTCGATGGTCCAACCCTCCGCACCCGGCGCGCACCACATCGGCACGGCGTTGCGGGTGCGCCGGTTCGCCTCCACGCCCATCGCCGCGCGCAGGCCACGGAACAGCGCCCCATGCGCCACCACCAGCACGGCCGACGGGTGCAACAGGGCTCGGTTCACGCCCGCCACCGCACGCCGTTGGAGTTCGGCGAACGTCTCCCCACCCTTCGGCGCGGGACCGCCGGCAACCCAATCGGCGAACCATTCCGCCATCGGCTGGCCCTCCTGCACGCCCCAGTTGACCTCTTTGAGGTCGGGATCGAGCAGCACCGGCAGGCCGAGCGCCTCCGCCACGATCTCCGCCGTCACGCGGGCGCGGGACAGCGGGGAGGCGACGATCGTTTTGATACCTTTGTGGCGTAGCTGTTCCGCTGCCGCTCGGGCTTGCGCGATACCGGTCGGGTTCAGCGGGATGTCCATGCTCCCCTGAGACAGCCCCTGCGCGTTCCAGTCGGTTTCGCCGTGGCGCAGGTACCAGAACGAAACCCGTGCGAGGGGGGCCAAGGTCATGTGGGTGGAGTCCGTTGGTGGATGTTGCGCCCCAATCGTCATGGCAGGCGAATGCCTGCCATGACAATAGAGTTACCCCACGCCTTCCTGCTGCATCGTGCGCTGCACGCTCGGGCGGGCCTTCATTCGTTCGTAATGCGCGGCGCAGTTGGCTGGCAGCGGGATCCCGACACGGCCGGCCCAGAATTCCACGTAGAACAGCGCGGAATCGGCGATGGAGAATGGGCCGACCGCGTAATCCTTGCCCTCCAGCGCGGCGTTCAGGGTGTCGAAGCCCTTGAGCACGATTTCCTTGCCGCGCGTCTTCACCGCATCCTCCTGCGCCGGGTCGGGGGAGAAATTACCGGGGCGGAACATGCGGGTGAAGCCCTGCATGTGCACGGTAGCGACGCAGTAATCCATGATCTCCAGCGCGCGGGCCTGCAGGTCGATGTTGTCCGGCAGCAGGTTGCTGAATGGGTTGGTGCGGGCGAGCCAATAGGCGATGGCGGGATACTCGGTCTGCAGCGACCCGTCGTCGCGCAGGAGGGCGGGGACCTTGGATTTGGGGTTCACCTTTGTGTATTCGGGCCTGAACTGCGCGCCTTCGCGGAGGTTGATGGCCTCCAGTTCATAAGGTTTGCCGATTTCCTCGAGCAGCACATGGATGCCGATCGAGCAGACGCCCGGGGCGTAGTAGAGTTTCATTTTCTGGCTCCTCTGTGGGGGGTCGCGTTGGGGCGGAGGATAGCAGCGGGGAGTGACGGTGCGAAGGTGGGCGGCAAGGTCGGCGCGCCGCGGAAGAGGCGGCACCGACATGCTTAACAGCGCACGGCATTTGAAATCCCATGCGCTGTCGAACGGCAAACTCGGGGTCACGGGGTTTTGCTGGGGTGGCAGCACGACCAACTATTTGCCCACCGCAATGGGCGCCGACCTGACGGCGGGGGCTCCGTACTACGGCGCGGCGGTATTAACTCCCGTCAGCCGAGATCAAATCCCCGAACAGCGCCCAGTGATCGCCCTCAAACCGAGCGAGCTGTTCTGACCGGATAGGATAGAAATTGGTGGGGCTGGTGTTGACCTTTACCCCAGGCAATAGCAGCGGGATTTCCAGATTTTTGATGTTGGCCGCCTGACGCATGATGTTTTCGCGGGTCAGATCGTCGCCGCACTGTTTCAGTACGTGCACCAGAGCGTAGGCCACGATGTAGCTGGACACATTGGACCCCTCCAGCTGGTTCGCCGTGGGATTCCACTTGTCCATGAACGCCTTCCACTCGATGTAATCGGGGGACGTCGCCCAACGGGGATCGGTGACGTCCTTGGCGAATTGCGCGGTGATGATGCCTTGCCCATTCTCGATACCCGCCGGGCGCATGACGGCACCGACGGATGCCGCGACGCTGACCAGATAATGGACCGGCTTCCAGCCGATTTCCGCCACCTTCTTGATCGCCTGGGCGCCGAATTTCGGGGTGGTGATGTTCACGAACACCGTGGCGCCGGAGTTCTTCAATTGCAGAATTTGTGAATCGATCGTCGGATCCGTCACCTCATAGGTGGCGTCGGCAACCACCAGCTTTTCCCACCCGGCGCCCAGGCCTTCCCGCAGGCCGCCGATGTAGTCGTTGCCCATGTCGTCGTTCTGCCGCAAGATCGCGATCTTCGGGTCTTTGACGTTGGCGATAATATGTTTGCCGAAGATCTTGCACTCGGTGTGGTAGTCGGGCTGCCAGCCCATGGTCCAGGGGAAGTGCTGCGGGTCGCCCCATTTCGACGCGCCGGTCGCCAGAAACAAATGCGGCACCTTCTTTTGGTTCATGTATTTCTGGATGGCGGTGTTGGTCTGGGTGCCCAGCGGGTAGAACAGGAAAGCGACCTGATCGCGCTCTACCAACTGGCGGGCGAGTTCCATGGTCTTGGGCGGGCTATAGCCATCGTCAAGCGAGATGAAATTGATCTTGCGGCCGTTGAGTCCGCCGCTCTCGTTGATCATGCGGAAATATGCCGCCTGATTGCGGCCCGCGACGCCGTAGGCCGAGGCATTGCCGCTGTACGGCATGGTCTGACCGATCTTGATCTCGGTGTCGGTGACCCCGGGACCGTATTTCTTTTCGGCCCGAGCCGATCCCGCGACCGCGATGGAGGCGGCGGACAACATGGCTGTTCTACGTCCGAGCATGACTGTGTCTCCTATTACGATTTCCGGCCTAACCTGGCACGCAGGGCGGCGAAACCGCCAGCGATACCATTGGGAAGAAAAAACATCAGCAACAGCAACAGCGTGCCGTAGATCGCCCACGCGGGCACATCGTATCGCAAAGAGAAGGTTTCCTTCATCCAGTCGGAAATCGACTGCGACGAATTCTGCACCACCACGATAAAGGCCCCCCCGATCATGCAACCGGGCAACGACGCAATGCCGCCCACCACCAGCCCCACCAGGAAGGAAATGGACAACTGCAACGTGAAGCTGTCCGGCGCTACATAAGCGACGGTGATCGCCGACAAGGCGCCCGCCACACCGGTGATTCCGGCGCTGATGCCGAAGGTCAGGGTCTTATACAGGCCGGTGTCGATGCCCATAGTGCCGGCCGCCAGGGCATGATCCCGGATTGCCATCATCGCGCGTCCGCTGCGGCCGCGCAGCAGGTTGAACACGATCCAGAACAGCACCATCGCCACCGCGAGGCATAAATAATACAACCATTGATCGGCACTCAGCGGCAGTCCGAACGGCGGATCTGGCTTGTCCAGCAGCAGCCCGCCCACCCCGCCGGTCCAGCCGGCAATGGATTTATGCTTCAGCAGTTGCGGCACCGCGATGGCCAACGTGAATGTCGCCAAAGCCAGATAATGCCCCTCCAACTTCAGGGCGGGAAAGCCGAACAGAAAGCCGGCACCGAAACAGACCGCGGCGGCGAAGGGCAATGTGACCCAGTACGGCACGCCACCAAAGTTCATCAGAATGGCGGCGGTGTAGGCGCCGACAGCGAAGAACGCGCTATGGCCCAACGATATCTGACCGTTGAATCCAATCAGCAGATTCAGCCCCAGCACGGAAATGGCATAGATCAGCATCGACTGACCCATGAACATATAATAATCGAAGCTCGGACTCTCCCAGACGGAGCCCACAAGCGGCAGCACCGCCAGCCCGGCCCAAAATACCAGCGCCACCCAGCCAATACCTGTTTTCGTCGCCCAACTGCGAACCATGATCAAACCCGCCTTACGATAACGCGGCCGAAGATGCCCGCGGGTTTCAACAGCAGCACGCCCACCACCATGATGAGAGCAAAACTCAGTTTCAGCTCATTGCCGATGATGTAGCTGCCGACCAGATTCTCCAGCACCCCGACGATGAAGCCCCCGGCAACCGCGCCGAGCGGATTGCCGATGCCGCCGACCAGCGCGCCCGCGAAACCATAGACCAGGATGCCGGTCATCATGTTGGGATCCAGGAAGACGATGGGTGCCACCAGCATGCCGGCGATGGCCCCGATGCCGGATGCCAAGCCCCAGCCCAGCGCCAGCATCCACGACACCCGCACCCCCATCAGACGCGCCGAGGCCGCGTTTTGTGCCGCCGCCCGCATCGCGAGGCCCAGCGTGGTGTAGCGGAAGAACACCGTCAGGACGGCAAGCATGACCAGGGTCACCGCCACCACGCCCAACTGCTGCGCACTGACGAGCCCATCGCCGAACAAATCCCGCCGCGGGAAGGGGGACGGGAATTGCTTGATCGTGTAGCTCCAGATCATGCCGGCCAATGCGTTGAAGATCGACAGCAAGGCGATGAAACACACCACCAAGGCCAGCACCGGCGCGGTTTCCAGCGGTTTCAAAATGACCCGCTGAATAAACAGCCCGCTGAAGAATGCCACCAAAATGGTCGCGCCGAACGCCACCCAATACGGCAGCCCCGCATCGATCATCGCCCAGGCGATGTAAGTGGCGAACATCGCCATCTCCCCCTGTGCGAAATTGATATGGTCCGTGGACACGTAGATCATTACCAAACCGAGCGCGACGCAGGCATAGATCGCGCCGCTGGTCAGGCCGGAGGCTATTTGCTGGATGAAGAATTCCATGCCGGTTTTTCCTCAGTAGCCCAGATACGCTTTGCGCAGCGTCTCGTCGTCTTTCACCATCGCCGAGGGGCCGGACGTAACGACTTTGCCGGTTTCCAGCAGGTAAACGTGGTCGGCCAGCTCCAGCGCCAGCGCGGCATTTTGCTCGACGATCAGCATCGAAACTTTCTCGTCCTCGTTGATCCGCCGCAGGATGCGGAAAATCTCCTGCACCACCAGCGGCGCCAGCCCGAACGACGGTTCGTCCAGCAGCATCAGGCGCGGTGCCAGCATCAGCGCCCGCGCGACGGCGAGCATCTGCTGCTCCCCGCCCGACAGCGTGCCGGCCTGTTGGTACATGCGCTCCTTCAGCCGGGGGAAGTAGGTGAAGACCTTCTCCATGTCCCGTTCGGCCGCCTTGCGGTCGCGGCGGATGTGGAAGGCCAGCCGCAGATTTTCTTCCACTGTCAGCGCGACGAAGGTGCCGCGACCCTCCGGCACATGCGCGACGCCCAGGCGCACGATGTCCTCGGTCGAGCGGCGGCTGATGTCGGCGCCGTCCATCGTGGTGGTGCCGGCACGGCGCACCATGTTGCAGATCGCCCGCAGGCTGGTGGTTTTGCCCGCGCCATTGGCCCCCAACAGCGCCGTCACCCCGCCCTGCTCGATCGTCAAATCGAGGTCGAACAGCGCTCTGCTTTGGCCATACCAGGCGCTGAGGGCCTTCACTTCCAGGATCGCCGCCATCAGCCCGCGGTCCCCAGATAGGCACGAATAACCTCGGGGTGGCGCTTCACCTCGTCCGGGGTACCTTCCGCGATCTTGCGGCCGAAATTGATGGTGACGACCTTGTCGGACACCGACATCACCAGGCTCATGTGATGCTCCACCAGCAGCACGGTCACGCCCTGCACGTCGCGCACGCGCCGGATCTGGGTTTCCAGGGTTTCGACCTCTTCGTGGTTCAACCCAGCAGCCGGCTCGTCCAGCAGCAGCAGCTTGGGTTGCGCCGCCAGCGCGCGAGCCAGTTCCACCCGCTTGCGGATAGGGAACGGCAGCCCCCCAGCCGGCCAGTGGACGAATCCATTGAGGTCCATGAACTCGATCAGCTCCATCGCTCGGTCGCGCGCGGCGTTCTGCTCCGCCACCACGGACGGCAGCCGCAAAGCATTGGCCAGAAAACTGGAGCCAGTCTGGCTGTGCCGCCCGACCATCACGTTTTCCAGCACCGTCAGCTTGTCGAACAGCGCCACGTTCTGGAACGTGCGGCCGATGCCGATGTCGGGGATGCGATGGCGCGGTACCGCCAGCACCGAGGCGCCCTCGAACAGGATTTCCCCCTCGGAGGGCTGGTATAGCCGGCTCAGGCAGTTGAACAGCGTGGTTTTCCCAGCGCCGTTCGGGCCGATCAGGCCGGCGATCTGGCCCTGTTCGACGTCAAAGCTGACGTCGTCCAGCGCCACCACGCCGCCGAACCGCACCGATACGCCGCGCACACTCAGCAGCGGTGCCGCTTCCTTGTCCGTCACGCTAATCGCGCCCCCTGTTGGCGTCAGCGGGGCCGTTATGCCGGCCCTTCGCCTATGATGCGGAGAGTGCGCAAGCCCGCCGCCAGATGCAATGGGGAAGTCGCTTTAAGGGGGCTCCGTTTACGATTGCTTAACCATTGGCCGGTATCATCCGCCCGCGTTGGCAGGGATGAGCGGCATGGAACGGCGTGCCGCGTATCTTCAACACCCGGTCGAGGGCTTGATACCAATAAATTCCAGCCCCGCCGCGCGCCCAACCCGCACGACCATCACGGCCGCTTGCCGAAACGTTCGCGCCAGATGGCGAACCCGAGCAGGATCGGCCAGCACCAGGACATGCGCCTCTTGCCAGCCGCGCCAGAAACCCTCTCCCGAAAGCAGGGCCAGTCGCCGCAGCCGTTCCAGCAGTGCGCGCTGTCTTCGCACATTCCACCCGTCCGGCATGCGCCGCGACATGGGGTTCCACGCGGTCACGAACACCCCAACCCGGACACCGCTTCGCCGCAACAACGCGTCCATCGCCACGGAGCGTCGCCCCACGAACACCGCTACGCCCTCGGCTGCATACCGGGTGGAGCGGTAGGCGCGCGGCAATTTGGGATTCATCGGTCCTCGGACGGTCCTTCGAATTCGGTGTCGCGGTGCACATGCACCGACATCAGTATCCCGAAGCCCAGCATCACGGTCAGCATGGCCGACCCGCCGTGGGAGACCAAAGGCAGCGGCACGCCCCCCACCGGTATGGCGCCCATCACCATGGCGATGTTTACGAACACGTACATGAAGAAGTTGAACGAAATGCCCAGCGCCACCAGCCGGCCGAACTGGTTGCGGCAGCGCAGGGCGATCAGCATGCCGCCCAGCACGATCAGGCTCAGCAGGCCGATTACCGCGAGGGCGCCGACCAGGCCGAACTCCTCCCCGATCATGGTGAAGATGAAGTCGGTCTGCTTCTCCGGCAGGAAATCCAGATGCCCCTGGGTGCCCTGCAGGAAGCCCTTGCCCCACATGCCGCCCGATCCCAGGGCGATCTTGGATTGCAGGATGTTGTAGCCGGCGCCGAGGGGGTCATTCTCCGGGTGCAGAAACGTGTCGATGCGGGCACGCTGGTAGTCGTGCAGATGCTCGTAGACCAGCTTCGCGGCGAAGGGCATGGGCAACGCCACCAGCAGGAACTTCCACCAGCGCACCCCGGCGGCGAAGAACACCGCCGCGCCGACGATTGCTGTGATCATGGCGGTGCCCAAATTGGGCTCCTTCAGGATCAGCCCCACCGGCACCAGGGTGGCGAGGATCGGCGGGATCAGAAACAGCGGGTTGCCCACCCGCTCCCATGACGCCCTGTGGAACCAGGATGCCAGCGCCAGCACCAGCGCGATCTTCATCAGCTCGGAGGGTTGCAGTTGCAGCCCGCCCAGTTCGATCCAGCGTTGCGCCCCTTTGCCGATATGGCCCATGCGCATCACCGCGATCAGCAGCCCGACGCCCACAGCGTAAGCGACCCAGGATAAGCGGGCGATCACGCGGATATCCACCAGCGCGATGCCCAGCATCATGAGCAGACCGATGCAGAACCGCACCGCGTGCCGCCCGGCATAAGGTTCGGCCGACCCACCGGCCGCGCTGAACAGCGCCACATAGCCAACCCCAGCCAGGCAGCACAGCAGCAGAACGTACAACCAGTTGATGCGCAGGATTTTGCCGGTCAGGTCGAACGAGGCCTCCCGCCAGAGGCGCCGCTCCATCATAATTTGGCATCCGCGAGCTTGGCGCTGGGGGGCTCCGACCGATTGGCGGGGTCGCGTTGCAGGGTCTCGGTCATGATGTCGCGCGCCAATGGGGCCGCGGCGGCGGCGCCGGCATTGCCGTGCTCGATCACGACCGCCACGGCGTAGCGGGGCGCATCGTATGGGGCGAAGGCCACGAACAGGGCGTGCGGGCGGTATTCCCAAGGCAGCTTGGCGCTGTCGAAGGTGCCGCTTTCACGCATTTCGCGGGACACCCGGCGCACCTGGGCGGAGCCGGTCTTGCCGGCCAGCTGCCATTTGGGGTCGGCCAGTTTGGCGAGCGGCGCGGTGCCGCCTTGCTCATTCACCACCGCCCACATGCCTTCGCGCACGGCGTGCAGCAGCTTGTCCGGCATATCCAACGCGGGCCAATCCTCGGGCAGCGAGCCCGGTTGCAGCACGCCGGCCAGGCTGCGGGTCAGATGCGGCTGCACCTGCCGGCCGCTGGCAAGCCGAGCGGTGTAGGTAGCGAGTTGGAGGGGCGTGACCTGGATGTAGCCCTGGCCGATGCCGCTGACGATGGTGTCGCCGATGTTCCAGGGGTGGCCCTGGCCCATCCGCCATTCGCGGGTCGGAATCAGCCCGGTGCGCTGTCCCGGCAGATCCAGCTCCAACTCCGTCCCAAGCCCCAGGCGGTTCGACATCGCCGCCACCTTGTCGATGCCGGTGCGGCGCGCGACCTCGTAGAAATAGACGTCGCAACTGTTCTTCAGCCCGCCGCGCAGATCGAGTCCCCCGTGGCCGCCCTTGCGCCAGCAGTGGAAGCGCGTGTCGCCGAGGTCGAAATAGCCGGGGCAGTCGATGCGATCGTTGGGCGTGATGGATTTCGACTCCAGGCCCGCCAGCGCCACCGCCATTTTGAACGTGGAGCCGGGGGCATACAGACCGGAGGTCGCCTTGTTGATCAGCGGCGTGCGCCGGTCGCGGGTCCACTCCGCCCATTGCGCCTGCGACACGCCGGAATTGAACACCGTGGGGTCGAACCCGGGGTTGGCGGCCATGGCCAGGACTTCGCCATTGCGGCAGTCCATCACCACCGCGCTGGCACTCTCCTCACCAAGCATCGTGACCACCGCCTGCTGCAAACCGGCCTCGATTGTCAGGCCGACGTCGTCGCCTTGAATGCCCTCCTGCCGGTCGAGTTCGCGGATCACCCGGCCCACCGCGTTGACCTCCAGCTGCACCGCGCCGGGGCGGCCCCGCAGCGACAAATCGTGATATTTCTCCATGCCCGCGCGTCCGATGCGCAGGCCGGGCAGCGCCAGCAGGGGGTCGTCGGCCACATCGGCTTCGTTCGGCGGCGCGACGTAGCCGACGACGTGCGCCAGATGTTCCCCGTAGGGGTAGATGCGGGTGGTGCCGACATCGACCAGGATGCCCGGCAAATCGGGGGCGTTGACCTCGATCGCCGCCATGTCCTGCCAACTCAGGAATTCCCGCACCATCACCGGGATGAAGCGCCGGTGCCGGTGCATTTCACGGTCGATGCGGGCGCGTTCATACTCGGTGAGCGGCACGATGCGGGAGAACGCGTCCAGCGTCGCCTTCACATCGGTTGCTTGTTCGGAAATCAGCAATGCCCGCCAGTTGATGCGGCTGCCCGCGAGCGGCGTGCCGAAGCGGTCCAGAATACGCCCGCGCGGCGGCGCGATCATGCGGGCGCTGATGCGGTTTTCGTTGGCGAGAGTGGCGTAGCGTGTGCCCTCCACCACCTGCACCTGATACAGCTTTGCCGCCAGACCGCCCAAGACGGCGACCTGCCCACCCATCAGGAGCAGGGCGCGGCGGGTGAAAACCCCGGTGCGGCGGGTTTCCCGGCGCATCAGTGGGTGTCCGCCTCGGCGATGGAGCGGTGCGCCCAGGCGAGCGGGATCGCCAGCACCGGGTATAATGCCCCGGTCAGCACCGCCTGGAATACGGCCAGGCCGGGAGGGATCAGCCTGAGAGTCAGCAGCGCAACCAGCGCCCACGACAACACCGCCGCGCCGGCGGCCACCGGAAGGAATGCCAGCCAGGTCAGCGCGAAACCCTGCTGCCCCAGGAACCGCCGCCAGCGTAGCGCGATGCCGTGCGCCAGCAGCAGCGTCAGCACCCCCACCCCCAGCGGCAGATACCCCAGCAGATCCAGCAGGACCCCGATGCCAAACACCGCGGGCGGCGGCATCGCGGCCGGGCGGAACAAGGACCAGAACCAGATGCACGCCAGCGTCACCGCCGGCAGCATCGCTGCCTGGCCGGGAATGCCGAACGGCGCCTGCGTCACCAGCATTGACAGCACCGTGCACGTCGCCGGGAACCCCGCTCGGGCCGCGTAATCCAGCCGCCGGCCGATGGTCGGGTGCGGGCGGATGCCGGGGTTGCGGTGGCGCGTGGCCATCAATGGCGCCCAGGCGTCGATTTTTGCGGAGCCTCCGGCGCGGTTACGCCACCCAGGCCGTAGTCGAATATGCGCACGACCTCCAACCGGTTCAGGAGAGCGAAGGGTTCCACCTCCGGCGTGCCGCTGGCGCTGTGATGCACGGTGCCGACCGGCAGATTGGCGGGGAAGGCATTGGCCTCGGCGCTGGTGACGATGCGTTCGCCTTCCCGCGGCTGCACGCCCTCCGGCCAGTACAACAGGCGCGGGCGCGGCCCATTCGTGCCGACCAGAATGGCCCGGGCGCGGGAGGCTTCCATGATCACGGGGATGCGGCTGTTCAAATCGGTGATCAGCAGCACGCGCGCGGTGCGGGCGCCAACCTCGGTAACGCGGCCGATCAGCCCGCGCTCATCCAGCGCGATTTGCCCTTTTCGCACGACGTGATTCGGCCCGACCGCCAGCAGTGCCGCCCGGGCGTAGACACCGCCGGCATCGGCCACGACGCGCGCGGTGACATAGTTGGTGGACGGATCGGGGATCCAGTTCAGGCTGGCCTTCAGGCGGGCGTTTTCCGCGTCGAGCGCCAGCGCGATGGTCTGCCACCGGCGGAGGTACTCGTTTTCCTCCCGCAGTTTGGCGTTTTCCGACCGCAGATTCCAGAGCTGGCCGGTCTCGGTCACCGCGGCGTTGATGGCCCCCAGCGGTTCCGCCAACACGCTGTAGATCGGCCCGAGGGCATCGTTCAGCGCCATGCGCGCGCGTTCGGCGAGAATGGTGTCGGCCTTGCCCAGCAGCATGAGGCCGAACGCCGCCACCACCAGCACCGGTAGCGTAAGCTTCGACAGCGCCTGACGCGCGGGGATGGACAGCCGGATCATGGGTGGGTGGACAATAGCGGCAAATGCCGAGGCGTGCGACGGGGAAGATAGGGGGTCAGGCCGGACTATTTCCCGCAAGACGTTGAACGATACCCCGAAGGTCGTGCGGCAGATGCGACGGCTCTCGAACAGCCCAGAGGTCCAGGACCTTAACTGCCACCCGTAAGCTTTCGGCCGGCGTGGGCTGTCGGCCGCCCGTTATCGATCGAGCGATATCGTCGGCATTGATGGATAAGGCTGGAATATGGAGAACTCGCGCGATTGTACCCGATTGAACCAGGGTCGTTTTGCCCGAACCGTTTGGCCCAGCAACGATAACCAACCGCGGCATACGGACGACTGGACCTAAGTCCGAACAGCGAGATGGATGGGTTCGCGTTCAGGCCTGTCGAAAGCCTTCCTCCATAGCCTGCGCGGCATTAAGCGCGTCGGCAAGCCCCCCAGACTCGAGGGCTTTTTTGGTCCGTTTGCGATGTTGCTCGCGAACCAATGGCACCGAAGGCTTTGCGGCTGCGTTTACCATGACCTCTCCCACCACGGTTTCGGCCTCCGGCGCGATTATTCGATCGTCCGCCCCCTCAGTACATCGACATCAGCACGTTATGCAGCCGCTTGCGTTCTTCCAGCGCACGGCCGGTGCCGAGGGCAACGCATTGCAGGGGGTTCTCGGCGATCGCCACCGACAGGCCGGTGGCGTCGCGCAGCACCTGGTCCAGGCGGTACAGCAAGGCACCGCCGCCGGTCAGCACGATGCCGCGGTCCACGATGTCGGCCGCCAGCTCGGGGGGGGTGTTCTCCAGCGCGACCTTCACGGCCTCCACGATCTGGGTCACCGGCTCGATCAGGCTTTCGGCGATCTGCCGCTGGCTCACCAGCACTTCGCGGGGCACGCCGTTCATCAGGTCGCGGCCGCGCACTTCCTGGTAAGGGCCGTCGTCGTTGGGGTCGTCGGACGGGCGGGCGGCGCCGATGCTCATTTTGATGCGTTCGGCCGAGGACTCGCCGATCAGCAGGTTATGGGTGCGGCGGATGTAGGAGATGATCGCCTCATCCATCTTGTCGCCGCCGACCCGCACGCTGCGGGCGTAAACGATGCCGCCAAGGGAAATCACGGCCACTTCCGTCGTGCCGCCGCCGATGTCCACCACCATGGAGCCGGAGGGTTCGGTCACCGGCAGGCCGGCGCCGATCGCGGCGGCCATGGGTTCTTCGATCAACTGCACCTTGCGGGCGCCGGCGCTTTCGGCGCTTTCCTGGATGGCGCGGCGTTCCACGGCAGTCGATCCCGACGGCACGCAGACGATGATCAGGGGGGAAGCGAAGCCGCGGCGGTTATGCACTTTGCGGATGAAGTGCTTGATCATCTCCTCCGCCACCTCGAAGTCGGCGATCACGCCGTCGCGCAGCGGGCGGCTGGCGACGATGTTGCCGGGGGTGCGGCCGAGCATCTGCTTGGCTTCCTCGCCGACCGCGACGACCTGCTTTTTGCCGCGCCACTCGGCGATGGCGACCACGCTGGGTTCCGCCAGGACGATGCCGCGCCCCTTGACGTAGACCAGGGTGTTGGCGGTTCCGAGATCAATGGCCATGTCGGCTGACATGAAACCCAGCATACGGGCGAACATACGCAAAACCTTTGGCTCACTAATGTTGGCGGTGGGGGGCTGGAGAAGGCGGGGGCTTAGCCCCCTGGCCCATCCTTCACAAGAGGTTCCTTGAGGGGGCATGTCTTCGTGGACATGCGGTGGACCGGTTGGTAGAAGCCGCGTCAACCGGAGTCGCCCCGCCGGCCGAACGCCCAACCCCTGGCCTGCCTCATGAAAATTGTTGCCTGCAACAGCAATCGCCCCCTCGCCGAGGCGGTCGCCAAGACGTTGGACCTTCCCCTCACCAAAGCCTCCATCCGCCGTTTCGCGGACATGGAGGTCTTCGTGGAAATCCACGAAAACGTACGGGGGGAGGACGTGTTCGTCGTCCAGTCCACGTCGTTCCCGGCCAATGACAACCTGATGGAGCTGCTGATCACGATGGACGCGCTGCGCCGGTCGTCGGCCCGCCGCATCACCGCCGTGCTGCCTTATTTCGGCTACGCCCGGCAGGACCGGCGGTCGGCCGGCCGCACCCCGATCAGCGCCAAGCTGGTGGCCAATCTGATCACCGAGGCCGGGGCGCACCGGGTGCTGACCATGGACCTGCACGCCGGGCAGATTCAGGGCTTCTTCGACATCCCGGTGGACAACATGTTCGCCGCCCCGCTGTTCAGCCGGCACATCAAGGAAAACTACCCGGACAGCGAGAACCTGATGATCGTGTCCCCCGACGTCGGCGGCGTGGTGCGGGCCCGCGCCATCGCCACGCGGCTGAACTGCGACCTGGCGATCATCGACAAGCGCCGCGAACGCGCCGGCCATTCGGAGGTGATGAACGTCATCGGCGAGGTCGAGGGCCGGGACTGCATCCTGGTGGACGACTTGGTGGACTCCGGCGGCACCCATTGCAACGCCGCCGAGGCCCTGATCAAGCACGGCGCCCGGTCTGTCAGCGCCTATGTGACGCACGGCGTGCTGTCGGGCGGCGCGGTGGCGCGGATTGAGTCGTCGCCTATTCAAATGATGACGATCACGGACTCAATTCTGGCGACCGAGGCGGTGGCGAACTCCCCCAACATCCGGCAGTTGACCATCGCGCCGCTGCTGGCCGACGCGATCCGGCGGACGGCGGAGGAGAGTTCGGTCAGCGAATTGTTCGAGTGAGGAGATTCGGTTAGGGAGCGGACCCGGGCCAAAGGGGACCCAGCCGCTCGGCGATTTCACCGTGCCGGGTCATCAGGTCTGTCGCGGTCTGCCAGAGCTGCCGTCGCAGCGTATCGCGCGCCCTATCACGGGGGCGTCTACGGCCCCAAAATCCGCCCCGCCACCGCGTCAAGCTTGGCCACCAGCCCCATCGCCCGCATTGCCGCGGCGGTGATCAGCGCGTTTTCCAGCGCTCGGTCGCAACCGCAGGGGCATACTTCGCGCGGCTGCCCGATTGCCGGCACAGCTTGCCCCACCAATGACCGAGCTTTGTCGGCGTTCTCCAGCAGCACCCTGATCACGGCTTCCACAGTCACGTGGTCGTGGTCCGGATGCCAGCAATCGAAATCGGTGACCATGGCGACGGTGGCGTAGCAAAGCTCCGCTTCACGGGCGAGCTTGGCCTCGGGCATATTGGTCATGCCGATGACGCTGCAGCCCCAGGAGCGGTACAGCTCGCTCTCGGCCTTGGTGGAAAATTGCGGCCCTTCCATCACCAAGTAGGTGCCGCCGCGGGTGACCGGCAACCCCAGCCCGCGGGCCGCTGCTTCCAGCCCGTCGCCCAGGCGGGCGCAGACGGGGTGCGCCATGGACACGTGCGCCACCAAACCGTCGCCAAAGAAGCTTTTTTCCCGAGCGAAGGACCGGTCGATGAACTGGTCGACGATGACGAAATGGCCCGGCGGCAGCTCCGCCTTCAGGCTGCCGACAGCGGACAGGGAGATGACGTCGGTCACCCCCGAACGCTTCAGGGCATCGATGTTGGCGCGGTAGTTGAGGTGGCTGGGGGACACTGGATGGCCCCGACCATGCCGCGGCAGGAACACGCAGCGCACGCCGGACAGACGCCCGAACAGCAACTCGTCGGACGGGTTTCCCCAAGGGGTGGGAACCCGCCGCCACGATTTGTCTTCCAGACCGTCGATGTCATAGAGGCCGGAGCCGCCGATGATGCCAATGATAGGTTCTGACATGCGGATGTCCCCATAACGTCATGGCGGGCCGGACCCGGGGGCCCGCCATGACGGAGAAGGGCCTTAGTGAATCGCGGCCCAAACCTTACGCTTCAGGGCGTAGGTCACGCAGGCCATGAAACCCAGATACAGGATCACGCGAACGCCCATCTGCTTGCGTTCGGTCTCCTCGGGGTTCGCGGCCCATGAAAGGAACGTCACCACGTCCTTCGCTTCCTGAGCGATGTTGCTGGGTGAGCCATCAATAAACGTCACCTGTCCGTCGTGCAGCGGCTGCGGCATGGCGATCTGGTGGCCCGGGAAGTACATGTTGAAGTTCATCCCGTCCTGCATCTTGAAGTCCTTCGGCGCGTCGCCGAAGCCGACCATCAGGGCGTAGATGTAGTCCGCGCCGCCTTCGCGTGCATTGACGATCAGCGACAGATCCGGCGGCAGGGCGCCGTTGTTGGCGGCACGCGCGGCCAGATCGTTCGAGAACGGTGACCGGAATTGATTCGCCGGCGTCGCCGGGCCGTCCTTCGGCTCACCCGAGTCGTTCAGCCCCTGCGGCACTGTCACGGCGGCCGCGATGGCCTTGATCTGCTCGGGGGACAGACCGATGCCCGCCAGATCCCGGTAGTGCAGGAACTTCATGGAATGGCACGCCGCGCAGACCTCGGAGTAGACCTGGAAGCCCCGTTGCGCCGATGCCATGTCGATGGTGCCGAACACGCCATCGAAGCTCCATTTCTGCGCGGGCAACGGAGGTTCGGCCATTTCCGCTCGGGCCGGCTGCATCGCCGCCAACCCGAAGAGCGCGGCAATCAGCGCGGCGATCGCCCCCGACCGGACCACGACCGGGTTGCTGATGCTTTCCGGCAGCGGCAGCGGACGCTCGATCTTGCCCAGGATCGGCAGGATCACCAGCAGATGCAGGAAGTAATACAGCGTGGCGACCCGGCTCAGGACAACCCAGACGCCTTCCGGCTTATGCGCGCCGCACAGGCCCAGGACGACGAAGGACAGTACCCACAGCCAGATTATCTTGCGGAAGATCGGGCGGAAGCGCGCGCTGCGCACCCGGGACGTATCCAGCCAGGGCAACACGAACAGCACCAGGATCGAGGCGAACATCAGGCACACGCCCAGCAGCTTGTTCGGGACGGAGCGCAGGATGGCGTAGTATGGGAGGAAGTACCACTCCGGCACGATGTCCGCCGGTGTTTGTAGTGGGTTGGCCGGGATGAAGTTGTTGGGATCGCCCAGCATGTTCGGCGCGAAGCACACGAACGCCGCCCAGATCATCAGGAACACGCAGATGCCCACGCTGTCCTTGATCGTGTAGTACGGGTGGAACGGTACCGTGTCCTGCGGCGACTTCACGTCGATGCCCAGCGGGTTGTTGGACCCCACGATGTGCAATGCCGCAACGTGCAGGAAGATCACGCCCACCACCACGAAGGGCATCAGATACTGCAGCGCGAAGAAGCGGTTGAGGGTGGGGTTGTCCACGCAGAACCCGCCCCACAGCAAGGTCACGATGTACTTGCCGACCACCGGGAAGGCGGAGAACAGGTTGGTGATGACGGTGGCGCCCCAGTAGGACATCTGGCCCCAGGGCAGCA
>CAIYDT010000223.1 GCA_903924985.1 uncultured Acetobacteraceae bacterium
ATCGCGGACCCGAACGCAGGCCAGACCGAGACGGTGACGGTGACCTTGTCGACGACGGCGAACGGCACGCTGACCAACCTGGGTGGCGGCAGCTACAATGCCGTAACCGGAGTCTATACCGACACCGGCAGCCCTGTGGCGGTCAGCGCGGCGCTGGATGGGCTGGTGTTTGTGCCAACAGCCCACCAGGTCGCGCCTGGCCTGACGGTTACCACCATCTTCACCATCTCGGACACCGACACGGCTGGGGCCAGCGCCACCGACAGCACAACGACCGTCGGCGCCATCGTCACCGCCGTCCCGCCGACGATCAGCGGCGCTGTGGCGGGTCAGGCGGTGACCGACCTGACAACCATCGCGCCGTTCTCGCATGTGACGATTGCGGATGCGAATTTCGGCCAAACCGAGACGGTGACGGTGACCTTGTCGACGACGGCGAACGGTTCGCTCATCAACCTGGGCGGCGGCAGCTACAATGCCGTAACCGGGGTCTACACTGACACCGGCGGCGCTGCGGCGGTCACGGCGGTGCTGGACGGGCTGGTGTTCGTGCCAACTGCGCATCAGGTTGCACCTGGTCAGACCGTCACCACCAGCTTCACCATCTCGGACACCGACACCGCTGGGGCCAGCGCCACGGGCGGCACAACCGGTGTCATAATGACAGAGCCGAATAGCACCGGGCTGATAGGCCTTCTAAATATCAATCAGCAACTTGAACTGATTTACATCGCGTATTTCAACCGCGCCGCCGACAATGGCGGCTTCACCTTCTGGGGAGGGCAGAACGTTCAGGCACAGGCCGCCGGACAAAGCGCGTCGCAGGCGTTAGCCAACATCGCCAACTCGTTCACGCCACAGCCGGAAACCGATGCTCTCTACCCATTCCTGGCCACGCCCAATCTTAATCTGAACACACCCGCCGGCCAGACCGGCCTTACGACTTTCATCACGAGCCTTTACCAAAACCTATTCGGTCATGCGCCCGATGCGGGTGGCGAGGCCTACTGGGTCGGTCAGATCACCAGCGGTGCGGTTGGGCTTGGTGCGGCGGCGCTAGCGATTGCGAACGGTGCGACGGGAACTGATGCAAACGAGGTACTGAACAAAATCGCCGTGGCGGTGGACTTCACAAACCAGACAGCCGCGTCAGGACTGGGCGAAACGTCGCCTTTGCCGAGTTCGTTCCTGGCGGCCGCCCACACCGTGCTGAGTGGCGTTGACGGAACGACACTGAACGACGCGTCGGTGACCGCCGGGATGAACGCGACGACGGCGTATATCTCTGGCTTGGTCACCATCACGCAGTCCAACCTCGATATCGATCCCGGGGTGGGTAATCACACGATCCAGTTCATCGGCGCCGCCTACGCGGACACGCTCGCGTTGCACACAGGTGGTGTGGACCAAGTCTATGGCTTCAATCCCAACACCGACGTTCTGGATCTTCGTTCTCTGTTGAGCGAGGCGGGCGTCAATCTGAACGGTAGCATGGCGGCCTTGAGCGGTTACCTGACGATTGCCGATCAGGGGACGGATGCGCTGGTCAGTTTCGATCCCACAGGGCATGGCGGCGGTAGCACGGTCGCCGTGCTGCATGGGTTTGGGAGCACGATCACCAGCGTGGCCACCCTGATTGCAGATCACGCGGTCCAGATCGCGTGAGTGCGCAGGGAGGGCTTTTTAGGTGGCCGTATCTTTGGTCGCCATGTCGATGATTTTTCACTGCTGCCAGCGTGGCCAGGGAAACGTCAGGGCGCCTCTAAAAATTCCGATTTTTGACGTCTCCGCCTTCGCGTCTGGAGCGGCCACGCCATCCCCCCGGTAGACATCGGCGGCCTGAGCCGCTGTTTCACCTTTCGATTGTAGCCAGCCGGCTTTCCGCGCCATTCAACCGCCCTGGGTTGTACCGCATCATGCCACCGCCCCCTCGGTCCGTTCCAGATAACTGAAACGCTCCATATTATGGGTCATGTTTTGCATCCCGATCTTCACCCGGGCCCGGCCGATCCCGATCGTGCGCACCAGCTTGCCGCCCATCGCGGCGGTCATGTGTCCGAACACATGCTCCACCCGCGCCCGGATCTTCGAGCGGGTCTTGTTCCCCTGCTCCTCCCGCCCGAACAAGCCTTGGTTCCGCTTCGCCCGCCGATGGACGCGGCTGCGAAAGCCCATCTCCGCCAGCTTCGCCTCGATTTCGGCTGACCGGTAGGCGGCATCGGCCCACACATCGCGCGCGGTATTCGTCTTGTCCAGAACCGCGTCGAGTTCCTGGCTGTCGTGTCGCGCGGCGTTCGTCACAGTGTAGAGGCGCACGAACTTGTGCCGCCGGTCGATGTTAATGTGGTTGTAACTGCCCAGGTAGGCACGCCGCTCAGGCGATCTTCAGGTCCGCGCTCAGCCGATCTGGCGGGCTGGCCAGTGCCTGTAAGATGTCCCATCCCTGCTTTCTCGCCGTCGACAACAAGGATCGGATCACGGCGAAATCCTCCGCGCCTTCAACCGACCTGAACCCGCCGGAAATCTTCTGCCGCAATTTCATCATCCGCCCATCCTGTTCCGCCAGATTGTTGGTGAGCGGCACGGTTGGATCGGACAGAAAGCGCAAGACATCCAGCCGGCGGACGTGCAGACCAGCAGAAGATTGTGGCCGGTCCGGCGAGGCACACGGCCCTTGCGCTTCCTGGCGGTGGAGACCGAAGCGGGCGGTGCCTCGTGGAACGCGAACCCTTCCGTGAGGATGGCATCATAACATCGTTCAATCAGCGCGATGAGAGCGGGTGGCAACGTCATGGAGTTTGTTGGCGGTGTAGGCCCTTCCGCGTTTGGAGCGCGGAAACTGGCACCAGCTCGGCGGACACAGCCGATCTTGGGCATACGCCTCTCGGCGGAACGCTTCCGCCGCGCCGCCACCCATAAGCGCGCGGTGGCCCATGCCCATCCTTGTCCGCGACTCCGCGCGGTGGCCTGTGAATGATCAGGCTGGGACACTTGAGCCGCGAAGCGGATCAAGGCCGCTCCCAGCCGAACCATGAAACATCACGCGCGGTGGCGGATTTTTGCGCCGCCAGGTGGCTGGTTTTTGCTCCGCCGTTGACACAGGCCCGCCGCGGCGGGTGTCGCAGCCTGTCGCGGGCACCGCCGTGCTGGAAGATGAGGCGCCTTTGATTGGCGGCGTTCCAGAAGGCCTTGCTCAAAGAGTCGGGGCGGGGATTAACTTTGGCATGGCCTCACCCCTCGCCGCGTCCGACCCACTGGCCGTAGACGGGATACTGGCTGCAGATGAACTCGATATAGGCGGGCCGGCCGGACGCATTGACGTCGAGCGCCCGCCGCAGGGCCGGGATGACCTCGGCTGGCTCGCTCACCCGTTCGGTGTGGAAGCCGAGGGCGCCGATCACCTTCGACATATCCACTTCGTCGTATCCCATCACCTGGTGCGTGAAGGGATCGTGTCCCGCCCCCCAGAAGCCGGGTCCGTAGCCCGCGAAGCCGCCATTGCTGATGTGCACGACCGTGATCCCGAGTTTCTCGCGCAGCAGAACCTCAAGGTTGCCGAGCATGTAGCCGAGGCCCGCCTCGCCGGTCACCGCGATGGATGCCCGGCCGGGGAACGCCTTCTTGGCGGCGATCGCGGCGGCCAAGCTGAAGCCAAGCGTGGAGACATTCCCCCAGCCCAGGAAGCCGCGGGGGATGAGCGTGTCGAAGACGGTGCTGAGCTGGTCGCGCGTGTTGCCGGACTCGTGCGTCACGAACGAATTGCGCAGGTCCAGCACTTTCATGAGATCGCCGTACACCCGGTAGGGGTTGATCGGCGTCTCGCCGGAGTTCATGACCTGCCGGTATTTGGCGAGCGCCTGGTCGCGTACCGTCTTCACGTCCGCCGCCACATTGCCCGCCGCCCGCCCCGCACCAGACGTACGGCTGGACACTTCCTGGCGGAGCGCCTGCAAGGTGAAGCGCGCATCCCCGATCACCGCGTGCGCGGTCGGTATCATCTTGTTGATGTGCAGTTCGTCGACGTTGCAAAGGATGATGGTTTTCTTCGCCGCATCCGGAATGGCGTGGCTGAAGCGGCCCGGCGACAGGCTTGAGCCGACGGCGAGGATGACGTCGCTTTTGTTCAGGTAGTGTGCCACCTGATCGCCGCGCACGCCGACGAACAGCGGATGGTCTTCGGGGAACGCCCCTTTGGCCTTGAGTGTCGTGATCACCGGCACATTCGCGAGTTCCGCCAGCGTTTTCAGGTCGTCCGAGGCGTCTGCGTAGATGACTCCCTCGCCGGCGTAGATCAGCGGGTTGCTGGCACCCAGAAGCAGGTCGACCGCGGTGCGCACGTCCGCCGGGTCCGGCGCCGATTTCCAGCCCTTCACGGGACGGTAGGGGTCCGCGGTCTCGTCGTATGTGGCGGTGGCATTGGGAACGGCGAGGATCACGGGGCCGGGCCGACCGCTGCGCAGCATGGTGAAGGCCCGGCGCATGAACTCCGGCGTGCGCTCGGGTTTGTCGATGTAGCCGTACCACTTCGACACGGTCTTCATAGAAGATGCGACATCGTAATGGCTGTTGCCCGAGGCGCCGGCCGGCACGCCGTCGGTGATGCACAGAACCGGCGAGCCATCTTCGTAGGCCTGCGCCAGCCCGGCGTAGGCGTACTGCATGCCGGCGGCATTGACGCCCCCTTGGAAGGTGCATACCCCGATCCGTGAACCTGCGGTGATGCGTGAGAACGCGTCGGCGACGGCTACGGCGTAGCGATCGTCCCGCATCATCAGCATCGGCACCCCTTCCCGGCCAAGCGCGTTGTTCACGCGGCAAACAGGGAAGGTCGAAACCCAGTCCACGCCCTCCTGCTTAAGAATGCGGACAATGCCGGTCGCTACATCGATAGTCATGGATGTGGTCTCCTTTGCATGGCGCCGAGACGTCAGCCCGCATGTGGGCGCACTGAGGCCTATAATGATCGGCCGCGTACCGTATCCCGGCTGTGTGGCCGGGCGGGCAATCGCGGGCGACCCGGAAAGTGACGGGCTCCCGCCTTCCTGGCAAGAGGCGGTCCGGCATGAGATCATCCCAGACACACACAGGAACGGCCGCGCGAGCGAGGCAACGATTGGCCTCACGCTCAGGCACTTCGTGATGCTGTTTCAGGACGTTGTATCCGGCTGACCGCTGGATCGACGCCCTTATGTTCGAGGCCCCTTCGGGAACGTCCCATTTCCAGCCTGAACGCCGGAAAGATGATTTCGGTGGCGACAACCGTTCCCCACACACCGCGGCGGTCGCCGGGGCCGGTCGACTCCGGCGGTGGCAGGGGGGGCGGACGGGACAGCCCAAATCATCGGAGCACGTCACAGGCTGGTTCACCCGAGATGAGCCACGGGCGGGGGGACGATCCGTGGGCCTTCCACGCCTGCTCTGTCTTTCTGACAGGGTTGGTGACTCAGGACTGACCAGCCCACAGGGATGTCAGACACTGGCGCCGGTGCGATTTCCTCATGAAAGACCCGTCTGAGGCCAGCCTCGGTATAAGTACCCAATTCTCCGGATCCCAAATCCGCCTTGGCCACCCCCTCCCGCTTTTGGCGAAAGTCTCAATGTACTCGGTGTCCCTTCGTCACCAAGACACCAAAGTATTTGGGTACAATCCGATCCTATCTAATGGTCAGAAAGCGTCGTGGTAAGCCACTCATTCAATTTCGACCAGCGGCGCCGCCCCGACGCATTGCGCACGGCGATCGCGATAGCTTTGGTCTGTCCAACCAGAACCACGAGCCGCTTCCCCCGGGTTACACCCGTATAAAGCAAATTCCGCTGCAGCATGGCGTAGTGCTGGGTCAGGACTGGAATGACGACGGCGGGGTATTCCGAGCCCTGGGACTTGTGAATCGTCGCGGCGTAGGCGGGCACCAAGGTATCGAGTTCGCCGAAACCGTAAGTCACGGCGCGACCATCGAAGCTGGCGGTCAGTTCCCCCAGGTCGGGATCGACGTCGTCGATGTAGCCAATATCGCCGTTGTACACTTCCTTCTCGTAATCGTTCTCGATCTGCATCACCTTGTCGCCTGGCGCGAACGTCCATCCGAAACGTTCGACCTTGCGCTCACCGGCCGGGTTCAGGGCGGCCTGCAGTTCGATGTTCAGCGACCGGGCGCCAACGCCGCCGCGATTCATCGGACACAGGACCTGGATGTCGCGGATGGGATCCAGGCCGAACCGCCGGGGGATGCGCGTCTTCACGAGTTCGATGATCAGTGGCACGGCGGTCTCCGGGTCGTCCGCCTGCACGAAATAGAAATCGCTGTCGCCGGCCGGTTTCGCCAGGTCGGGAATGGCCCCACGGTTGATCCGGTGCGCGGCAGTGATGATGCGGCTCTGCGCGGCCTGGCGAAAGACCTCGGTCAACCGCACCACCGGCACCGCGCCGGACGATATGATATCGGCCAGCACCTGTCCCGGTCCCACCGAGGCAAGCTGATCGATGTCGCCGACGATCAGGAGCGCGGCCTCGTCGGGGATCGCCTCCATCAGCGCCCGCATGAGCAACACGTCGACCATGGATGTTTCATCGATGACCAGCAGGTCGCATGAGAGCGGATTGTCGGTGCCGCGTTTGAATCCGCCGGCCCTGGGGTCGGCCTCGAGCAGGCGGTGGATGGTCTTCGCCTCGAACCCCGTGGCTTCCGTCATGCGTTTCGCGGCCCGGCCCGTCGGGGCGCAGAGCAGCAGGTGCACGCCCTTGGCGGCG
>CAIYDT010000224.1 GCA_903924985.1 uncultured Acetobacteraceae bacterium
GCCTCAGCCGCCTGTACCAGGTGCGCGCGCGGCGGGAAGAAACCTTCCAGCGCGAACGCGACAGACGCTCGGACACCTGGCACATCGACTGGCGGGACCTGCGCCCACCAACCGTGCGCCGGGCGCTCGGCTGCCTGATCGGCGAAACGCCGCCCGCCATCGTCCCCAGCTGATGCCGTTCGGCACCAACCCCATCATCGCCACCTCACCGGTCGCGGGCACCTCGCTCGCGGGCCGGCGCCCGCATGGGAAATTCCAGCCAGCCGGCCCGGGCGATTCGCATAGGACGGATTTCCGCGCGATGCGTTCCTGGCCCGGTTGTTGGCACAACTGGCTAAAGGTCATATGCGATAGCCCTGCGGTTGACACATAGCACGCTTGCGCCCGTCATGGGGGCAAAGGCGGGATGGGGCACGGATGTCGGTATTGACGGGTTTGCGGGTGGTGCAACTGGGCGACGGACTGGCGGCTGCGGTGTGTGGGCGGTTGTTCGCGGACGCCGGGGCCTCGGTCGGGGTTGTCGGTGCGTCCCGAGCGAGTCCATTGGCGGAATATCTGAACGATGGGAAGGGGCACGGTGCGGTTGCGGGGGCGGACCTGATCGTGGCTGAGGGTGGGCCAGCGGCGTTGCTGGCGTCGGGCCATGACGTTGCGTCGCTGCGGCGGGTTAATCCGAACGCCGCGATCGTGCTGATTTCGCCGTATGGGCAAATCGGGCCTCAGGCCGACGACCCCGCCACGGACCTGACGTTGATTTGCGCCTCCGGTATTGCCCGTTTGCTGACTGGACAGGTGGACGACTTGAACGAGCCGCCCATTCGCCCGGTGGGGCATCAGTCGGCGTTCCTCGGCGGGTTGGCGGGGGCCTGCGCGGGGATGCACGCGGTGCAGGCGGCCGAACCGGCGGTGGCGGATGTGTCGATCCAGGACGCGCTGTCCACCATTGCCGTGACCGAACTGACGCGTGCGGGGGTGTCGGGGAAGAAGTGGCCTCGGCGACGGGTGGCGGATGGGAACGGGGCCACGGTTTGTATTCTGCCGGCCAGCGACGGTTTCACCGCGATTTCCCCACGTGAGGACAAGCAGTGGGCGGCGTGGTTGAAGGCGATGGGCTCCCCGGCCTGGGGCGACGACCCGCGCTTTCGCACCAAGCCGGACCGGGTGGCGAACTGGGACGCGCTGCATGCCCTGATGTCGGAATGGAGCCGGCAGCACACGAAACAATGGATCGCAGACACCGCTCAGGCAGCGCGGGTGCCGAGTTTTCCGTTACGGGAATTGCATGAGCAACTGGATACGCCGCAGGCGAGGCACCGGGGGTTTTTTCGCCCGATGGAGATTGCCGGGCGAACGGTGCAGGTGCCTGGAACGCCGTTTGGGTTGACGCTCTCGCAGGGCGCCAAGGATGGCGCCGCGCCGGGACCAATGCCCCTGTCGGGCGTCCGTGTGCTCGACTTCAGCTGGGTGATCGCCGGGCCGACCGTGACGCGTTACCTCGCCGCGGCCGGCGCCGACGTGATCAAGATCGAGGCCCCCGGCAAAGGCGACCCAGGCCGAGGCTCAGAACTGCACACCGTGCTCGGCCAGGCCAAGCGCGCGATCGTGCTGGATCTGAAAAAACCCGAAGCCGTCGCCACCGCCCGCGACCTGGCGGCGAGGGCCGACGTGCTGGTGGAGAATTACGCGACCGGCGTGATGGACCGGTTGGGCCTCGGTGCTGAGGAATTACAGAAGGTAAATCCCAGGCTGATTTATATTTCGGCCTCGGGCATGGGGCGGACGGGGCCGGACTCGCACGCGGTGGCTTACGGCACGTTGCTGCAATGCTATGCCGGGTTCGCGGGGTTGAACCGGCATCCTTCGGTCCCGCCGCGCGTCGGGTTGGCGTGGCTGGACCCCATGTGCGGGTTGCTGATCGCGTTCATGGCGGCCGCCAGTCTGTGGGCACGACGGCGCAATGGGACCGTCGCCCGTGTGGATTTTTCGATGATCGAGGCCATGCTTTGGACGATGTCCGAACCGTTGCTGCAAACGCAACTTGGCGAGCGGCCGAAGCCGCGCGGCAATCAGTCGGATCGTTGCGCGCCGCATGGAGTGTACCGTTGCGCGGGCGACGATCAGTGGGTGGGGATCGCGGTCCGTAACGATGCGGAGCGGAACACCCTGAGCACGCTGGTCCCGGAACTGAACGATGCGGCACTGTCCGCGTGGTGTCTGTCACGCAACGCCGATGAGACCGCTGCGTTGCTCGCCCGAATGGGGATTCCCGCCGCGCCGGTCACTGGTTCATTCGATCTGGTGGAAAGTGCGCATCTCCGAGCCCGCGGGTTCTGGGACAGGCTTGGCGCAGGCGTTGTACCTGGATTGCCATGGCGGGCGAGCTACGGCCGCACGCTCGGGTCGGCGCCGGGGCTGGGGGAGCATACGGATGCGGTGCTGCGGGAGATTTTGGGGTTGGATGCGGAAAGGATCGCAGCGTTGAGGAGGGCTGGGGCGCTGGGGTGATGCCGATTGAGGCGATGAGGCCGAGTTTTGGAAATGCCGCGCATCCGTCATCAGGACTAACATGGGCTGGAACGCCGGACTATCGGCTACCCTATGCGGGGAGGTTCCTTGAGCGCTTCGCCCATGAATTCGAGCACCGTGAGTCTGCTCAGCCGTTAGCGCTTGCCACCGCCGCCTTCGTCGCCAGCAGTGGTGGCGCGCCACCCTACCCGCTCAACCGCCGAAACGCCTCCGACGCCACCAGCGGCCGATCGCTATCCACGCTCACCCCGCACAAAGTCCGTCGCATGCCCGGCACCCTTCGAGCCTGGAACGCGGCTCGGGTTGCCTCGTCGGCGCCGTGTAGGATGCCTTGCGGGGTGTGCGACAGGGTTCCCGGCTTGCGGGCGCTGCCGGCGTCGTGATGCACGAACACGCTTTCATCGTTGTCGACGTTGCGGTGGTAGGACGGCAGTTCCTCGGCGTTCAAATCCGCCACCGCCATCTGTGGCACGAACGTAATGACGACGAAACCGGAAGCCTCGAACGTGCACCACGCCGCCGGAGCGATGTGGATGCGATCCGAACTGATCGGGATGATGTCGCGGATGTTCAGCTTGTAGGGGAACAGATCGCCCTTCCAGCCGACCGAGACCAACGGGTTTCCCCGGTAGAAGATCGAACTGTGCTCGCCGCCGTGTTTTACCCGCAGTTCGTATTCGTTCCGGATGGGGAAGCCGTAATCGCAGATCTCCGGCAGCACCAGCACGGTGGGATCGACCGGCATGTGCCGGCCGGTTTGCTTGTGTTCCGTCAGCGACAGCGGGGCAGGGGACTCGATCACCAGCATGTGGCTTTTCCCGGGGGAGGGCATGACGCTGAAGGTGATGCCCTTGGGGATCAGCACGTAATCGCCGGGTTCATACGGCAACCGACCGAACTCGGTGGCGAACATGCCGGTGCCCTGGTGCACGAAATACAGCAGGTCGCCATCGGTGTCGCGGTAGGCATATGGCATCGCGACGCTTCGCCGGCTGATCCCAACCGAGACATCGGCGTTGGACAGAAACACCTCCGGCCCGCCGCGCGGATCGCTCAGGTCGGAGGGTTCCGCTCGGGTGGTGTCGGCGACGCGACGGGGGACCAGGGTGCCCTCGACGCGGACGATCTCATTGGGGCCGAATTCGCGGTAGACCATGCCGACGGGGCCGAAGAAGCCCTGGCGGCTGATATGCTCCTCCCGCAAATCGCCCAGGCCGACGCGGGCCTGACGCACATGGCGGCCTTTGGCATGATGGATCCAGGATCGCATGGACGCACTCCTTTTATTGGTTGGGAGGAGTGTGCCGCTTTTCGTGGGCGAAAGTCGATGGGATTTAGGCTTCCCCAGGCACCCGGAACGCTACCCCGCGCATTGCCCCACCCTTGATGGCCGCGCGGTAGAAGGCCTCGGCGAAGCGGCGGTCGCGCAGGATGGCCTCCGTGTTGGCGGCCTGGAAGGTGCGGGTATCGGCGGCCGCTAACTGGAAGACATCGTCATTGACCGGTACGATCGCCCCGCAGCTGACCCGGTATTCCCCGAGGTCGGCGAGGCGGGCGACAAAGCGTTCCCCCGGTTTGGCGGATTTGGCGAGCCATTCGTCCATCAACCAGAACGACTGTTTGCGTAATACATCCTGCGCCGGAATGCCGGCGGTTTCGCGCGGTCCCTCGACGCGCCACACGGTGAACAAGGCGTTTTGCAACGCCTGCATGACCATTGATTCCAAGCTGTCGGGCGGCAGTTTGCGTTGTTTCGCGATGCGGTCGATGGCGCGGGATCGCCCCTCCGGCGCGGTGTGCACCGCAAGGTCGAATACCAGAGTCATTTCGGCCGGACTGCTTGGGTGCAACATGCCGGCTTGCACGAGCCCGATCCGTTTCGCATACTCCATCATCGCCGAGGCGGGCACGGAATTCATCGCGACGGTCTGGTATTCCGTGACGAAGCCGCGCAGCTCCCTATAGCGGCTCAGCAGCGCTTCGGTCTCCATGTCAGAAATAGCTCCAGAAATCCGAGGCGCGAGCCTCGTCCGGGAGACCGTCGAACACGATAACGCCATTGTTCATGATGATGACGCGGTCGGCGATTTTCATCGCGGCGGCGACGTTTTGTTCCACCAGCACTGCCGTCATGGCGTGCGATTTGCAGACGTCGTGCACCTGCTCGAACATGCGCTCCACCAGGTTCGGGGCCAGGCCGATCGAGGGTTCGTCCAGCAGCAAACAGCGTGGCGAACCCAGGATCGCCAGCGACATCGCCAGCATTTGTTGCTGCCCGCCGCTGAGACTGCCGGAGCGGGTGTCGCGGCGTTCATCCAGCACGGGAAAAAGCTTGTAGATGGCGGGAATGTCGAACATCGCGCCGGGTACGACGTTGCGGGCTGCGACGACGTCGATATTTTCCTCCACCGACAGGTCGGGGAAAATGCCGCGCCCCTCCGGCAGCAGCCGCAGACCCATCGCCACCCGGTCGGCGACGGAGGTTCGGCCCAGCGAACGACCATCGAATTCCACCGCACCGCCGCGCAACGGCAGCAGCCCCATGATCGCCTTCAGCGTGGTGGTCTTGCCGGCGCCGTTATGACCGAGGAACGCGAGTATCTGCCCAGGTTCCAACGCGAACGACACGTCGGAAACGACCGTTTTCGGCCCGTAGCCGGCGGCCACGCCTGACAGACGCAAAACCATCAGATTGCCCCGCCGAAGTAGATTTCCGCCAGCGCCGGGTCGGAGATGATGCGCTCCGGCGTGCCCTGTGCCATCAGATGCCCTTGATGCAGGAACAGCACGTCGTCGGCGATTTTCTGCACCACGCGGGTGTTGTGCTCAACCACCAGTAGGGTTTTGCCGTCGGATTGCAGGCGGCGCAGTAGCGCCATCACCGCCTCCAGCGCGCCGGCGGACAAGCCGGAGGCGGGTTCGTCCAGCAGCAGCAACTCAGCGCCTGTCGCCAACAAACGGGCGATGGTCAGCAGTTTCTGCTCGCCGTAGGACAGGTTGCGCACGAACTCGTTTGCTCGGTCGGTCAGACCAACATGCGCCAGAATCTCCCGGCCCTCTTCCCGCCGGCGCTTCAGCGCTCGGGACGCGTGCAGGGGGCGGAATATCGCACCGATCGGTTCCTCGCCGGCCATATTGGGGAGGGCGACGAGGACGTTGTCCAATGCCGTCAGGTCCTGGAACAGGCGCAGGTTCTGGAAGCTGCGTGCAATGCCGGCGGCGACGATGTCCTGCGGTTTCAGGCCGTCCAGCGAGCGCCCTTTGAAGGACACCGATCCTTCCTGCGGTTTCAGGAAGCCGGTGATGGCGTTGAAGATGGTGGTTTTGCCCGCGCCGTTCGGCCCGACCAGGCAGGTGATGCGGCCCTGCTCGATGGTGAAGGAGCAATCCTGCAACGCGCGCAGACCGCCGAACGCGACCTCCAGGCCCTCAGCTTGCAGATAAGGCGGGTTCATAGCTTCTCACCCGCCAGGCCTTGCGGCCGGAACAGCATGAAGGCGATCAGCAGCAGCCCGTAAATGAGCTGGCGAGCCGAGGCGGCGATGCTGGTGGGGATCTCGATCAGCGACAACACCTGCGGCAGCGCCAGCAGCAGAAAAGGCCCGATCACCGACCCCGCCAACGTGCGCGCGCCGCCCACCACCACCATGGTCAACAGCAGGATCGACGCATCCAGATCGAAGGACGACGGGTCCACGAAGCTCAGGAACGTCGCGTATAGCCCGCCCGCGCTGCCGGCGAAGGCGCCGGCCAAAGCAGCGGCGGAGACCTTGGCGCGCAGCACGCCCTTACCGGCGGCGGCGACGGCCAGTTCGTCCTCACGTATGGCGCGCAGCAGGCGCCCGAACGGGGCTCGCATGATCAGCCAGAAGGCGAGGCACCCCAGGCCGGAGCCAGCGGTCGTCAGCAGCACCAATTGTTCGTTGGATTCCAGCGCGAACCCGAACAGATCGGGGGGCGGAATGCCGGGCAGACCGTTGGCACCGCCGGTGCCAGCGGTCCAGTTCACGAACACGGCGGTGGCGAGCAGCTGGATGCCGAACGACGTCACCACGAAATAATCGCCGGACACGCGCAACGACGGCAGGGTCACCAAAACGTTCAGCACCACGCAGCAGGCGGCCGCGACCAGCAAGGCCGGAACGAAACCCATGATGTCGTGCATCAGGCAGAACGCCACGATGTAGGCGCCAACGCCAAACACTGCCGCCTGCGACACGGTGAAAATGCCCGCGATGCCGACCAGCAGGTTGGTGGAGAGGCCGAGCAGCACGTAGATCTCGGCGAGGGCGATGTATGACCAGAGGAAATCCATGCCTCAGCGCCTCGTGAACAGGCCCGTGGGCCTGAACAGCATGAAGATGATGAAGATGCCGAAGGTGACCCCGATGCTCCATTCGCCGGGCATGATCAGCAGCGACATGTTCTGTAGCACGGCGATGCCGACGGCCAGCAGGAACGATCCGCCAATGCTGCCGATGCCGCCCGCGATCATGGCGATGGTCGCGGTTAGCAAAGGCGTGATGCCGCCGTAGGGCTGCAAGCCCAGGTCCAACGGCACCAGCACGCCCGGCAAAGCCACCACGGCCGATCCGATGGCTACCACGGTGACGTAAACCCGGTGCGGGCGCAGCCTGGTGATCTCCGCCAGGAACGGGTTCGATGCCACGGCGCGGATTTGTTTCCCCAGGATGGTACGGTGGGAGAACCACATGATGCCGCAGAAGGCACCGAGGCAGACGACCACCGTCAGAATTTGCGTCCAGGTCAGGCGCACGCCCGCGAAGGCCACCATCCGGCTGCTCCAGGGCAGGGGGAATTGCAGGATGTTGGGCGTGTAGACGGCGGCGATGACGTTCTGCATCACCGCCAGGGTGCCGAGGGATGCGATCAGCACCACCAGATGCGTGGCGCGCCGCCGCTCCAGTTCCGCATACAGGATGCCCTGGATCGCCGCCCCGAGCGCGGCGGCGGCGGCCATCGCCAGCAGTAAAGCGGCGATATCCGGGACGCCGCGCTGCACCAGCGACCAGGCGAGGTAGCCTGCCAGGGTGTAAACCCCGGCATGCGCCACGTGGAACAGCTTCGTCGTTGCGTAGATCAGTCCGAAGCTGACCGCGACCACGCCGAGGGCGCAGCCGGTGACCAGGCCGTTGACCAGAAGCTGTAGTGCAAGCACCGGAAAGTGCCTATTTCAGCTCTTCCAGCAGCAGGTCCTGCTTGTTGCGAATGACGCGCATGTCGAAGGGCACGGTGGCGGTGTTGGTGTTGAACACCACCGGCACCAGCCCCTCGAACTTCTTGATCTTTAGGATGGTGTCGCGCAGGTTTTCGCCGGTGACCGGCTTGCCCTCGGCCAGCACCTTGTCCAACGCGGTGAACAGGATGTTGGCGGCGGTGTAGTACTGGCGGACAAAGAATTCCATCTCCGCGTTGTATTTCACCTTAAATTCGGCGGCGAGTTCGGGCGGGACCTGACTTTGCAGCTGAGTGTGCAGGAAGCCCTCGGCGGCCGGGTCGTTAATCAGGGCGGGGTCCTGGAAGAAGGTGGTGCCGGCGACCTGGAAGGTCACGCCCATCTGGGCGAACTGCTGCGCCATCTGCTGCACGGCGGCGGTGATCGACACCATCATCACGTCGGGGTGGGAGTCGGCGAGTTTCAGCAGCGCCGGGCGGAAGTCGGTTTGGCCAAACTGCGACGGCTCTTGCGCCACCACGGTACCGCCGGCGGCGGTGTAGGTGGCGATGTAGTTGTCGCGGCCGGAGATGCCGGCGGCGCTGTTCTCGAACAGGATCGCGGCCTTCTTCTTGCCGTTCTTGGCCAGCCAGCGGGTGAGAATGCCGGCCTCATCGCCCAGGGTCGGCAGCGTGTTCAGCAGGTACGGAGAAGCCTTGGCCAGCGCGTCGGCTTGCGCCCCGGCGTTGATCAGAAGCACCTTCTTGCGGGTGGCCAGCGGCGCCATGGCCAGTGAGGGACCGGAGAAGCTGGTGAAGATCATCGGCAAATGCTGCAAATCGACCAGCTTGTTGAAGCTGAGCACGGACTGGTCCGGCTTGCCCTGGTTGTCCTCGAACGTGACCTCGATCTGGTTGCCGCGCACGCCGCCCTTGGCGTTGATCTTGTCCAGCGCGAACTGGATGCCGAGTTTCTGCTGCGTACCAATCAGGCCGCCGGGGCCCGTCAGGGGCAGGATGGCGCCGAAGCGGATGGTGTCGGCCTGGGCGGCGGTGCCGAGGCAGATTGCGAGTATGACGAGGACGATCCGGATCATGAGGTTTTTCTCCCTGGATTGTGCGCAGCCATATGCGGGGCGGTACGGGGGGTCAAGGGATGCTCTGGCCTGCTGTCGCGGCATGCCTTAGAACGCCCGGACACGCAGCCTTATTGGGAGCAGTCCATGGCCAAGATCATCCGCACCGAACCCGGTCCCATCCTGTCGAAAGCCGTCGAATACCACGGATTCGTCTACCTGCCGGGCATCACCGCCCGCGATACCAGCAAGGACATCAAGGGCCAGACGGCGGATGTGCTGGAACAGATCGACGCGATGCTGGAATTGCACGGCACCGACAAGACCCGCCTGTTGCAGGCGATCATCTGGGTGAAGGACATCACCCAGCGCGCCGCGATGAACGAGATCTGGACCCCGTGGCTGCCGCCCGAGGGCGCGCCGGTTCGCGCCTGCGTGCAGTCCGAGATGGCTGCTCCGGCGGTGCTGGTGGAGATTATGGTGACGGCTTGTAAGTAGGGTTTTAGCCGCCTCCGTCCCTGTACCACCTGTCATGGCGGGCGCATGTGTTTAGACCGGACACATTCCTGACAGGTGACCGGAGATTTTCCTGACACTTTAGGATCGTCGGTGCAACGGAGCACCGCGATGCCTTGGAAGTCGGGAACGATCATGGACAGCCGTCTGGAGTTTGTTCGTTTGGCTGAGCAGAAAGGGGTGAGCATGACGGAGCTCCGCCGCCGGTTCGGCATCAGCCGGGAGACGGGATACCTCTACCGGCGACGATACCGTGCCGAGGGTGTGGCGGGCCTGAAGGACCGCTCGTGCCGTCCCCTCCCGAGCCCGCGGCGCAGCACCGCCACGATCGAGGCCCAGATCGTGACGCTGCGCGATACCCACCCAGCCTGGGGTGGGCGTAAGCTGGCTCGGCGCCTACAGGATCTGGGGGTCGAGGCAGTTCCCGGTATCGGCGACTGCTTGTTTTTCAACCGTGGAGAGGCGACGAAACGCAGCGTTGAACTGCCTCGAGTATCTAGGATTCATCCGCGATGCGACGAAATTCGGCGATCACCTCGGTTGCCGGACGAAATGGCATATCGTCCCCTCCCGCAACTCCGACGGTAATTGACTCGCCTTGATGGGCCGATCGACGATGTCGGTCATCTCATCCCCCCTCGATCCGCGGAATGAAAAAAACCTCCGCCCCCGGCGGGACCGGCTGGAAGATGCCGGTCTCGTGGTACTCGCCGTTGATGGCGAGGGTCGTTTCTTCCTCCAGGTGGAACCCTAGCCCAGGGAAGAGGTCGTCCATCGCCTTGATCACGTCCCGCATCGTCTTCGCCTGGACCTCGAACTCCCGCACACCCTTGGTGTAACGGGCGGCGAAGCCGCTGGTGAAGACGACGCGGGCCGGTTCCAAAGCCGTACTCAGGCCGAAAGAGCCGCCAGAACCTTAGGCGGAGACATCGGCAGGTCGCTCAGGCGCTTGCCAGTGGCGTTTTCGATCGCATTGGCGATCGCCGCCATCGGCGGGCAGATGCAGACCTCGCCCACGCCCTTGGCACCGTAGGGGTGCGTCGGGTTGGGCACTTCCACCAGCACCGCGTCCAGCATCGGCAGGTCGGACGACACCGGGCAACGGTAGTCGAGGAAGCCCGGATTATCGAGTTGCCCCTTGGCGTTGTAGATGTATTCCTCATTCAGCGCCCAGCCGATGCCCTGCACGATGCCGCCGTGGATCTGGCCTTCCACATAGGCAGGATGGATCGCGCGGCCGACGTCCTGAGCCGCCACGAAGCGCAGGATGGTCACTTTCCCCGTCTCCGGGTCCACTTCCACGTCGCAGAACTGGGTGGCGAAGCCGGGGGCTTGGCCGCCCGCGTTGACGCCGGCCGATGCCGTGATCGGCCCGCCCGTCGCTGCCGCCTTGGACGCGATGTCCCGCACCGACAGCGGCTTGAAGTCGCCGACGTTGGAGCCGGCGGGCTTGGCATAGCCGTCTTCCCAGATCACGCCTTCCGGATCGACGCCCCAGATCATCGCCGCGCGCTCGATCATCGTTTTCACGATGGTCTTGGTGGCGTTCACCACGGCGGTGCCGGTGGCGAAGGTCACGCGCGAGCCGCCGGTGACATGCGTGTAGCCAACGGAAGCCGTGTCGGCCACGATCGCCCGCACCTGATTGTAATCCACGCCCAGCGTTTCCGCCGCCATGATCGCCATGGAGGCGCGCGAACCGCCGATGTCCGGGCTGCCGGTGGCCACCAGTACGGTGCCGTCGTTGTTAACCTGGATGGTGGCGGAGGATTCGCCGCCGCCGTTGAACCAGTAGCCCGAGGCCACGCCGCGGCCCTGGTTCGGCCCCAGCTTCACCTGATAGGCGGGGTGCTTCTGCAGCGCCTCGACCGTTTCGATGTAACCGGCGTGCGCATGCTTCGGGCCGGCAAGGGTCGGGGTGCCGATGCGGCAGGCGTTCTTATGCCGCAGCGCCAGCGGGTCCATGCCGATCTTCTTGGCGCACATGTCGATCACGCTCTCGACCGCGAAGCTGGCGATCGGCGAGCCGGGTGCTCGGTAAGCGGCCGCCTTCGGTCGGTTGCTGACCACGTCCCAACCGACCGCCCGCTGGTTTGGGACGTCATACGGAGCGTAGCAGCACAGGCACCCGTTCATCACCGGCGAGCCCGGGAAAGCACCGGCCTGGAACTTGAAGATGCCATCCATCGCCATGATCGTGCCGTCGTTCTTGACGCCGATCTTGACCCACATCGACGAGCCGGAGGTCGGGCCGGAGGCGCGGAACACTTCCTCCCTGCTCATCATCAGGCGCACCGGTAAGCCGGCCTTCCTGGACAGCGTCGCGGCGACCGGTTCGAGGTAGGTCACCGTCTTGCCGCCGAAACCGCCGCCGATTTCCGCCGGGGTGACGCGCAGATCGCCCAGCGGCACGCCCATGATCTGCGCCGTGAGGGCGCGCATCTGGAAGTGGCCCTGACTGGAGGACCAGATTTCGCACTGGCCGTCGGCCTCATACTTCGCGACGCAGGCGTGCGGCTCGATGTAGGCCTGATGCACCGCGGCGGTCTTGAACGAGTGCTCCATTACCACGTCGGAAGCGGCGAAACCGGCATCCACATCGCCCATGGCGAAGGACAGCTTCTTGGAGATGTTGGACGGCTTGGTCGGGGCGGGTTCGATACCGCGGGTGATCATGTCCTCGAACAGCAAGGGAGCGTCGGGGGACATCGCTTCGTCCACGTCGATAACGTGCGGCAGGACCTCGTACTCGACCTTGATCAGCGACAGCGCTTCTTCGGCGATGCTGTTGCTGATGGCGGCGACGGCGGCGACCGCGTGCCCCTCATACAGCGCCTTTTCCCGCGCCATGATGTTGCGGGTCACGTGCCAGAAGTTAACGGCGACGCGCTCCGGCCCGATGTAGTCGAACTTCTGCTGCGGCAGGTCGGCGGAGGTCATGACGGCCTTCACGCCCGGCAGCTTCTCGGCGGCGGACGTGTCGATCGAGATAATGCGCGCATGCGCATGCGGGGAGCGCAGCACCTTGCCGTAGATCATGCCCGGCAGCTTGAGGTCGGCGCCATACTGGGCGCGCCCCGTCACCTTGGGAACGCCGTCCGGACGGATGGGGCGGGTGCCCACCCATTTAAAGCGTTTCACGGAATCGGTCACGATTGCTGTGTCGTTCACGGCAGCCTCGCTGGTTGGTCAGAGATGATCGGGTTGATGGCGTAGCGTCGCGCAGCCGGGCCGGAAAGGCAAGGGGTACGCGAATATCCGGCTACGCGGATCGCCTCTTGAGCGTCCATCGCAACACATCGGCCTCGGCCCCCCCGGGGCGTCCGGACGCCAACCAAGCTCCGAGCAGTGTTGCCGTAAACACCATGGTGCCGACCGCCACTGGGGCAATCAACTGCCCCAACGCACCGCCCGGGGCGGCGGGTACCCACCCAAGCCCAGCGATCCAAAGTACAACAGCCATCGCCGCCGCCGCCTGCGCCGGCCGCCAGACCTGTCCCGCCAGCGTTCCCAACCCAATCCCGAAATGCCGCAACGCGGTTACCACTAACAGGCCCTGTTCGATGCAGATCGCCACCCCGGCCGCCACCGCCGCTCCCTTCACGCCGTATCCAGGGATCAGCGCCAGCAGCAACCCCACCCGCACCGCCGCGCCAGCCAACGTGATACCCACCACGCGGCCCAACAGGGCATGTGCGCTCAGAAGATGCTGACTCAGATGCCCGAACAGGAGCATCGTCCCTGCGACGGCCATCACTTGCAACACCGGCACCGCCTGATCCCATCCCGGTCCCAGTGCTAAACGGGTCAGCGGCGCCGCCACCAGCGACAGCCCCAGGCCCACGGGTAAAGCCAGCAATGCCGAAAACCCGATCAATCGCAGGAACGTCTCCCGCACCTCCATCCTCTCGTGCCGCGCCGCCGCGAACCCGGAAAACGACGCTCGCCCCAGCGGCTCAATGAGTTCGGTCATCGGGAGCGCCGCGATTTCGGCACCCACGCTGTAGAAGCCCAACGTCGCGGTTCCCGTCAGGCGGCCCAGGATCAAATTATCGCTCCTGTCGCGCAGCAGTACCGCCAGACTCAGTGCCCAGGTCCAAGCCGAGTAGCCAAACAATGCCCGCCAAGCCTTCAGGCTCAAACGCGGCCGGAAAGGATGCATGACGTAGGTCATAACCGTGCGCAAAGAGCGGTTGACCAGCATGCCGCACAACAGGGCAACATAGCTGCGCAACAGGAAAGCCGCCAGGATCGCCACCAGAATGCCCCCCAGCTTGGGCAGCACCATCAACGCGAACTCCTTATGAAAGGTCATCTCCCGCCGGAAATCCACCGCGCCGATATTGCCCACCCCATCCAGCAGCGGCAGCAACGCCACCACCAGGAGCACCGGCCCTAGCCGGGCATCGCCAAAGAAGCGGGCGACCGGGAAGGCGGCCAATGCCACCAGCAGGCTGGCGATCAGGCCGCGCAAGGCGGTTAGGGTGAAAGCGGTTTCGTAAACGCCGCGATCGGGCGATTCGGTACGGATGACCGCTTCCTCGGTGCCCAGACTCATGAGCCCGTCCACCGATTGCATGAATCCCGTTGCCAGCGCGATCAGGCCGAAGTCGGCCGGTGCCAGCAGGCGAACCAGTACCAAGGTGCTGACCAGCCCGAGGACCCGCATCCCCAGCCGCCAGGCCATCACCCAGCCGGCGCCCCGCGCGGTGCGCGCGAGCAGCGATTCCCTCAATCCAGCGGTTCCCGCTCCGGGTATATCCCGGTGGTGAAGGAATGCCCGTCCTGAGTATGCAGCCTGGTGGCGATGCGTTCGGAGTAGAGCGGCGTGGAATAGCGAGGACAAATCCAGGCTCTGATCCCGCGCCGCACGTCCAACCCCACGGCCGGGGTTATTTCGTACGTCAGATCCGGGTGCCAAATCACAACCGAACCGTGCGGCGGCGCGAGCGGCAGGCGTTCCAATCCGCCCCGGCGGATCGAGGTCAACATTTGTTCGGTGTGGCGGGCTTCCTGTTCGGCCAATCCTCCCTCGGCCATGCGACGCGCTTCCTCCACAGACTTGTACCGTTCCCCATACTTGAAGTCAGGCAACCGGTGGCTGCCGGGATACACATGCAACGCCTCACCCGAGGGTGGGTCGTCCAGCCCGAACCAGATACCGACGAACAGGCGCTGCGCGGAATGACCCATGAGCGCCGAATCTTGCCGTGGCAGGCGCAGGATGGGCCGCAACACACCCTCACTGGCGGTAACGTGCAGCGGGCTGTCGAACAGCTGCATCAGGAACCCCGCGACCGGCGGCGCCAGGATCAGCGAACGAACGGCCTTCGACAAATGGTGGACGTCCAGCGCCGCCGCAGGATGGGGCGTCAGTTCCGGGACCCACCCCATCGGGTCCGCCCCCATGGCTGGGCAGCGAAAGACCGTATCGGGGACCGCGCCCGCGAAGATCTGTTCCAACGCCAGTGCCGCGGGCATTAGGCAGTCTGACGCCGTCGTCAAATCCAGCACCACAAAACCGTTCCGCACCCAGGACCGCAGCCGGTCCGCCTGACGGACGGTGATGCGGCCGAGGTCGAAGCGGTTCTGTATCAGATCCAGTGCATCGGCCCGATCGGTCCAGCCGCCGCCAAATGGTGAAGCGACCGCTCCTGGATCGTCCGGCCGAGCGGCCTGGGCGTGCGGAAGATAGCCTCGGGCTCGGCCGAAACGGATAAAGTGGGCCGCGGCGTCGCCACGATTCGGCGCTCGGCCAAGGTCGGCCGCCACGATGGGATAGGCCGCCAAGTAGAACTCCGGATCGACGTCGTTGGGTAGACGCCCTTCGCGCCTGCCGTGCTTATCGTAACGGTCCCAGGCGCTTTCGACGATGCGGTCTGCGATCGCTTCGACGAGTGCGGGATTGCGCCGCAGATAGCCTGCCTCATCGAACAAATCGCGGTCCTGTGGGCGGATCAGTTCGGCCAATTGCGTGTCCTTTGCCAGCCAGACCGGCGGAATCGAACAAATGAGCAAGGACCGCAACATGCCGCGAGATCGTCCGCGCTCCAAGGGGGGAGCCTATAAGCCAGGGCCCCGAACTCATGTTACAGGCGCTGGACAACGCAACCTTTGGTTGATTCGATACGGCATGTTTGGATTCGGAGCCACATGCCATGCTCACCGAGGTCGTCACGCCGCCTGCAAAACCCCGTCTCTCGGTCCTGCTGGAGCATTTCTCCGCGATCGACGATCCGCGCGATGTGCGCCGGATCCTGCATCCGTTGGCAGAGATCCTTTTCCTCGTCGTTTGCGGCACCATCGCCGATTGCGACGATTACGACGATATCGCCGCCTGGGGCGAGGCCCATCTCGACTTCCTGCGCCGCCATTGCCCCTACATACACGGCGTCCCCGGCGGTCGTTGGCTCACCATCCTGATGAACCGCATTAGCCCGGAATTGTTCCAGGCCGCCTTCACCGCCTGGGTACGCGATACTTGGCCCGATCGGCCGGACTTCGTCGCCATCGACGGCAAGACCTCCCGGCGCAGTCACGATCGAGCCGCCGGCGAGGCGCCGCTCCACTTGGTTTCCGCCTTCGCCACCACCTCCCACCTGGTGCTCGGGCAAGAGGCGGTGGCGGATAAATCCAACGAGCTCAGCGCCATCCCGGTCCTGCTGGCACGGCTGGCCGAGGGCGAGCGGTTGCGCGGGGCGCTGGTTTCCATCGACGCCATCGCCACCAACGGCACCATCGCAGGCGCCATCCGAGACGCTGGTGCCGACTATCTCCTCGCGGTGAAGGCCAATCAGCCCAACCTGCGCGCCGATATCGAGGCCTGCTTCGCCAACGCCCCCGCCGGTTCGATCGATACCCACACCGAACACGACAAGGGGCATGGCAGGATCGAGCAACGCGACATCGACGTGATCCGCGAAGTCGACTGGCTGTCCGGCGATCGCCGCTTTCCGGGCGAATTACGCCTGCCGGACGCCGCCAGCATCGTGCGCGTTCGTGCACAGGTCCAACGCGGACAGAACAAACATAGCGAAACCCGCTACTATATCTCCTCCGCCATACTCGGCGCCGAACGAGCGGGACAGGCGGTGCGCGGCCATTGGGGGATCGAGAACAGCTTGCACTGGGTTCTCGATGTCACCTTCAACGAGGACCAGTCGCGATTGAGAAAAGGCTTCGGCGCCAGGAACATGGCCGTCGTGCGCCACTTCGCGCTTAACCTCGTCCGATCCGCTACCGACAAGAAATCCATCAAGCTTCGACGCAAGACAGCCGCATGGACCACTGACTACATCGAACGCCGGCTTAATGGTCAGAACGCATGAACTTGGATTCGGGGCCCTGCCATATACGTATGCCTGTTTGACCCGCCCGGACCCCGCCGCTAGAACCCGCGCGCACCCACGCCCATTTCCGCTGCCTTTCCCTCTGAGGGGACCCGCTCGTTGAGTACTGTTCTGCTGATCATCCACCTGTTCGTCACCCTGGCACTGATCGGGGTCGTCCTGATTCAGCGCAGCGAGGGCGGTGGGCTGGGCATCGGAACCTCCCAGGGCATGGGCTCGTTCATGTCCGGCCGCGGCACCGCCAACCTGCTGACCCGGACCACGGCCATTCTGGCGGCCATCTTCATGCTGCTGTCATTGACCCTCGCGCTAATGAACCGCGGCGCCACGGGACCGCAGCGGTCGCTGCTCGATTCGGCGCCTGCGTCCAGTACCGCGCCCTCCGTGCCGCCGCCGCCCGCGAAGCCGGCCGTGCCGACCAACTGAGCCGCGTCGTAAAGTTTTCATCCACCGCCGGATAATAATGCTTGGGTGGGCTTCCCCCCACCCGAGTCGGCCACGTATACGGGACGCCCATGACGCGGTTTGTATTCATCACTGGCGGCGTGGTCTCCTCCCTGGGCAAGGGAATTGCCTCGGCGGCCCTCGGCGCGCTGCTGCTGGCCCGAGGCTATAAGGTGCGGCTGCGCAAGCTCGATCCCTATCTGAACGTCGATCCCGGTACCATGAGCCCCACCCAGCATGGGGAGGTGTTCGTCACCGACGACGGCGCCGAGACGGACCTGGATCTGGGACACTATGAGCGTTTCACCGGCGTGCATGCCACCCAGCGCGACAACACCACCACCGGACGCATCTACGCCGACGTGATCGCCAAGGAGCGTGCGGGAGGATACCTCGGCGCCACCGTGCAGGTCATCCCGCACATCACCGACGCTATCAAATGCGCCGTGCGCCGCGACACCGAGAGCTACGATTTCATCCTGGTGGAGATCGGCGGCACCGTCGGCGACATCGAAAGCCTGCCGTTCCTGGAAGCCATCCGGCAGCTTGGCAATGAGCTGGGGCCGGAGGCGTCGATGTTCGTGCACCTCACGCTGGTGCCCTACATCAAATCGGCAGGGGAGCTGAAAACCAAGCCGACGCAACACTCGGTCAAGGAACTGCTGAACGTCGGCATCCAGCCGCAGATGCTGCTATGTCGCTGCGAGCGGGAGATACCGGAGGCCGAACGGCGCAAGATCGCTTCCTTCTGCAACGTGCGGGCGGAAGCCGTGATCCCGGCGCTGGACGTTTCGCCGATCTATTCCGTGCCCATCGCCTACCACAAGGAAGGCATGGACCGGGAAGTGCTGCGGCATTTCCGCCTGCCGTTCGACACGGAACCCGATCTGTCCCGCTGGCAGAAAATCGTCGACGCCATGACCACCGCCGAGGGCGAAGTCCGCATCGCCATCGTCGGCAAGTACACCAACCTGCTGGACAGCTATAAATCCCTGGGCGAGGCCCTCACCCATGGCGGCATCGCCAACCGGGTGAACGTCAAGCTGGATTGGGTGGACAGCGAAATTTTCGAAAAACCCGACGCCGTACTGCGGCTGGAAGGGGTGCACGGCATCCTCGTCCCCGGCGGCTTCGGCGAACGCGGCACGTTCGGAAAGATAGAGGCGGTACGATTCGCCCGGGAACGCAAGGTGCCGTTCTTCGGCATCTGCTTCGGCATGCAAATGGCGGTGATCGAGGCCGCCCGCGATCTGGCCGGCATGCCCGAGGCGTCGTCCACCGAGTTCGGCCCCTGCGACACCCCCGTGGTCGGCCTGCTGACCGAGTGGACGCAGGGCAACACGGTGGTCAAACGCGAGGAAGGCGGCGACCTCGGCGGCACCATGCGGCTCGGTGCCTACACGGCAGTGCTGGCCGAAGGGTCGCTGGTGCGATCCATTTACGGTGGCGCCGCGTCGATCGAGGAACGCCACCGGCACCGGTACGAGGTGAACGTCAACTATCGGACACAGCTGGAGGCGACCGGATTGCGCTTCTCCGGCATGTCGCCCGATGGGGAGCTGCCGGAGATCGTGGAGCTTCCAGGCCACCCATGGTTCGTGGGTGTGCAATACCATCCGGAGCTGAAATCGAAGCCCTTCGAACCGCACCCCCTGTTCGCGAGTTTCATCGCCGCGGCGGTGCGGCAGGCTCGGCTGGTCTAGGACTTATCGTCAAATAGGAAGGGGTTCTCCGAGGCGATCAAAAAAGGCCCCGACGGCCACCAACTCTTTAGGGTCTATGCCCCATGTCATATCCACCCGGCATCCGTCGGCATTTCCCGTAGGGGGGCAGGGTAGTCACCGCCCCTCCTCGGCCCGCCGCACCCTCTCCCGGTGTAAATTGTACAACCCAGCCCCTGCAACAATGCCCGCCCCGGCCAGAGTGCTCCAAGAAGGCGCCTCCCCAAACACAACAAACCCAGCCGCCCCGCCCCAGATCAGCATCGTATATTCATACGGCGCCAGAGCCGAAACCGGCGCCAGCCCATACGCGAACGTAAACACGCAATGCGCCAACCCACTGGACACGCCCAAAAACGCCAGCGCCACCCATACCACCGGATCCCCCACCAACCCCGGCGGGAACAACTCCAACAGCAACACCCCCGCCGCGGTGTGCGAGACCATCAGCCAGAACGCCTGGCACTCCGGCGTCTCGGTCAGCGACAGCTGCCGCGCCATGATGCGGGTTATGGCCATGGTCACGATGCCGGCCATGAGCAACGGCAGCGCCGGCGTCCACAAGTCTCCGCCGGGCCGCAGCATCACCAGCACGCCGGAGAACCCCAGCAGCGTCGACAGCATCCGCCGCCAGCGGATTTTCTCCCCCAGCATGGGGATCGCCAGCAGAGTCATGATCAGCGGCGCGGTAAACCCCAGCGCGTAGGTGTCGGCGAGCTTCATCTCCCGCCAGGACAAATACCAGGAAACCGAGGTGAACGACGACAGCGCCGCCCGCCACAGCACCATTTTCCAGCGCACTGGCCTGACTCGCCGCCAGCCGCCGACACTGCCTCGCGTGGCGGTCACCGCGAACACCGCCGCCGCGCCGAACACCCCGCGCCAGAGCATCGCCCAGGCCACGCCGGCGGCGAGCACTGCCCATTTGGCGGCGGCGTCTCCGATCGAGAGGACCATATAGGCTACCGCCACCAGCCCGATGGCGCGCACCGTGTCGGCGGCGTTGTCGGTCAGGACGCGCGGAATCGCCAGCGAACGTGTCATCCCCCTCCCTTGCGGCGAATTTCTCTCCGGGGCAATCACCGTGGATGGACTGCCAGCTCTCAATCGCCATGACGTGTTAATGGAACCAGCCGAATACGCGCTGATGGACGCCGCAGAGGACCGGATGTGGTGGTATCGCGCCCTCCACGCCCGTCTGCTCGGCTCGCTAACAAACGTAAGGGGCAGTGTCCTGGACGCCGGCTGCGGCACTGGCGGGTTCCTGGCCTACCTGAGAACCCACCGATCGGACCTGCGAACCACCGGCATCGAATGGGCCGCGCAAGCCGCGCTCAGAGCGCACACGAAGTCGCAAGCGCCCATCGCAAGGGGCAGCGTCAACAGCATCCCCTTCGCCGACAACGCCTTCGACGCCACAGTCTCGGCCGACGTCCTGTGCCACGGCGCGGTCGACCCAACGCAGGCGCTCGAAGAACTGAAAAGAACCCTGAAACCCGGCGGCATCCTCATCATCAACATGCCCGCCTACACCTGGATGCTGTCCGCCCATGACCGCCGTGTGCACAATGTGCGCCGCCAGACCGCCACCCAAACCGCCGAAATGCTGCGACAAGCCGGCTTCACCCGCATCCGCACCCACTACTGGAACAGCCTCCTGCTCCCCCTCATGATCCTCCAGCGCAAACTTCTGGCTCGGGGCGAGGCAACCTCCGACGTTGCCCCGTTTCCGCCATGGCTCGATGCCATTTTGCATGCCACAACGGACATCGAACGGCACCTGCCCTTCGTACTGCCCTTCGGCGGGTCGGTGCTGGCGATCGCGGAGAAACCATGACCACCATGCCAGGCCTGACCCCCATTGGCTTAACGATCGTCATCCCCGTCTACCGGGGCGCCAACACCATCGGTCAGGTGGTCGCGGAACTATCTGCGCTGAAGCCCGAGGGTGGCCTGGAAATCATCCTGGTCAACGACGGCAGTCCCGACAATTCCGGCGACGTCTGCCGGTCCCTGCTGCCCAACGCCACCGTGCCCATCACCTACATCGAGCACGCCCGCAACTACGGGGAGCACAACGCGGTGATGACGGGCCTCAGAAAAGCCCGGGGCAATTATGTCATCACCATGGACGACGACCTGCAAAACCCGCCGGAGGAGGTCATTCACCTGTATGACCACGCCAGAAAAGGCGGCTGGGACGTGGTCTACACCCGCTACGCCATCAAGCAGCACGCCGCCTGGCGCAACCTGGGCAGCCGCTTCGCCAACGCGGTCGCCGATCGGCTGCTGGACAAGCCTAGAGGCCTTTACCTGAGTTCTTTCCGCTGCATGGCACGTCTCGTGGTGGAGTCCGTCACTCGCTACACCGGCCCCTACCCCTACGTGGATGGCCTCATCATGGAAGTCACGCAGCGCATCGACAGCATTGAGGTGCGGCATTTGCCACGCGCCGAGGGGCGGTCCAACTACACCCTGACCCGTTTGGTTCGCCTGTGGCTGAACCTCGCCACCAGCTTCTCCCTCGCCCCACTGCGTGTGGCCATATTCCTGGGTATCGGCATGTCCGTGCTAGGCGCGGTTGGTGCCTCCGCGACCATCGCCGAGGCCCTGATCACCAGAGCCACCCCCTCCGGCTATGCCTCCACCATGGTGGTGATCCTGCTGGTGGGCGGGGTGCAGTCCATGATCCTGGGCGTCCTGGGGGAGTATGTCGGCCGCACCTTCCTGTCGGCCAACGGCAAACCGCAGGGCACGGTGCGCTCGATCTCCCGCAATCGCGCCGCCGAGGAGGGCGCGCTGTGAGCGCCTATTGGGCCGTGCTGGCGCTGGCCATCGCCACTAGTATGGGTGGCCAAACCCTGCTGAAAGCCGGAGCCGGCGCGCCCGACTTCCTGGCACAACTTCTGGATTACCGCACCATCATCGGCCTGTGCGTCTACGGCGGCTCGGCGATCCTCTACATCATCGCCCTGCGCCGAATCCCCATGTCTGTCGCCCTGCCGTGTACCGCGATCTCCTACGTCGCCGCCATGCTGATCGGGCACTACGCGTTCGGCGAGCCCATCGGTCCGATGCACCTGGGCGCGATGGTTCTGATCTGCGCCGGCGTGGTGCTGCTGGCCGCCGCGTGAACGCTCGTTGACACGGCCTCCCCCCCTCCGATAGCAAGGCGCCCACAGGGCCACTTAAGGCTTCGCACACAAATATTCAGGAGGAGACTACACTGGCACTCCTCGACATCCGCGATCTGCACACCGAATTTCGGACCGGTGCGGGCATCGTGCGGGCTGTCGACGGGATTAGCTACACCGTGAACGCCGGGGAGACGGTTGCGATCGTCGGCGAAAGCGGCTCAGGCAAATCCGTCGGCGCCATGTCCGTTCTGCGCCTGATCCCCGACCCGCCGGGACGCATCACCGCGGGGCAGGTGCTGTTCGATGGCCGCGATCTGCTGAAGCTGTCCGAGGAGGAGATGCGCCAGCTCCGCGGCAGCCAGATCGGCATGATCTTTCAGGAGCCGATGACGTCTCTGAACCCCGTGCTGACCATCGGCCGGCAAATCACCGAAACGCTGGAGCAGCACCGCGGTGCCACCCCGGCCGAGGCCCGAGGCCGGGCGCTGGAACTGCTCGGCCTGGTGGGCATCGCCGACGCCGCCCGGCGCCTGAAGCAATATCCCCACCAGTTGTCCGGCGGCATGCGCCAGCGCGTAATGATTGCCATCGCGCTGGCCTGCGACCCCAAGCTGATCATCGCCGACGAACCGACCACCGCCCTCGACGTCACCATCCAGGCCCAAATCCTGGAACTGATGAAAGAACTGACGCAGCGGCTGAACATCGCGCTGATCGTGATTACCCATAACCTGGGCGTGGTCGCACGCTACGCCACAAGGGTGAACGTCATGTATGCCGGTCGCATCGTGGAATCCGGTGCCGCCGCCGCGATCTATCACAACCCGCGCCACCCCTACACGATCGCCCTGTTGCGTTCGGTGCCGCGATTGGACCGCCCGAGGCAGGCTCGATTGGAACCCGTTGAGGGCCAGCCCCCCGACCTGACACAACTTGATGCCGGCTGCGCCTTCCGTCCCCGCTGCCGCTTCGCCATCGGCGCTTGTGCCACCGCCCGTCCGTCTTTGACCCTCGCCAGCGAGGAAGGCCATTTCGCCGCCTGCTTCCGCAGTGCCGACCTGACCAAAACGGACCAAGCCGCATGACCGCGCCCTTACTGGAAGTCAAAGGCCTGCGCATGCACTTCCCCATCACCGAGGGGATCGTCCGGCGCCATAAGGTCGGCGAGGTGAAGGCGGTGGACGGCATCAGTTTTACCGTGCAGCGCGGCGAGACCCTCGGCCTGGTGGGCGAGAGCGGCTGCGGTAAAACCACCACCGGCCGCTGCATCCTGCGGCTGGAAAAACCCACCGCTGGCGAAATCATCTACGATGGGGTGGATATTGCCAGCCTCAGTCAGAAAGACCTGATAAAACTGCGGCAGAAAATCCAGGTCATTTTTCAGGACCCGTTCAGTTCCCTGAACCCGCGCATGAAAGTCGGCCAGATCATCGCCGAACCCATGTATGTGCACGCTATCGAGCCCGACGCCGGCAAGCGGGAGGCTCGGGTTCGCGAACTGCTGACCGTCTGCGGCCTGAACGCCCGCTTCGCCGATCGCTACCCGCACGAAATGTCCGGCGGCCAGCGCCAGCGCGTCGGCATTGCCCGTGCTTTGGCGATGAATCCCGAATTCATCGTCTGCGATGAGCCGGTTTCCGCTTTGGATGTGTCCATCCAGGCGCAGGTGATCAACCTGCTAGAAGATCTGCGCGAGAAATTCGGCCTGACCTATTTGTTCATCGCGCACGATCTGTCGGTGGTGCGGCATCTGTGCCAGCGCGTGGCGGTGATGTACCTCGGGCGCATCGTGGAACTCGCCGACAGCGATGAGCTGTTCGACAATCCCCAGCACCCCTATACCAAGGCGCTGCTGGCCGCCGTGCCGGTGCCCGATCCGCTTGTGGAACAAGACCGCGTTTTCCGCCCCGTGCAGGGGGAAGTTCCAAGCCCGATCAACCCGCCGTCTGGCTGCGTGTTCCATCCACGCTGCTCGATCGCAGTCGATAGTTGCCGCCAGGATCGGCCAGAATCCCGGGAAATCCGGCCTGGACACTTCGTTGCCTGTACCCAGATGTGAAGGAGTTTTTCATGACGTTCCGGTCCGGCCTGTTGGCTTTGGCATTATCGGCGGCGGCGCTGCCAGCCTGGGCGGAGGAAACACCCAAGCGCGGCGGCACCTTCACGTACATGATCCCCGCCGACGCACCGCCCACCCTGGATGCGCACCGGGAGACGACCTACGCCACGGTGCATGCCACGGCGCCGTTCTACAGCGTGCTGATTCGCATCAATCCGATGAACCCGTCCTCCCCCGACGATTTTGTGTGCGATTTGTGTACGGAGATTCCCAAGCCCACAGATGACGGCAAAACCTGGACTTTTAAGATTCGTGATGGCGTGAAATGGCATGATGGATCGCCGCTTACCGCAGCCGATGTCGCCAAAAGCTGGCAGGAACTGGTACATCCCGATCCCGGCATCCTCAGCGCCCGCCAGCCCTATTTCGTGATGGTCGATTCCGTAAATGCGCCTGACGCCAGCACCGTCGTCTTCAAGCTGAAGTTTGCCACCTCCGCCTTCCTCCCAGCGCTCGGCGATCCCTTCGCGTATATCTACAAGAAGGAAATTATGGAACGCGACCCGCATTGGTTCGAGAAGAACGTGATGGGCTCCGGCCCCTTTAAATTCTCCGATTATCAGATCGGGCAATCCATCAGCGGTGTGCGCAATCCGGATTACTACCGGAAGGAGCTTCCCTATCTCGATGGATTCACCGGCATTTTCGCACCCAAGCAGGCCGTGGAAATCGACGCCATCCGCGCCGACCGCGCCGCCATGGAGTTTCGCGGCATGCCGCCCTCCGCTCGGGATCAACTGGTCAAGGAGCTTGGCGACAAGATCGTCGTGCAAACCGGCGACTGGAACTGCGTGAATATGATCACGGCCAACCACAAGAAGAAGCCGTTCGACGATGTACGGGTGCGCCGGGCGCTTATGCTGGCGATCGACCAGTGGCACGGCGCGGCCGGCCTGTCGCGTATCGCCAACGTGCATACGGTGGGCGGCATCGTTTACCCCGGCTCCCCGATGGCGGCGACGAAAGAGGAACTGCAAAAGATCGCCGGGTATTGGCCCGACATCGAGAAATCCCGCGCCGAGGCCCGCCGTTTGCTGAAGGAAGCGGGGGCCGAGGGCCTGACATTCGAATTGATGAACCGCAACGTAGACCAGCCCTACAAGCTTATCGCCACCTGGGTGATCGATGAATGGAGCAAGGTCGGGCTGAAGGTCACGCAGAAGGTGTTGCCGACCGGCCCGTTCTATGACGGATTGCGAACTAATGCCTTCGACGTCACGGTGGATTTCAACTGCCAGGGGTTGGTCAATCCCGCGATGGATGTCGGCAAACTGCTGCCGCACTCGGTGTACTCCGAGAATTACGGCAATTACGACGACCAGAAGGACATCGACCTGTACCAGGCGATGCTGCACGAGACCGATCCGGCGAAGCAGCGTGTGGCGATGCGGGAATACGAAACCTACGTGCTGGATACCCAGGCTCACACCATCATGATGCCGTGGTGGGAACGGATCGTGCCGATGCGGTCTTACGTGAAGGGATGGAAGATCAGCCCCAGCCATTATGTGAACCAGGATTTGGCGACGATTTGGCTGGATAAATAGACATCTCCTCACCGTCATGGTCAGGCCTGACCCGACCACCTCCGGCGGTATGTGGGATTGTTTCAAGTGGTGGTCGGGTTAAGCCCAACCATAACACGAGGAAGATAGGAAAAACGTCCATGCGCCGCCTAGTCACCGCCCTGCTGTTGGCATTCACCGTCCCCGCCCTCGCGGCGGAGACGCCGAAGCGGGGTGGTATCCTCACCTACATGATCCCCGCTGACGCGCCGCCGAGCTTCGACGGCCACCGTGAGGTCACCTTCGCCACGGTGCACTCGGTCGCCCCATTCTACAGCGTGCTGATCCGCATCAATCCGGAGAACCCGTCCTCGGCCGACGATTTCGTGTGCGATCTGTGCACCGAAATGCCGAAGCCCACCGATGACGGCAAGATCTGGACGTTCAAGATTCGCGACGATGTGAAATGGCATGATGGCGCCCCTCTGACCGCCGCCGACGTGGCCGCCAGCTGGAACGCCATTGTCTATCCCGCGCCGGGCGTGCTGAGCGCGCGTGCCAGTATTTACTCGATGGTCGATACCATCACCGCGCCCAATGCCAACACCGTGGTGTTCAAGCTGAAATTCGCCACCAGCGCGTTCCTGCCCGCGCTCGCGGACGCCTATGCGTTCATTTACAAGTCCGAGACGCTCGCGAAGGACCCGCATTGGTACGAGAAGAATATCCTTGGCTCCGGCCCGTTCAAGTTCAAGGCCTTCGAACTCGGCCAATCCATCGCCGGTGATCGCAACCCGGATTATTACCATAAGGGCCTGCCCTACCTGGACGGCTTCGTCGGCATCTACGCACCCAAGGAATCCACGCGGGTGGAGGCTATACGTGGTGATCGCGCGGCGCTCGAATTCCGCGGCATGCCGCCTTCGGCCGTCGAGCAATTGCAAAAAAGCCTGGGCGATAAGATCGAGGTGCAAACCAGCGATTGGAACTGTGTCGACAACCTGACCATCAACCACAGCAAGAAGCCGTTCGACGACGTGCGGGTCCGCCGCGCGCTTGCCCTGGCAATCGACCAGTGGCGCGGGGCACCTGCGTTGGCCAAGGTCGCCACACTGCGCACGGTCGGCGGCATCGTGTTCCCCGGCTCCCCCTTGGCCGCCACCAAGGAAGAACTGCAGCAGATTCCCGGCTTCTGGCCCGACATCGAGAAATCCCGCGCCGAGGCCAAACGCCTGCTGAAGGAAGCCGGCGCGGAGGGCCTCAGCTTCGAACTGCTCAGCCGCAACGTCGACCAACCCTACAAATATCTGGCGACCTGGGCGATCGATGAGTGGACGAAGATCGGCCTGCACGTCACACAGAAGGTCGTGCCCACCGGCCCCTGGTTCGACGCGATGCGCGGCGGCACGTTCGAGGTTGTGTCGGAATCCGCCTGCCAGAGCGTGATCAACCCGCTGCTGGACGTGCAGAAATTCCTACCCTCCGACGTGTCGCCGCAGAATTACAACCAGTATAAAGACCCCGTACAGGTCGCGATGTACGAGAAGATGCTGCACGAAACCGACTCGGCGAAGCAGCGCACCCTGATGCGGGCATTCGAGACCTACACGCTGGATACCCAGGCTCATACGCTGATGATATTGTGGTGGTACAGGATTGTGCCGCACCGTTCCTACGTGAAGGGGTGGAAGATCAGTCCGAGCCACTTCCTCAACCAGGATCTGGCAACGATCTGGCTGGATAAATAACAACGGGAGGTCGAGAAAATGCGCTCATGGATTCTGGCCGCGGCGCTCGTCGCGGGGCTATCGGCACACGCCCAAACGCCCAAGCAGGGCGGCACGCTGAACTACATGATCGCCGCCGATGGCGGGCCGAGCCTGGATGGGCATAAGGAGACGACGTACGCGGTGCTGCACGCGACGGCGCCGTTCTATTCGACGCTGATCCGGGTGAACCCGGAGAACCCTTCCTCCACCACCGACTTCGTCTGCGATCTTTGCACCGAGATGCCGGTGCCGACCGATGGCGGGCTAACGTTTAGGTTCAAAATACGGAAGGGCGTGAAGTTCCATGATGGTACGCCATTGACCGCGCACGACGTGGCCACCAGCTGGCGCCGCATCGTCTTCCCGCCGGCCGGCGTGTCCAGCGCCCGCGAGGCCGCCTATCCGATGGTCGACAAGATCGAGGACCCTGACGACACCACCGTCGCCTTTAAACTAAAATTCGCCACCCTGTCGTTCATGCCGGCTTTGGCCGACCCCTGGGCGTTCATCTACTCCAAGGCGGTGCTGGACAAGGATCAGCAGTTCTACGAACGCAACATCATGGGTTCCGGCCCGTTCAAGTTCGCGGGGTACGAGATCGGGCAGGCCATCCACGGCGTGCGTAACCCCGACTACTACTACCCCGGCCAGCCGCATCTGGACGCCTTCAACGGCATCTTCGCCCCGAAGCAGCAGACCCGGGTGGACGCCATGCGCGCCGACCGGGCGGCCCTGGAATTCCGCGGCATGTCGCCCACCGCGCGCGACCAGTTGGTCAAGGAACTCGGTGACAAGGTCACAGTGCAGGAGAGCGACTGGAACTGCGGCAACGTCTTGACCCCCAACCACAAGCGCAAGCCGTTCGACGACGTGCGCGTGCGTCGCGCCTTGTTCCTGGCGGTGGATCAATGGAACGGCGCCAAGGCGCTGCAGAAGATCGCCATCGTCCGCACCGTCGGCGGGATTGTCTTTCCCGGCTCGCCCTTTGCCGCGACCAAAGAAGAACTCGTGGGGTTCCCCGGTTATCAGATCGATATGGAGAAATCCCGCGCCGAGGCGCGTCGCTTGCTTAAAGAGGCCGGCGCCGAGGGGCTGTCGGTAGAGATGCTCAACCGCAATGTCGACCAACCCTACATCATCGTCGGCACCTGGCTGGTGGACGAATTCCGCAAGATCGGCGTCACGGTCAAACAAAACATCGTGCCGACCGGCCCCTGGCTGGAAAAAATGCGCGCGGGCGACTTCGAACTGGCGATGGAGGCGAACTGCCAGATGGTGGTGAACCCGATCGCCGATAGCGGGCGGTACCTGCCGCACGAGATCTACAAGGAGAATTTCGCCTATCACGACGACCCCAAGCAGGTTGAAATCTACGATCGTATGGTGCGGGAGACCGACCCGGCCAAGGCGCGTGTGTTGATGCGGGAATACGAAAAGCAAATCATCGAAGTCGGGGCACACCAGCTCCCGACGCTGTGGTTCTACCGCATCATTCCCATGCGCAGCTACGTGAAGGGCTGGAAGGTCAGCACCAGCCACTACCTGAACCAAAACCTCGCGAATATCTGGCTGGATCAGTAATGTACCAATACATCGCCAAACGCGTCCTGCTGACCATTCCCACATTGTTGGGGGCGGCGGCATTGGTGTTCCTGCTGATGCGGCTGATCCCCGGCGACATATGTCTGGTGCGGCTGGGCGGCGGCGGCGGGTCGTTCGATCCCAAGGCGCTGGTGGCGTGCCACGCCGAAATCGGGGTGGACCGGCCGGTGATCGTCCAGTTCCTCGAGTTCATCTGGGGGATTATCCGGTTCGATTTCGGCACGTCCATGTGGTCTGGCAAGCCCGTCACCACGGAAATCGTCGCTCGGCTGCCGATCTCCCTGGAAATCGCGGTGCTGGCGACGGCCATCGCTATCTGCATCGCCATCCCGCTGGGCACCATTTCGGCGCTGAAGCAGAATACCTGGATCGACGTTGCGGTGCGGGTATTCGCCATCGGCGGTATCGCCACGCCGTCCTTCTGGCTGGGTATCATGTCGGTGCTGCTGGTGCTGGATGTCTCGGCCGCCATCACGGGAACGCCGTGGATGCCGCCGATCGACTACGTGCCGATCTGGAAGGACCCGATCCGCAACCTGTCGATGGCCTTCCTGCCCGCCATCACGGTCGGCTACCGCTACGCTGCCGTCAGCATGCGCATGACCCGGTCCGCCATGCTGGAAGTGATGCGGGAGGATTACGTGCGCACCGCGCGGGCAAAGGGGTTGATCAACAAGCTGATCATCAACCGGCACGCGCTCAAGAACGCTCTGCTCCCAGTCGTGACCCTGCTGGGCATCGAGTTTGCCTTCCTGATCGGCGGGCTGGTGGTGACCGAACAGGTATTCAACCTGAACGGCGTCGGGCGGCTGTTCGTGCAGGCGGTGCAGAACCAGGACTACACCTTGACCCAGGCCCTGGTGATGCTGACCGTCGCCATTTTCGTGTTCACCAACCTCGCGGTCGATCTGCTGTATGGCTGGCTCGACCCCCGCATTCATTTCGCCTGAGGGGGTATCATCATGTCCGCCACCGTCATCGACGACGCCCCGCTGCCGCAGCGCTCCCACTGGCAAAACGCGGTGCGCTTCTGCCAGCGGCAGCCCTTGGGCACGTTTGGGTTGGTTCTGGTCATCATCATGGCCGTAACGGGTTTCAGCGCCGAGCTGATCGCGCCCTACAATCCCACCGCCAACGACTTCGCCGCGATGACGGAGCCTCCGAGTTGGTCCCATCTGCTGGGGACGGATCAGTTCGGGCGGGATTTGATGTCGCGCATCGTTTATGGCGCCCGTACCGCGCTGATCGTTGGGCTGACGTCGGCGATTGTCGGGGGCTTCTCGGGCTTGGTGCTGGGGGTGGGCAGCGCGTATTTCGGGGGCAAGACCGATTTGATCATCCAGCGGCTATCGGACATCGTGATGGCCTTCCCGCTGATCATCATGGCGCTGGCGGTGGTCGCGATCTTTGGGCCGGGGGTGCAGAACGTCATTCTGGCGATCACCATTCCGCTGATACCGCGTTGTTCGCGCGTGGTGCGGTCGTCGGCGCTGACGGTGCGGGAGATGCCGTATGTCGACGCGGCGCGCGCCTGCGGGTTCGGGGCCACGCGCATAATTATGCGGCACATGGTGCCGAACGTGATGGCGCCCTTCCTGATCATGGTAACGTCGTTCGTCGGTCAGGCCATCCTGGCTGAGGCGTCGCTGTCGTATTTGGGGCTGGGCGTGCAGGAGCCGGTGCCAGCGTGGGGGCTGATGTTGCAAGGCGGGGCAGAGGAATATGCCTCCACTGCGCCCTGGATCGCGATTTTTCCGGGGGTTGCGATCATGCTGGCGGTGCTGGGGATCAATTTGTTTGGGGATGCGATGCGCGATGCGCTGGATCCGAAGTTGCGGGAGCGGTAGGCCTACCGCTCCGCAGCCTTGGCCCGACCCCGTCCAAACAAATCCGACAGCATTGCGCCCAGGTGCCGTTCCCGCCTGGTGTCGATATCTACCGTCGCGGTCATGCCGGCTCGGAGCGGCTTTTCGCCCTCGTGCGGTAACAGGCGCAGCTTCACCGGAAGGCGCTGCACGACCTTCACCCAGTTGCCGGACGCGTTTTGCGGCGGCAGAATCGCGAACTCCGATCCGGCGGCGGGGCTGATGCTGGCGACCTCGGCCTCCCACGGCTCATCGGGGTAGATATCGAGCACGACCTTGGCCTTTTGCCCGACCGCGACGTGCGTCAATTCGGTTTCCTTAAGGTTTGCTTCGACCCAAGGCCGGGTTGCCGCGACGATCACGAACAGGGGAGTGGAGGCCTTCACCTGCTCCCCCAATTGTAGCTTCACGTTCACCGCGATGCCGTCCAGCGGGGCGACCATGGTCGTATGGGCGAGGTCCAGCGCAGCGCGGTCGCGATCGGCCATCTTGTCGCGCACCATCGGGTGCCGATCGAGGGCGATGTCCGGATCGCCGCCCAGCGCCGCCAGCACGCGCTCCAGCCGTTTGCGCACCACGTTCAGCCGGTCGCGCGCCACCGCGGCGTCATTCTGCGCGGTCTCCAACACCGAAGCGGCGACCACCCCATGCTGCGCCAGAGAGAGTTGGCGATGGAGTTGGCGTTCCAGGTACGCGGCCTGGTTTTCGACTTCGCCGAGCTCGCTCTTGGTTTCATGGTAGGTCGCCCGAGCGGTTTCTACCGTGGTACGGGCGACGTCGAGGTCGGCGGCGGCCTTGGCGAGCGCCAGACGGTAGGGTTCGGGATCGATTCTTACCAGCACAGCGCCGGCGGCGACCGTAGCGTGGTCGCGCACCGCGACCTCGATCACCCGGCCGGAGACCTCCGGCGCGATTTGGGCGATATCGGCTTTGACGTAGGCGTTTTCGGTATTCACGTAGCGTCCGCCGTGCTGCCACGCCACCAGGCCGCCGGCGGCCACGAGCAGGGGCACGCCAACCAGCATCGTCAGGCGCAGCAAACGGGTCCGGCTGGGAGTCATACGGGTACTCGCGTGGATCGCATGCCGTGCTTATGATAACGTAGGCTACCTTTCGCAACCATCGTCCAAAGCACGGCCGCCATGTCCGACAGCGAATTCGCGCTCTCGCTCACCCCCGCGCAACGGTGGGCGATCATGGGTGCGGTGATTCTGGCGTCGACGCTGTATTCGACGACATTGCTGATCGCCTCGACGTTGTTGCCGCAAATGCAGGGCACGATGGCGGCCACGGCGGACGAGATCGCCTGGGCCATGACGTTCAACATCCTGGCCACGGCGGTGGTGACGCCGATGACCGGTTGGCTGGTCGGGCGATTCGGGCGGCGCGGCGTGATGATGTGGTCGCTGCTGGGCTTCACCATTGCGACCTGGTTCTGCGGGGACGCCGATTCGCTGTTCGCGTTGGTGTTCTGGCGCGTCGTGCAGGGGGGGCTGGGGGCGCCGCTGGTGCCCCTGTCCAACGCCATCCTGCTGGACAGCTTCCCCCGCCGGCAGGTCGGCACGGTGACGTCGATCTTCGGTATGGCGGTGGTGATCGGGCCGGTGATCGGCCCCACTTTGGGGGGCTTCCTGGCGGAGGAATACAGCTGGCGGTACGCGTTCTACATGTTGGTGCCGGTGGGGCTGGCCGGCTACGTCGCGCTGCGGCTGATCTTGCCACAGGACCGATACGCCGCGCGCATTCGGCTGGACTGGACGGGATTTCTGACCTTTGCCGTTGCCATGTCCTGCGTGCAGCTTGTGCTGTCACGCGGGCAACGGCTGGACTGGTACGACTCCTCGGAGATCGTGGCCGAAACGGTCCTCGCCGCTGTCGCCTTCTTTATGTTCATCGCCCACAGCGTCACCGCCGAAAAGCCGTTCCTGGACCTAAAGATGCTCACCGACCCCAACTACGCGCTGGGGCTTATGCTGGTCACCTGTTACGGCATGCTGAATTTTACCCCGGTGGTCCTGCTTCCGTCGTTGCTGCAACAATACGCCGGTTTTCCGGATCAGATCATCGGCGAAATACTGGGCGCGCGCGGTATCGGCGCCACCATTGGGTTCTTCCTCGCGATGTTCGTCGGTCGGATGGATCCAAGGGTGGGCATGACCATCGGATTCTCGTTGCAGATCGTGTCCGGCCTGTGGCTCATGAGCCTCGACCTGAACGTGGATATGATGACGCTGGCGCTGAACAGCGTGCTGCAGGGCATCGCGGTGGGCATTTTCTGGGTGCCGCTGACCATCGCCACCTTCCCCACTTTGGAATCCCGCCTGATGCCCGAGGGCATGGCGCTGTTCCACCTAATGCGCAACATCGGCTCCAGCTTGTTTATTTCGGTGTGCGTGGCAGAAATCGTGCACGCCCAAGGCACCAATTACAGCCGGATGACCGAGCAGATCACGCTGTATAACAAGGTGCTGTCGTTGCCATGGGCGATGGGGGCGTGGACGATGGACACGCAGGCCGGGCTGGCGCAGCTGTCGAAGGAGATCAACCGGCAGGCGGCGATGATCGGCTACGTCAACGCGTTCGGGTTCTATACGGCGACCTCCGCCGGGGCGATACTGCTGATCTTGATGGCGAAGAAGCGGCAGCGGAAGGTTGCCGCCTGATTTTTGGGGAGAGACGAGATGGCCAACATCGTATTGCTGCACGGCGCCTATCAGGGCGGCTGGATATGGCAACGGACAGCCGCCGTATTGCGCGCCGCGGGGCATAACGTGTTCGCGCCCACGCTGGACGGCTGTGCGGAGCGCCGGCACGCCCTGCGCCCCGGCATCGACACCGAAAGCCAGGCGGCCGAAGTGGCCGAGATGCTGTTTTTCGAGGATTTGAACGACGTCGTGCTGGTCGGCTCCAGCTGCGGCGGCATGGTCGGCTGCCGGGTCGCCGAACTGGCGCGGGACCGCATCGGCCGTGTGGTGCTGGCCGACGCTTTGGCGCTGTTCCACGGTGAGGCGGTTTCGGACCACGTCAAACGCCCGACGGCGGTGACGACCGATCTGGCGACCGGCCCGTCCTATGAGGACGCCGCCAACCGCATGTTCGCTTCATTGGAGGGGGCGACCAAGGAATGGGCTCTGGCGCGCTACACCCCGCACCCGGTGGCGGCGATGGCAGCACCCGTGAAGCTGGATAGCTTCTGGCAGCAGAAGTGGAACGCCTCGGTGATCTATTGCAAGCAAGCACCAAACCCCGGGGAGGCGCATCAGCGCCGGGCCGCGAATACGTTGAACGCCAAGTGGCACGAGCTGAATACCGGGCACTACCCGATGCTGACGGAGCCGGAGGCGTTGTCGAAGTTGATCATGACGGCGTAGGGGTCAGGTCCGCCGCCGCGGTTCGAGCGCACGGCGGCTTTTGTGCCGACTGCGCAGTGCATGGGATGGGCCATGAACAGCAGGCCCTCGGCACGGGATTCTTGGGTGGCGGCGCGCCATGTGGCGGTGTCCTCGGGGGACAGGCCGGAGAGGACGTGATCTTCCCGATACCGCCAGATGGGCCCGGCGGGACGGTCCAGGGTGACGAGCGACGGGAAGCAGGTGACCTTGTCGAACCCGGCTGCCCGCATGCGGCGGTACAGGCTGGCATCGGCGACGCCTTTGGCTCCGACCGACTGGGGTGGGATTTCAACCGACCGGCGTAACTTCTCCGGCAGGTTCAGGTGCCACCACTGGGGCATGTCCACCGCGCGGACGATCACGCCGACACGGCCGCCGGGGCGGACGACGCGGTGGAGTTCGCGGAGCGCTCGGTCGGCGTCGCATTCCTCCAGGACCGTTACGGAGAAGGCGCAATCGAAACTGCCATCGGGGAATGGGAGGGATTCGGCGTTGGCGTGCTGGAACGCGATTGTTGCGGCCAGTCCTTCTTCTCGGGCCAGCGCTTCGGCTTCCTTCAAAAGGAACGGGTTCAGATCGGTCGCGGTAATCGGGTTCGCGGCGCCGTATCGTTCTGCCAGCATGCGGTCCAGGGCACCCGAACCGCAGCCGACGTCCAGGATGGTCTCCCCTGGCGCGGGGGCCATGGTGTCCAGCAGCGTGCGCACCATCCCACGGTAGCTCGGTGCGAGCGCCCGGTCCTCCAGCGCCGCCACGCCGCCCAAATGGCGGCCGCCGAGTACGATGAGGGTGAAATTTTCTGCCAAAGCGGGGAGGGCGGCTTCCCATTGCGTCGGCGCCAGGAAGAACGGCAACAGCACCAAGGCCGGGCCAGTGCCGGACATGCGGTAGGTTATGCCCTCGAACGAGCCCTGCTTGTGCGTGGGGACCGAGGCCGGAAAGCCGGCCAGGAAGCCGGCCATGGTGCCAACGATCTCGGCCGTTCGGTCGCTGACCACGTCGGCCCAGCCGGGGGCGTCGTAGCCCGGCATTACCATCCGCACCGATCCGGGCAGGCGGGCCTCGGCGCGGGCGGTGACCTCTTCCGTCATGCCTCGCGCGCCGGCGATCATCAGCATGCGGGCGGCAATCGCGGCGAACGGCGTGGGGTCGAGGCGGGAGGGCACGCACAGCGTGAGGCCGGCGATGCGTTCGGGTGCCGCCGCCGCCAGCCCCGCCACATCGCCGGTCATGGCGGTCGCGACATGCGCGCGCTCGATGCCCAGGTGGTCCCATAGGGCCAGCAGCCGTTCGGTCAGGGTCATTTTCTTGTCCATTCTTGCGTTGACCGCATCCTTCGCCTTCTCTGTCGCACACGACAAGCGCGGGGGATTGCATGACCGACCCGATCCAGGACGCACTGGTGGCTCTGCTGCCCCCGTTGCTCGGTACCTTGACCGCGCTGGAGACGATCGGCCGGTATCTGCACCCCCCGTTGCGGCCGGCGTTGATCGAGCCGCTGGGTTCTTTCGACACGCAGTTGCGTGCGGCGATGGCGGCGTTCGAGGCCGCCGACTGGCCGGAGCCGATGCATCCGTTCCGGGACCAGATGGCGCTGGCGTGTCTGCACACGTTACGGGCAGCGGATGGATTGCGGGCCGCTCCGAGAGACGCTAACCCGCTGTTCGCGGCAAGCCGAGCGCTGCGGCAGACGGGGCGGGCGCTGGAGGCGCTGTATCCGGTGGTGAGCATGCTGCCCTCCGTCAGCCGGTTCTTTCTGGAACCGGGACGGGAGGATGTGGTTGCGGGTTCGGCCGAGGGCACCGGGGTGTTGCATGCGTCGAACGATGTCGGCATGCGCGGGGGCTTTTCGGTTTATGTGCCAGAGTGGATCGACCGTTCGATACCCGTACCGGTGGTTTTCACGCTGCACGGCGGCTCCGGCCACGGCCGCCTGTTCCTGTGGAACTGGGTGCGGGAGGCTCGGTCCCGGGGTTTCATCGTCGTTGCGCCCACGGCGCGGGGGGATACGTGGTCGCTGATGGAGCCGGAGGTGGATTCGGAGAACCTGGCCGGAATTCTGGCGGAACTCGGACGGCATTATGTTTTGGACCCGACGCGGCGGTTGCTGACGGGGATGAGCGATGGGGGGACGTTTACGCTGCTGAGCGGGCTGGACGCGGACTCGCCGTTCACCCATTTGGCGCCGGTGGCGGCGAGTTTTCATCCGATGATGGTGGCGATGAGCGAGCCTGAGCGGGTGCGTGGGTTGCCGGTTTATTTGGTGCACGGGGCGTTGGACTGGATGTTCCCCGTGTCGGTGGGGCGGACGGCGGCTGGGTCGTTGAAGGCGGCGGGGGCTTCCGTGACGTATCGGGAGGTTGGGGATTTGTCGCATACGTATCCTCGGGATGAGAATGGGGGGATTTTGGGGTGGCTTTTAGATGGAACCAAATCTTAACGTTCGACCATTTGGCAGACGACGCGAGCCTGTCCGTAATTCTGTGTGCGAGGCATAACCAGCGCCAAGGAGGCGTATTATGTCAAGCCGAACCAAACAACTGGACCGCACTGTCGCCAAGCTGCCCTCGATCCCGAAGGAGCTTGTGGATCTCTTCCTGACCGGGCCGATGACGGGGGAAGGGATCAACGCCGCGGGTGTGGCGTTCAAGCAGGCGCTGATCGAAGCGTCGCTGAAGGCCGAATTGACGCACCACCTCGGCTATGGCGCGGAGCAGGCAAAGCCCGAGACCGCCACCAACGAGCGCAACGGCTTCACCCGCAAGACGGTGCTGAGCGGGGACGGCCGGCTGCGGATCGCGACGCCGCGCGACCGCGACGGCAGCTTCGCGCCGGTGCTGCTGCCCAAGCACGCGCGCCGGTTCACCGCGTTCGACGACAGCATCGTCGCTCTGTATGCCCGCGGCCTGACGGTGCGCGAGATCCAAGGCTATATCGCCGAGGCCTATGGCACCGAGGTCGGCCACGACCTGATCAGTACGGTGACCGACGGTGTGCTGGCGGAGGTGACGGCCTGGCAGAACCGCCCTCTGGAAGCGGTCTATCCGGTCGTCTTTTTCGATGCGCTGCGGGTGAAGATCCGGGAAGACAACGTGGTGCGCAATAAGGCGGTGTACCTGGCTTTGGGCATGCGCCGCGACGGCGGGCGCGAGATACTGGGCCTGTGGATCGAGACGACCGAAGGTGCCAAATTCTGGATGAAGGTGTTCAACGACCTCAAGACCCGGGGCGTGAACGACATCCTGATAGCGGTGACGGATGGGTTGACCGGCATGCCGGCGGCGCTGGAGGCGGTGTTCCCGCGGACCACGCTGCAGACCTGCATTGTCCATTTGATCCGCAACAGCCTCGATTACGCCAGTTGGAAGGACCGCAAACCGCTGGCCGCGGCGCTGCGCCCGATCTACACGGCGGCCAGCGCCGAGGCGGCGGAGGCGGCTTTGGACGCGTTCGAGGCCGGCGAATGGGGCCAGAAATTCCCGACCGTGGTGGCCGCTTGGCGCCGCGCCTGGGACCGGGTGATCCCGTTCTTCGCCTTCCCGTCCGCGATCCGGCGCGTCATCTACACCACCAACGCGATCGAGAGCGTGAATTCCCGGATCCGCAAGATCATCAAGACGCGCGGCCATTTCCCGAGCGACGACGCGGCGAGCAAGCTGATTTGGCTGGCATTGCGCAATATCACGGCGGACTGGGGGAAGGCAGCGCATCACTGGAAGGAGGCGATGAACCAGTTCGCCATCCTCTACGACGACCGCTTCAACGCGGTCGTCTGATCCATCGGTCGGCGTTACGTAACGGAGGCCAATGCATGTCCGAAACCCCTCAAGCCGATGCCCGCATCGCGCTGAGCAATGCCGCACGCCAAGCCCGCTACCGGGCTCGGCGGCGCGCGGCGCAACTGGGCGTTCTGGCCAAACCATCCCGATTGGCGCGGCGCAGCCGGACGAAGCGCTGGAACGACGCGCTGGCCGAGATGCTCTCGGTCCAGACCGAGTGCGCCGCATGGCTGGACGCTCTGCCGGACAGCCTGAGCGAGGGCGCCACGGCCGCGGCGCTGCAGGAGATCGTCGATCTCGATCTGGACACCATAGCCGCGGTCCAGCCGCCGCTCGGTTATGGCCGTGACTGAGGGGGCGCCGGCGACCCGGTCCAGGGTGGCGGCCACGGGCGGGGCGTGTCGAATCGTGGGTCCTCGCCATGCTCGCCCCCAAGCGGGGGCTGCGCGTGGCTCCGGTCCCGCCGAAGACGGCGGATTTGACACGCCCCACCCGTGGCCGCCGGAATGGTTTCAGGTCGGGACGGAGGAACAGGCGCTTCGATCGAACCAAGGAACATCCGAGGGTAGGCCAGGGCAATCGCATTTGGAATTGTTTGCGGCTGATCGAGGGCTTGCCCGACGCGGCGATGATGGACTCTACCCCAGCGGGTCAAAACAACACGCTGTGGGGATA
>CAIYDT010000225.1 GCA_903924985.1 uncultured Acetobacteraceae bacterium
ACGTCATCCCCGGGCTTGTCTCGGGGACCTATGCCAGCAGGGTGCCGCGATAGGTCCCCGAGACAAGCCCGGGGATGACGTAATTTGTAAATGGCCGGCGATTGGTCCCATCAGAACGGCAGCTTCATCCCCGGCGGCAAATTCAACCCGCCAGTCAGTTGCTGCATCTCCGCCGCGCTGGTGGTGTCCACCTTGTTGCGGGCGTCGCGGTGGGCGGCGAGGATCAGGTCCTCCAGCATTTCGGTGTCGGCGGGATCGACGATCTTCGGGTCGATCTTGATCCGCCGCAGGTCGCCTTTGCCGTTCAGCGTGATGCGGACCATGCCGGCGCCGGACTCGCCGTTGATTTCCATGGTCTGGAGGCGCGCCTGCATCTCCTCCATTTTGGATTGCATTTGCGACGCCTGCTTCATCAGGCCGGCGAGGTTCTTCATGCGTCAAGCTCCCATGGGGATGAGGAATCGTCGAACAGCTCCGCGTCCGGCGGGGCGAAGTCGGGCATGTCGGGCTCGCCCAGAGGCACAGCAGCGGGCAGGCCGTAGCGGTCGGTGTTGGCGTCGTGCACGGATTCCAGCCGCGCGCCCGGGAAGGCCTCCAGGATGGCGCGCACCAGCGGGTGATCGGCCGCGACGTTGCGACGGGCGGTGTCGGCGGCGGTGCCCTGTTCGGCCAAAGTGGGCTCGCCGGGCGCGGCGGAGACGGCGATGGTCCAGCGGGTCTTGGTGACGTCTTGGAGCAGCGCGGCCAGGCGGGACGGCAGGTCGCGGGGCGCGTCTTGTTCCTGCCGCCACTCGATGACCGGCGGGGCGAAGCGGACGACATGCACGGAATGCAGCAGATGTGCGTGCAGCGTGGGCTCACGCTGGGATTCCACATAGGCCGCAACCTCGCGGAAATTGGACAAACGCGGGGCGTTGTCCGGCGCGGCCATCGTCATCGGCGCGCCGTTGGCGACCGCGCGGGTGCCTCCGCCGCCGGAGGGACCGGGCGCGGAAGGCTGCGGCGCCGAAGCGCCGGAGGTCATCAGCCGCCGCACCAGATCGCCCGGTGTCGGCATGTCGGAAACGTGGCACAGGCGGATCAGCACCATTTCGGCCGCCGCGCGGCGGTCGGGGGCGGTTTCGACCTCACCCACGCCTTTCAGCAGCATCTGCCACGCCCGCGCCAAGGCCGGCACGGTCAGACGATCGGCGATTTCGGCGCCGCGGGTGCGTTCGGTCTCCGGCAGCTCGGGGCTTTCCCGCAACGATGGGATGGACTTCAGGCGGGTGACGGTGTGCAGCAGCTCCAGCAAATCCTGCAGCAGCATGCCGAGATCGGCGCCGCGCTCATGCGCCTGGTCGGTGATCGCCAAAGCGGCGGCGGGCTTGCCGCCCATCACCGCCTCCATCAGGTCGAATACCGCGTCCCGGTCGGCGAGACCGAGCATGTCCTTGACCTGGACCGTGGTGATAACACCCTCGGCCTGCGCCATCGCCTGATCCAGGATCGATAATCCATCGCGCACCGACCCATCCGCCGCTCGGGCGATCAGGTCCAGCGCGGCCGGCTCGACCGGGACGTTTTCTTTCTCCGCGATGCGGGCGAAATGCGCGTGCAACTCCGCCGCCCGCACGCGGCGCAGCGAAAAACTCTGGCAGCGCGACAGCACCGTGACCGGCACTTTGCGGAGTTCGGTGGTCGCGAACACGAATTTCACGTGCGGCGGCGGTTCCTCCAGCGTTTTCAGCAGCGCGTTGAACGCGTTGCGGGACAGCATGTGGACCTCGTCGATGACGAACACCTTGGCGCGGGCCTGCATGGGGCGGAAGCGGGTGGCCTCGATGATTTCTCGCACGTCGTCGACGCCGGTGCGGGAGGCGGCGTCCATCTCGATCACGTCGGGGTGGCGATCGGCGAGGATGCCGATGCAGTTGGAGCATACGCCGCACGGATCCGCCGTTGGCCCGCCTGTCCCATCGACCCCGGTGCAGTTCAGCGCGCGGGCGATGATGCGGGCGGTGGTGGTTTTGCCGACGCCGCGTACGCCGGTCAGCATGAACGCATGCGCCACCCGGCCAGTGGCGAAGGCGTTGCGCAGGATGCGCACCATCGACTCCTGGCCGAGCAGGTCATCGAACGTGGTGGGGCGGTATTTGCGGGCGAGTACGCGGTAGGGCGTGGCGTGGATCGGCTCCGGCGCGGCAGGCGCGTCGCCGAACAGGCCCGGCCCCTCGGGCGGAGGGGCTGGCAGTTCATCCTGTGGGGCGTCGTCCTCGAACAGGCCGGACATGCGGGGCTTTACCTGGCCGCCGCGGCGGCTTTTCGTTTAGGGGTGGGAGGCCGGCCATCGACCCAAGCGGAGACTCACCGTGGCTGCTTCCTTCCGGATCTGACCGGGGTAGACGAGGCGCTCGTCCGCCGCCGACCTCCCACGGAGTGCTTAGCATGGATTGGGGGGGCGGGGGCAAGGAGGTCCCACGGGGCCAGGGCAATCACACTTGGGCCGGGCACCCCCCGCCATGACGGGTCTTGCGGGCGTCAGAACCCCACCCGGTCCCCGCCCTTCAGCGCCAGAATCTCCCGCGCCTCGGTGGGCGTGGCGATTTCCAGGCTCAGTTCTTCCAGGATGCGGCGGATTTTGGCCACCTGCTGGGCGTTGGACACCGCCAGCTCGCCCTTGCCGATATACAGGCTGTCCTCCAGCCCCACCCGCACGTTGCCGCCGTTGATGCCGGCCATGGTGGTGAAGGCCATCTGGTGCCGCCCGGCTGCCAGAACCGACCAGACATACTGGTCGCCGAACAGCCGGTCCGCCGTCTCCTTGGCGAACAGCAGATTGCGAGGATCGGCGCCGATGCCGCCGAGGATGCCGAAGATGGACTGCACGAACAGCGGCGGCTCGACGATCTTGCGGTCCAGGCAGTAGGCCAGGTTGTACAGGTGCCCGATGTCGTAGCACTCGAACTCGAAGCGGGTGCCGTGGCCCTTGCCGAGCCGCTGGACGATCCCCTCGATGTCCTTGAAGGTGTTGCGGAAAATGAAGTTGTCGGTGTTTTCGAGGTAGGGCTTCTCCCACGCGTGCTTCCACGTCTTCACGCGGGCGGCAGCCGGAGAAATATTGAAGTTCATCGACCCCATGTTCAGGCTGCACATCTCCGGCTGAGCCACCAGCGGCGCGGCCAACCGGTCCTCCAGCGTCATGTTCAGCCCGCCGCCGGTGGTGATGTTGATCACCGCGTCGGTGTTCTGCTTGATCCGGGGCAGGAACTGCATGAACACAGACGGATCGGGCGTGGGGGAGCCGTCGATCGGATCGCGCGCGTGCAGATGGATGATGGCGGCGCCGGCTTCGGCGGCCTCGATGGAGGATTTGGCGATCTCTTCCGGCGTGATAGGCAGATAATCCGACATGCTGGGCGTGTGGATGCCGCCGGTGACGGCGCAGCTGATGATGACCTTGGCCATGGTGGCGTTCCCTTAACGATGCGACACCCCGACTTTGCACCAGCAGACGTCTCTGGACCAGGGGTAGGGCCTTGGCGCCCGCTTACGAAAACCTTGCCTAGCCCCCCGGGGGGCATCGTAAAAACGCGGCATGAACCGAAATCATGCCGCGGCTTACCGCCGATCCTCCCCTGTCCGCTCCATCGAAGCCGCCATGGCGAACACAATGGCGTGGCCGATCGTCGCGGAGAGTCCGCATCCCCACCCAACGCCGGTGTCCGCTCTGAAGTGGTCGACCTGTCTGACGTCGGCGCCGGTCCTGCCGGCGGCGGGGGGTGTTCGGCGTGGGCCGTTGTTTCAGACGGTCGGGAGGATGTTGGCGCCGCACGATCCTGGCCGGAGGCCCGCGCAACCCAGTGCCGGGTTACTGCCGCAAATCCCTATACAACCTGAGCCGCCGCCCAAGCTCGTTGGTCCGCTGCGCAACGGCAACCCGCGCGGCAATCCCAACGCGGCGCCGCGATGCGGGGCGAAAACCCGAGCGGGGTGCCCGTGCAAGAGCCCGGCAATGAAGAACGGCCGGTGCAGAATGCACGGGGGCGCCAGCACCGGCCCCTCGGCCGAAGGGCGGGCACGGATTGCCGCCGCGCGCACCATCCATGGCGGCAGGAGCGCGGCGATGCGGGCGTTCGGCCGCCAGATAACCGCGACCAAGCGGCGGGGGGCGGTCACGATCGCGATGGCGCGGGCTGGATTGCAGGTGGAGGACCTCGCGCCGCTGATCTGCCAGGTGCGCACGGAGAGCGGGCGCGGGCTGCCGAAGACGGAGCCGCCGTTGCCCCGAAGGGCGTCCAAGGCCGAGCGGGCGCGGTGTTTCACGCTGCGGGCGTTGATGGCGATGGATTTTACCGCCGGCGAGGTGGGGATGCTGCGCGGGCTGATCGCGGGGGCGGCGTACAAGCCGATGCAACGTGAAGCGATGCCGACGCGGACCGTCGGCTGTGGGGACCGGCCCGGAGATAGTGGATGCGGCTATCCTGAAAAGATCCCCCCGAGCCGCACAGATGTCCATGCAACGTGGGGCGATGCCGAACCGCCTAGGTTCGGACCCGCGTCCGCGTCGCCGCGGTGGGATGCCCTGGCAGCAAATCCGCGAGCACCGCTTTGCCGCCCCAACCGCGCAGCAGGTCGGCGCCCACCACCTGATCCAACGTGCGGTCCGCACCTTTGATCAGGACGTCCGGACGGAGCGCCTCGATAAGGGGTTCAGGTGTATCGTCCTCGAACACGCAGACCAGGCCAACGCAGCCCAGGCTGGCCAGCACGGCGGCACGCGCCGCCTCCGGCTGCACCGGGTGGCCAGGGCCTTTCAGCCGCCGCACATTGGCGTCGGCGTGCAGGCCGACGATCAGCTGATCGCAGTGGGCGCGGGCCTGTTCCAGCATGTGCACGTGGCCGGCGTGCAGCGGGTCGAAGCGGCCGTCGGTGAAGCCAACCCGCCAGCCCCGGCGGCGCCAGCGCTCCGCCAATTCGGTGGCTTCGGCGCGGTCGACGATTTTGCGCAGCACGCTGGCCTGGGGGGACAGCGCGTGCAGCAGGTCGGATTGCCGCACCACCGCGTTGCCGACCTTGCCCACCGAGATACCGGCGGCGAGATTCGCCAGCCCGACGGCGACGGACAGCGGCAGCTTCATCGCCAGGGCGGTTGCCAAGGTTGCCAAGGCGGTATCGCCGGCGCCGGAGGTGTCGTGCACGAGCGGTGCCTCCGCCGGGAAATGCCGGACGCCATCGCCGTCCACCAATGTCATGCCGTCATTGGCGCGGGTTACCACTACGGCGCCGAAGCTGAAGCGCTCTCGCAGGACCTGGGCGGCGGCGGCGATCGCTGCCTCATCGCCGACCGGCATGCCGGTCGCGGCGGACAGTTCGGGGCGGTTGGGCATCACCACATCGGCGCCGGCATAGCGGGAAAAATCGGCACCGCGGGGGTCGACAATGATCGGGCGACCTATCTTCCTGGCGTTCGCCACCAGGGCGGCGGGCACGTCGCCGGACAGCACGCCTTTGCCGTAATCCGACAGCACGGTGACCGAGGTCGCGGCCATGGCGTCGCTGGCGATGCGTACCAGACGTTCGGCCAGTTTGGGGTGGATGGGGTCGGTCTGCTCCCTGTCGGTGCGCAGCAACTGCTGGCCGGAGGCGATGAATCGGGTCTTCAGGGTGGTGGTGCGGCTGCCCTGCACCAGCAGCCACGGCTCGACCCCTGGCTGTCCGCCGACCAGGCCGGTCAGCTCCGATCCCGCGGCGTCGTCGCCGACCACCGAGATCAGTGCGGCCGCCGCGCCGAGAGCCGTCAGGTTGCGGACCACGTTGCCGGCGCCGCCGGGCTGTTCGACCTCGCGTTCGATGCTCAGGATGGGGACGGGGGCTTCGACGCTGATGCGTTGCACGACGCCATAGGTGTAACGATCCAGCATCACGTCGCCGATCACCAGCACGCTGGCGTGCGCCAAGGCTCGGATATGGTCGGGCGTTATCGAGTCCATCGGCCTTGCCGTAACGTGCCCGCCATCTGGTTGCAAGAAAGCGATACGGTCAGGCTTGCAGAAACCCGATCCGATCGGCTTCCAGGATGGCGCAGGTCAGCGGGCCGCCCAACACCGCGCCGGTGTCGATACCGATGCGGTTGGGGCGCACGACGGGCTGCCGCACCGGGGTGTGGCCGTGCACCACGACCGCGCCGAGGTCCTTCTTGAAGGACAGGAAGGGCTCCCTGATCCACAGCAGATCGTCCCGCTTCTGGCTGTCCGGCGGCACCCCGGGGCGGATGCCGGCATGCGCGAAGAAATAGGGGCCAATGCGGTGACTCAGCGCCAGGCCGCGCAGAAACCGCTGGTGCGGGAAGGGGATCAGGGTGCCCCAAACGATCTGCGGCACATCGCGGCCAATCCGCCAGCTCAGCAGAGATTCCGCGCCGCCATTGCGCATCCAGTGGGCGGCGTCTTCCGCCTGGCCGGAGCCGATCGCCTGAATCATCATATCTTCATGATTGCCCATGAGGTTGATGACCGTGGCGCCAGGCACCGTGGCGCCAGGCACCGTGGAGCCAACAGCCAGCATTTCGATGACCTCCGCGCATTCCGGGCCGCGATCGACGTAGTCACCGAGGTGTATCAGCAGGCATCGGTCCACCGGCCGGTCCGCGATGTCCTGGGCAATTTGTGCGTGCAGCGCTCGCAATTGCTCCAGGCAGCCATGCACATCGCCAATCGCGTAGACGCGTTGGCCATCGGGCAGGATCGCGGGGGCGGGAACGAACTCTGTCATGGGTAAAGACGGGAGATACCAGGGTGGGCCCTCCCGAACAATAAACAGCCGACGGCGCGGGTACCCCCTCTCGCCGCCCGCACCGCCTGTCCTGTAGGATCGCGGCATGAGCAGTCAGCCCGTTCTCCAGGAAGCCGGCCCCGACGAGGATGCGATCATGCTCGAACGCCCTCCGGCGCCGGATACGATCGCGCCAGGCGGGCCCGAACGGTTTATCAACCGGGAGCTTTCCTGGCTCGACTTCAATCACCGCGTGGTGGAGGAAGCGGAGAATTCCCGCCATCCGCTGCTGGAGCGGGTGCGCTTCTTGTCGATCAGCGCGTCAAACCTGGACGAGTTCTATTCGGTGCGCGTGGCCGGGCTGGAAGGCCAGGCGAAGGCGGGCGTGACGCATGTGTCGCCGGATGGGCGTACGGCGGCACAGCAGCTGACCGAGATCAAGACCAGGGCCGAGTCACTGCTGGCGGATCAGCAGCGGGTATGGCGGGAGCTTGCGGCCCTGCTGCGCAAGAGGGGCATCGAGGTCTGCAAGCCCGCCGCGCTGACCGAACGCGACCGGCACTGGCTGGACGCCTGGTTCATGGAGCGGGTGTTTCCCGTTCTGACCCCCCTCGCGGTCGATCCGGCGCATCCTTTCCCCTTCATCCCCAACATGGGCCTGGTGATGGCCCTGATGCTGCTGCGGGAAGAAGACGGGCTGGTCATGCGCGGCCTGTTGCCGCTACCGGCGCAGGTGGTGCGGTTCATTCGCCTGCCCTCAACCGCGACGGACGGGGCGATCCGGTTCGTGCTGCTGGAGGACCTGGTCCTCCTGTTCCTCGACCGCGTGTTCCCGGGCTTCCGGGTCACCGGCAAGGGCCTGTTCCGGGTGATCCGCGACACCGACGTGGAGTTCGAGGAAGAAGCCGAAGACCTGGTGCGGTCGTACGAAACCGCGCTGAAGCGCCGGCGCCGCGGGGTGGTGATCCACCTCGAACTCGACAAACACATGCCGGATGAGCTGCGCACGCTCGTTAGCGACCAGCTCGGCGCGACGGAGGACGAAACCCATATCGAGGATGGCCTGTTGGCCCCCGCCGATCTGCGGCAGCTGATCGTCGACGACCGCCCCGACCTGCTGTTCACGCCCTACACGCCGCGCTTCCCCGAACGCATCCGCGACTTCGGCGGCGACTGCTTCGCCGCCATTCGGGCCAAGGACATCGTCGTCCACCACCCCTACGAGAGCTTCGACGTGGTGGTGCAGTTCCTGCGACAGGCCGCGCAGGACCCCAATGTCATCGCCGTCAAGCAAACGCTCTACCGCACCAGCCGCGACAGCCCCATCGTCAAGGCGCTGATCGAGGCGGCGGAAGCCGGCAAATCCGTCACCGCGATGGTGGAGCTGCGCGCGCGCTTCGACGAGGAAGCCAACATCCGCCTCGCCCGTTCGATGGAAGCCGCCGGGGTGCAGGTGGTGTTCGGCTTCACCGAACTGAAAACCCACGCCAAGCTATCGCTGGTGGTGCGGCGCGAAGCCGGGGCCATCCGGTCCTACGCCCATTTCGGCACTGGCAATTACCACCCGATCACCGCCCGCATATACACCGACCTGAGCTTCTTCACCTCCGACCCCGCGCTGACCCGCGACGCGGCCCGGCTGTTCAACTTCATGACCGGCTACGCCCGCCCGGAAACCATGGAGGACATTGGTTTCAGCCCCCTGACCACCCGCGACACGCTGCTGGACCTAATTCACCGGGAAACCGCATTCGCGAAGACCGGCAAGGCGGGCTCGATCTGGATCAAACTCAACAGCCTTGTGGACCGGAGCCTGATCGACGCCCTGTATGAAGCGTCGATGGCCGGGGTGAAGATTGTCGCCGTGGTGCGCGGCATCTGCTGCATGCGTCCGGGCGTGCCGGGCCTGTCGGAGAACATCAAGGTCAAATCCATCGTCGGCCGCTTCCTGGAGCACAGCCGCATCTTTGCGTTCGGCAACGGCCAGTCACTGCCTAATCGAAACGCTAAGCTGTTCATCAGTTCGGCCGACTGGATGGAGCGTAACCTGGACTGGCGGGTCGAAACGCTGGTGCCCATTCACAACCCGACCGTGCATGCCCAGATATTGGACCAGATCATGGTCATCAACATCCGCGACACCCTGCAATCCTGGGATTTGCGGTCGGACGGCATTTGGCGCCGGGTTGCCGCCGGCCGGCGGCCGGTTTCGGCGCACGACTACTTCATGACCAACCCCTCGCTGTCGGGCCGCGGCTCCGCCTTGCACGAGCCGGCCCTGGCCGTGCCGATGCTGGCGCCGCGCCGACAGGATCGGGTGAACCAGGACTAACCCATGCCTTATGCGCCTCCCGCCAATCTGCCGCGCCGCGGGGTCGTGGACCTCGGCTCCAACTCCGTGCGGTTGGTTGTTTATGAGGGTAACAGCCGCAACCCCGTCCCGATCTTCAACGAAAAAGCGGTGCTGCGGCTGGGGCGCGGCTTGCAGGCGACCGGGCGGTTGAATGAGGACGGCATCGGACCGGCGCTGACCGTCATGCAGCGCTATTACCTCATTGCGAAAGCCATGGGCGCGGCCCCGTTCGAGGTGTTGGCTACCGCCGCCGTACGCGATGCGACGAACGGGCTCGATTTCGTGGCGCGCCTGCGGGCCCGCATGCCGGAAGCGCCCATCCGCATTCTGACCGGCCTTGAAGAGGCGGAATATTCCGCTGACGGTGTGTTATGCGGCATCCCGGACGCCGACGGCATTCTGGCGGATATTGGTGGTGGATCGCTAGAGGTCGTGCGGCTGACCGGCGGAACGCGGGGCGCTTCGCAAACATTGCGCCTTGGTGTGATTCGGCTGGCGGACAGATCCGGCGGGAACCTGGATATGGCCCGCGAAATCGTGGAAGCCGATATGGCCACGGTGCCGTGGCTGGGGGACGCCGCCGAACGGGACTTGTACCTGGTGGGCGGCGCCTGGCGCGCACTGGCCCGTATCCACATCGCCCGCAACGAATACCCGTTGCAAATGGTGCACCACTATAAGATCGATGCCGATGCGGCACGCGACTTCACCAACCTGATCGCCGCCGCCAGCCGCCGCACGCTGGAGCGTATGCCGGGCGTGCCGAAACGCCGCCTGGAAGACCTGCCCTACGCGGCCATCGCGCTGCGCCGCTTGCTGCGGGTGACCGGCGCGAAGCGCGTCGTGTTCAGCGCCAGCGGCCTGCGGGAGGGCTGGTTCATGCGCCTCATGCCCGAGGAAATTCGCACGCAAGACCCTTTGCTGGCGGCCTGCTACGAGATGGCGCAGCGGCTCGGGCGCGACCCGTCGCTGCCGGACGCACTGCTCGATTGGACCGCACCGCTATTTCCCCGCGAAACGCCGGACGCCAAACGGCTGCGGCGGGCGGCGTGCTGGGTGTCGGATATCGGCAGCCATGACCACCCGGAATTCCGTGCCGAACAGGCTTTCCTGCGGGTCCTGCGACAGCCCGGTGTGGGTTTGGATCACCCGACCCGCGGCTTTCTCGCACTGGCCATCGCCCTTCGGTACGAAGTTGACGCTGGGGCCGCGTTCCTGCGCCCTGCCCGAGCGCTGCTCGATCCGGCATCGGCCAGCCGGGCCGAGGTTTTGGGCACCGCCCTGCGCCTTGCCTACACGCTATCGGCCGGCACCCCGGACCTGCTGAGCGGCACCAGCCTGCGCATCCAGGGCTCGCGGTTGATTCTGGGCCTGGAGGAAGATCATGGCGTCTTCGCCGGAGACGCCGTGACGCGCCGGCTGGAGCGGTTGGCACAATCGGCCGGGCTCCAGGCCGCCACCGAAACCAGCCTGTCCCGAGCCGCGGAATGATCCGGGCGGTTCGGCCGGAGGTCTAACCGACCAGACCGTATGCTACTGCCTCCACATCCGACGCCGCGGAACACCCCGGATGCCGCGTCAGCAGTAGCGTTTGGCGCCGGATAGCGTCTCGCACTTTGTCGTCCCTTCGGATAATGCCCGCCAGCAACGGCTTAAATCGAAGGAACGTCGCGCAGGCGCGGCGCAAGGTCGTGCAGGTTCGTTCCCCGTCAGCTCTGGTTGGCGCCATGTTTACCACCAGGCGTGCATCTCCCTCGGGCCGGTCGGCTCGGTGCAGTTTCAGCACGGCGTAAGCATCGGTCAGGCTGGTGGGTTCCTCGGTTGCCAGCACGAGCAGGATGTCCGCAGCTGCCGCCATGCGCCGCACCGCCCGTTCCACGCCCGCGCCGAGGTCCAGCAATACGTCGTCGTAGCCCGCGGGAACGTGTCTGGACATGGCCAGCACGGCCTCCAGGTGGGTCGGGTCGAGGGCAGATAGCGCGCCTGACCCCGACCGGCCGGCCAGGATATCGAACCCACCGTCGGGATGACGCATCACCGCTTCCGTCAGGCTCACCCGTCCGGCGAGGACCGACCCCAGATCGTGCTCTGGTGTCAGGCCGAGCTGCACGTCGATATTGGCGAGGCCCAGGTCACCGTCGAACAGCAGAACCCGGCGGCCAAGACGGGTCAGCGCGTGCGCCAGAGTGATGGCAAACCAGGTTTTTCCGACGCCCCCTTTGCCGGATGCGATGGCGATCAGGCGCGGGTTAGTTTGCATGGCGGGGTATTCCAGTCAGGAGCAAGCGGGCGGCGAGGAATTTGGGCGTCAGCGGCACCAGCCCGTCGGCGGCGCCAGGGCCGATGCCGGCCTCGGTCAGGGTTAGGCGGGCGGCCTCGGCGGCGGCGAGGATGCCGCCGAGGCGGCGGGTGATGTCGAGGCGCGTGGCAATGAGGAATTCGGCTCCGTTGATGGCATAAGCGTGCGCGAGGTCGGCGGCTTCCGCGGCATCGAGACCGGCCGGCAGCACCAGTGCCACGCGTGCGTCCGCCGCGGCGGTTAGCCCTCGTAGCATGTCGGATTGGGCGGGATCGTAGGGGTCGGTACCAGGAGCATCGATCAGCACTGGGGCGCCGTCGCGCCGTTGGGCCAAGGTGCGGGATAGCGTCAGCGGGTCGCCGGCGCTCGTTAGCGTTAGACCGAGCAGCCGGGTGAAGGCTTGGAGCTGTTCGGTCGCGCCGGCTTTGTTGGCGTCGGCGGTGACGACCATCGGCGTCCGCCCCTTCATCACGAGCCGGGTGGCGAGGCGCACGACCGTCAGGGTTTTGCCCGCACCGGGTGGGCCGGTCAGCAGCAGCGGCTGGGCGCCGAGCGGCAGTTCGCCGAAAGGTAGGGTGCGGGCCAAAGCTGGCGCCAGGTCGCCGAACGATAATGGGCCGCGTAGCCGGTCCGGCACTGCGTGGAATGCCAGCGCGGCGGCGCGCCCTCGGTCGGGTGGCGGCGGGGGGTTGGTATCCGTCGGTTCCAGCGCCGCGGTCAGCTCGACCCCATCGGGTACCCGCCGTGTGCCGAGGATCAACGCGTCCGCCCCGAGTTCGGTTCGCACGCGAGCCATTGCCTCCGGGACGGTTGGGGCGCGGTAAAGTTTCAGGCGCACCGTTACACCTGCTTTTCGTCATCCTCGGGCTTGACCCGAGAGATCGGAGAGCACACGTCTGAACTCCAGTCACTA
>CAIYDT010000226.1 GCA_903924985.1 uncultured Acetobacteraceae bacterium
CTTATGGGGGCGACACAGGCTCGACACGCGTGGTAAAGACGTATCTTTTGCCCGGCATTGTACCGCCGTTATCGGGCTATTTTACAAATGCCAATGATAACCATGAGGCATTCGCGGTCGCAGCCTAAACAGCTGTGACACGCGCGGTTCGGGGGGGCACCGGGCAACAGAAGCCCCCCCAATTACCCATCCTTCAGGTCCGGCACCTTTAGGTAGACCCACACCAAGTTCACCATCAGCAGAGTCGCGGTCACCGCGAATACCCAGTTGATGCCGAACGTCGCCGCGACCGATCCCCCCATCAGCGGCCCTAGCGTATTACCCAGGAAATACGCCGACGAGGTCATGCCGTACACCAGCCCCCGCTGCGCCGGGTTGGCCAATCGCCCGACCAGGGCGTTTGCCGCCGGCAGCACCCCGCCCACGAACAGGCCGAGCCCGAAGCGCTCGACCACGAAGGCCCAGTATCCCAGTGGCAGGGCTTGCGGCGCGGAAAACAGCGCTGCCCCGCCCAGGCTGAGCATCAGAACCTTCCGGTACCCCAGCGTGTCCCCCCGCTTGCCCAGGAACGGTACCGCCAGCACCCCCGCCAGCCCGGTAGCGGCGAACGCCAGCCCACCCAGCGTCGCGATGTCCGGCCGGTTCCCCAGCATGTCCCGCACATACAGCGTCACCACCGGGCCCACGGCCTGGGTGGCGAATTGGCCCATCATCATCACCATGATCACCGGCAGCAGCCCGCCGGCCCGCAGCAGCGCCGCCAACGAGGCGATCAACCCCACCTTGCGGCTCGACTCCGCTGGTTTGGTGAACCGCTCGGGGACCAGCAGCGTCATCAGGAAAGCCCCGAGGCCGATGGATCCCGCGACAAAAAACGGCAGCCGGTAGCTACCCGCGACGTCGGCGATAACGCCGCCGATCAGAGGCCCGACCAGCGACCCCACCAGCTGTCCGCTGCTCATCCACCCCAGCGAATACCCCAGCCGCTGCTCGGGTACCTGCGTCGCGACCATGACGACCGAGGCGGAGCTGAACCCCGCCAGTGCCCCCATGCCCGACCGCAGCGCCAGCATGTGCCAGGGGCTTTGCGCCAGCCCCATCAACCCGGTGAACACGGCGATCCCCAGCGTGGACCGCAGCACCATCAGCTTCCGCCCGTAGCGATCGGACAAGTTGCCCCAGAACGGCGCGGTGAAGATCGCCACGAAAGACGTCGCGGCGGCCAGCACCCCCGCCCACATGTCCACGGCCGAGTCGGACGTCACCCCGAGGTCCGGCAGGAACAACGGCATGACCGGCTGCACGATGCTGAACGCGACGCTCATGGTGAACTGCACCGCGACCATGGTCCAAAGGGTGCGGCGCCAGGTCGGTGATTCGGTCTCGGGCTGGGTCATCGCCGGCAGCATTCGGCTCCGCGTGCCATCTGTCAAAATCGCACACCATCTTTCCCAGCCATCCGCCCCGCGCTATGGGTGGTGAATCAGACAATGAGGGTGCTGAATGGAAGACGACCAGGAGCAGCAGCCAGAGAGCCTGCTGCCCTATGCGGCCTGGATCGAGGAAGCCCTGCGGCAGGTGGTCGTGCGGGCCATCACGCACGCCGGCGTTGAGGGCCTGCCCGGCGGGCATCATTTTTATCTGACCTTCCGCACCGACCATCCTGGCGTCATCATCCCGCCGCATCTGCGTGCGCAATACCCGCGGGAGATGACCATCGTCCTGCAGCACCGGTTCTGGGACCTGAAATTCCTGACCGACACCCAGGCCATCAGCGTCGGGCTATCATTCGGCGGGATCGGCTCCACGCTGGTGATTCCGCTCGATGCGCTCACTGCCTTCGCCGATCCGTACGTGGGGCATGTGCTGCGGTTCCACGCGGCGATGCCGGAGGACAAGCCCGTTGCCACCGGCTCCGCCCTGGTCGCCGTGCCGGATGCCACGGACGAAACACCGGCCGAGGCGCCGCAAGTGGTCAGCCTGGACGCCTTTCGGCGCCGCACCCCGCCTAAGCACTGACGTTCCCGCCTAAGCACTGACGTTAAGGATACGCGCATGAACGCCCCCGTTTCCGCCGCTGCCCAGCGGCCGTCTTCGTTCCTCTATTCCCCGATGTTTCCGCTGGGGGAGGACAACACTCCCTGGAAGAAGCTGGACATCGCCGGCGTGCGGACCGTGAATTGCGACGGCCAGACGGTGCTGCGCATCGCGCCGGAGGCCCTGAGCGAGCTGGCCGTTCAGGCCTTCCACGACGTATCGCATCTGCTGCGCCCGGCGCATCTGGCGTCGTTGCGGGCAATCCTCGACGATCCCGAGGCCAGCGCGAACGACCGGTTCGTGGCGCTGGACCTGCTGAAAAACGCCAACATCGCGGCCGGCGGCGTGCTGCCGATGTGCCAGGACACCGGCACCGCCATCGTGTTCGGCAAGAAGGGCCAGCGCGTCTGGGTGGACGGCGATGAGGAGGAAGCTCTGTCCTGGGGCGTGCACCGCACCTACACCGAGACCAATCTGCGCTACTCCCAAATGGCGCCGCTGAGCATGTTCAACGAGGTCAACACCGGCAATAATTTACCGGTCCAGTTCGACATCTTCGCCCAACCCGGTGAGCACCACGCCGATGAGTTCCACTTCATGTTCGTCGCCAAGGGCGGCGGATCGGCCAACAAGACCTTCCTGTTCCAGGAAACGCGGGCGATCCTGTCGCCGGAGCGGCTGCTGAAATTCCTGGAAACGAAGATGAAGACGCTGGGGACCTCGGCCTGCCCGCCGTACCATCTGGCGATCGTGATCGGCGGCACGTCCGCGGAATTAACGTTGAAGACGGTGAAGCTGGCGTCGACCAAATGGCTGGACGCCCTGCCGACCGAGGGCAGCAAGGCCGGGCACGCCTTCCGTGATGTCGAGATGGAACAGAAGGTGCTGGAGCTGTCGCGCAACATCGGCATCGGCGCGCAGTTCGGCGGTAAGTACTTCTGCCATGACGTGCGGGTGATCCGCCTGGCTCGCCACGGCGCCAGCCTGCCCGTCGGGATCGGCGTGTCGTGCAGCGCCGACCGCCAGATCAAGGCCAAGATCACGCCGAAGGGCGTGTTCCTGGAGCAGCTCGAAACCGACCCCGCGCATTACCTGCCGGAGACGACGGACGAGCATCTGCCGGACGATGCCGTGGTGGTGAACCTGAACCAGCCGATGGCGGATATCCGCAAGCTGCTTTCGGGTTACCCCGTGAAGACCCGTGTGATGCTGAACGGCACCATGGTCGTGGCGCGCGA
>CAIYDT010000227.1 GCA_903924985.1 uncultured Acetobacteraceae bacterium
CCTCGGCATCGATCCCGACAAGCTGAACGTGAACGGCGGCGCGATCTCCATCGGCCATCCCTACGGCATGTCCGGCGCCCGCATGGTCGGGCACGCGCTGATCGAGGGCAAACGCCGCGGCGGCAAGCTGGTGGTCGTCACCATGTGCGTCGGCGGCGGCATGGGCGCGGCGGGATTGTTCGAGGTCGCGTAACATGCCGGTCGATCCGCAAATCCAGGCTTTCATCAGTGCCCGAGCCGCACTACCGCCGCTTCACACATTGTCTGTGGCGGATGCTCGGGTGCAGATGGCGGCGCGGGCCATTCCGGGGTTGCGCATCCCGGAGGTCGCATCCGTCGTGAACCGAGACATGCAAGGGCCGGGCGGGGCGCTGCCGTTGCGCATCTATACGCCGGACGGCAAAGGCCCCTTCCCCATCACGGTGTTTTTCCATGGCAGCGGCTTTGTGGTCTGCAACCTGGATACGCACGACGCGATGTGCCGCAATCTGTGCGTCGGCACCGGCAGCGTGGTCGTTTCGGTGGATTACCGCCTGGCACCGGAAAACAAATTTCCGGCCGCTCCGGACGACTGCCTGGCCGCGACCCGTTGGGCCGTGGACAATGCGGGCACGCTGAATGGGGATACGTCGCGGGTGGTTGTCGCGGGCGACAGCGCCGGGGGGAATCTGGCGGCGGTGACGGCGTTGCGGGCGCGGGATGAGGGCGGACCCGCCATCGCGGGACAACTCCTGATTTACCCCGTCACCGATTATCACACGCCCGGCACCCCGTCGTACGAAGAAAACGCCGAGGGCTACGGCCTCGGGCGCGCCGGGATGGAATGGTTCTGGAACCATTATCTGGCCGACGCCTCTGACGCGGCGCATCCGCATGCGTCCCCCTTGCGGGCGAATAATCTGGCGGGCCTGCCGCCGGCTTACGTCGCCACCGCCGAATACGACCCGTTGCGGGATGAGGGCGAATACTACGGCCAGGCGTTGCAGGCCGCCGGTGTGCCAACCCGCGTCAAGCGTTGGGACGGGGTGAACCACGGCTTCTTTTTCTTCGTCGGCATCGTCGACAAATCCGGCGCCGCGATGGACGAGGCCTGCGCCTGGGTTAACGAAACCATCCGCGTCTGAAGGATATTGCCATGACTCTCAAAATCGATCGCCGCGGCTTCGTCGCGCTGGCCGGCGCCGGTGCCTCCACCCTGGCCATGCCGGCCATCGCGCAACGGGCACGTGCCCTGCGGTTCGGAAGCCCCATGCCGACGAGCACGAGCTACCATCATGCGATGGAGATCTTCTCCGAGGAGATGGGCAAACTCTCGGGTGGCAAGCTGAAGATCGAACTTTATCCCAACGCGCAGTTGGGCGGCTTGAAGGACATGCTGACATCGGTGCAGTTGGGCACCCAGTCGATGCTGATCACGGTGCCGGCATGGTATTCCAGCTTCGTGAAGCAGATGGACGTGTTCACGCTGCCGTTCATTTGCGCATCGCCCGAACGGCTGCGCACCGCGCTTGAGGGATCGTTCGGGACAAAAATCGAGGGGCATGCCCGCGACGCCGGCTTCCAGATCATCGGCTACTGGCTGACCGGCCCGCGGCACATGCTGAACAATGTGCGCCCGATCAAGACCGCTGCCGACATGAACGGATTGAAGATGCGCATCATCTCCAGCCAGGTCTACATGGCGGCATTCCGAGCGCTTGGGGCGAACCCGGCGGCGCTGGACTATGCCGAGGTCTATCTGGCGTTGCAGCAGAAGACGGTGGACGGCCTGGATCTGGGCCTGCCCGACGTCATCAGCGGCAAATTCTTCGAGGTGGTGAAATACGCCACCCTGACCAGCCATGTGATCGACTTCTTCGCCGCGTCCATGAACAAGGCCCTGTACGACGGCATGAGCGCCGAAGAGAAGGCGATGATCAAGCAGGCGATGAAGACCGCCACCGACTGGCAGTGGAAGCAGCAATACGCCGATATGGCCGCGGCGGAGGATAAGCTGAAGAGCCAGATCGAGATTATCCATCTCACCCCGACCGAACTGGAAGAATTCGCCAAACTCGGCCGCTCGGTCTACCCGCAGTTCGAGGCGACGATCGGCAAGGAGCTGATCGCCGAGGCAACCAAAGCGCTGGGTTAGACTGACGCCGATGCCTCATTTTCTTTCCACTCGTCATCCCCGGGCTTGTCCTGGGGATGACAGGGTGGTGGGCGGCGACCGGACTACCCGATGACACGTGCCCTCTCCCGGATCGCGCTGGCCAACGAAGCGCTGGTCGTCGCGGCGATTGTCATCGATCTGTTCGTGACCTTCGCCAACTCGATCGCGCGCTACGGCTTCAATAGCGGCATCCATTGGGCGGAAGACGCCTCAATGGTGACGATTTCGATCATCACCTTCCTCGGCGCGCCGGCCTATTTCCGGCGAGCCGAGGGGATGTCGTATTCGGCGCTGCTGGATATGACGAAGGGGTTGCCGCACGACGCACTGAGATCGAGCGGGTTGTGGATCGTTCTGGGCGTGTGTGGGCTGTCGCTATACGCGTTTCCCCCGTTTTTCGCCGGGCAGATGACGCAGACCATGGCGGTGCTGGATATCAGCCGGGGTCTGGTCTCCGGCTGGATCGGGCTCGGGCTGGTGCTGATGGCGGTCTACGCGCTGGAGAAATTATCCCGACTGCGTCGGGGCGGCGTGGGACTTGGGTTGGTTGGCGTGGCGGCGGTGACCGCGCTGCTGCTGCTATTCCGGTTGTTCTACGATTCCGGCGCCATCGACACCGATCCGCTGATCCCCATTGCCATCGTTATGTTTGCCGCCTTCCTGACGGGCGCGCCCATCGCAGTCATTCTCGCATTGGGCGGGGCGTTTTATTTCATCGTCACCGGCGACGCGCCCCTGGTCGCTATCCCCGCCGCGTACCAGTCGGGCATCGGCAGCTTCGTGCTTCTCGCGGTACCGTTCTTCATGCTGGCGGGCGCGTTGATGGAGGTCAGCGGGTTGGCTGCCCGCATGATCGACATGGTGCAGCACTGGGTGGGCCATTGGGCCGGCGGGCTGCTGCAGGCGCAGGTCGTGGCGATGTACATCTTCTCCGGCATCAGCGGATCCAAGGCCGCCGACATCGCCACCGTGGGCAGCGTGATGAAGGGACCGTTGCGCCAGCGCGGCTACCCGCCCACGGAATCCGTGGCCGTGCTGGCCGCCGCGGCGGCGATGGGGGAAGTCATTCCGCCATCCCTGGCGCTGCTGATTTTGGGGTCGATCACCAATCTGTCGGTCGGATCTTTATTCCTGGCTGGGCTTGTCCCGGCGGCGTTCCTGGCGCTGGCGATGGCGGTGGCGATCGTCATCCGCAGCCGGGGCGGGCGGCTGCCCCGAGGCCCACGGTTCGATTTGTGGCGAGCGGTGAAGAGCATCCCGCCGTCGTTTCCCGCCCTGTTGATGCCGGTAATCGTGGTAGGCTGCATCGTGGGCGGCATCGCCTCCCCCACCGAGTCATCGTCCTTCGCGACGATCTACGGTCTGGTCGTGGCGGGGTTGGTCTATCGCTCGATGCGGTTGGGCATCCTGTGGACGGCATTGCGCGACGCGGCGCTGACCGGCGGGATGGTGCTGTTCATGGTGGCGGCGTCCAACGTCCTGTCGCAGGCCATCGTGATCGACGGTCTCGGGCGCACATTGGCTCGTTCCTTTGGATCGCTGCAAAGCCCTATGCTGTTCCTGTTCCTGAGCATGGCGGCGATGGTGGTGATCGGCTTCGTGCTGGAGGGGTTTCCGGCGATTTTGATCTCCGCCCCCATTCTGTTGCCGGTGGCGGAAAAGATGGGTATCGACCCACTGCAATACGGGATTATTTTAACCATGGCGGTGGGGATCGGGGTGTTTATGCCGCCGGTGGGGATTGGGTATTACGTGGCCTGCGCCATCGGGGACGCACCGCCGAACGCGACGATGCGGCCCAGTCTGGTTTACAATGTTTCGCTGGTGCTCGGGCTGGTCGTGGTGATCCTGTTCCCGGCGATCACGCTGGCGGTGCCGCATTTCTTCGATTTTCACTAACCCACGAAGGCACCGCCGTTCACGTCCAGGATCGCGCCCGACATGTAGCTCGCGCCCGCGGAGCACAGGAACGCGATCGGCCAGGCCAGTTCCTCGGCCTGTCCCATGCGGCCCAGCGGCAGGGTCGGCCCCATGTTGGAATTGCGGGTCATGGCGGTTTGCACCGGGCCGGGGGCGACCGCATTGACCATGACGCCCCGGCCCACCGCATTGCGCGACATCCATTTCACCAGCGCATGCACCGCGCCCTTCGACGCGGAATAATCCGGCGGCGTGCTCAGCGATGTGCCGCCGGTCTTGCCGGCCACCGACCCCACCAGAACGATATGCCCGCCGCCGTGGGCCGCCATGTGTTCGGTGGCAGCGTGGGCGATTTCCAGCGGCACGCGCACGTTGACGTCCATCATGCGGTGGAAACGCTCGTACCAACCGCTGTCCTCATGCCAGGGGCGGCCCATCAGGATGCCGGCGCAGTGCGCCATGGCGTGCAGGCGCTCGCCCGCGAACAGGCTGGCCATGAAGGCCTGATCCGTCAGGTCGCCTTGCGCGACCGAGCAAATGGCGCCGCGGGATTGAACCTCGTCGCGTGTGACGTCCATCGCCGAGAGGTCGCACAGCACCAGCTCGGCGCCGAGTTCCGCCAGGACGATGGCGGTGGCTTTGCCGATGCCGCTGGCGGCGCCGGTGACCAGGACTCGTTTGCCCTCCATTGAGATGGCGGGGGGGATCGGACGTGCGGGCATTGCTGTTTCCTCCGGTTTCGGGGCAGTCTGGCAGCAAAGAGTTGGAGACGCCATTATGACCCTGCGCCTGCGCCAGATATGCCTTGTCGCCCCGACGCTGGAGCCCGCTGTGAGCGCGCTGTGCGACGCGCTGGGGACAAGGGTGTTTTATCGCGATCCCAACGTCGCCAAATACGGATTGGAGAACGCGGTTATGCCAGTGGGCAACACGTTCCTGGAAGTCGTAGCCCCCACCCAGGACGGCACCGCCGCCGGCCGGTATCTGGCGCGGCGTAAGGGCGAGGGCGGTTACATGGTTATCCTCGATACCGACGACATCGTGCCGTGGATCGATCATGTCGCCGCCGTCGGCGTGCGGGTGGCGGCCGATCTGGACTACCCCGGCGAATATCGCGGTCTGCAACTGCATCCGCGCGATACCGGCGGGTGCCTGCTGGAGATCAATTGGTCGCACGGCGCCGACCATGGGGCCTATCACCCGGCGGGGCCAGACTGGCACGGCGGGCCGGATGTGTCCGCGATCGTCGGAGCAACGATCCAGGCGGAGGACGCGGATGCACTGGCCGCCCGCTGGTCGGCGATCCTGCGCCGGCCAGTGCGTGACAGGGCTATCGAACTGGACTGGGGAACGATCCGGTTCGTGCCGATCGAAGACGGCCGCGGTGAGGGCTTGGCGGAAATCGAGGTTAAAGGATCGGGGAACGCTCTTCTCGATTTGTGCGGTATACGGATTGATACCAATCCTCGTAAAGAATGACATGCCGGAGAAAGCCGGCCCCCCGCGGCGCACTTGGTGCTGGTGCGTACGCCTGAATGCGTCGCGGGATCCAGCAGCGGCAGAATTGATCGCATTATGGCAGGCGCTGGTCGCGAAATTTTCCAGATGAAACGAAAAAATCTGCATCGCCGTTAACCTTTGGTTAACGTCCGGCCCTTATAAGCGAATGCGGCGGCCGGATAGTCCAGCCGCCGCAACACAGGAGGAACCAGATGGGTGAGATCCATCCCTGGCTCTTGCTGATGGTTGTAGTGGGTTTGACGGTAACAGTCAACATCTACATCGGCCGGAAGTAGGGTCAGGCCAGCCTCCGGGTCGGTTTTCCCGGGGGCTGGTCCCTCCTGGTGTTGTCCTTACGCGGATTGCTTCTTTTCCTCGGCACGCTTCAATTCAGCGAGCAGGGCCGGCACACCGACTGCCATTGTATGCACCCCGAGGACCGAGGTCAGCGCCAGAACCTCCATGATTTCCGCCGGCGTGGCGCCGAGCTTCAGGGCGTTTTCCATGTGGATTCGGGTGCCGGGTTCATACAAATGTGTGGTGGCCGTGTCGATCGCGATGTAGATGAATTCTTTGATCTTGGGCTCCAGCGTCCCGTGCTTCCACGGAACGGAGGAAAATTCGGAATAAGCCTCAAAATAGTCCGGGGACAGTGTCAGAACGCCGTCCCACATCTCCGACCAATAGCCGCGCGCGGCGATGAAATCGGCTTTCAGCTTCTTTTGTTCCGGGGTCAACTCACCGGCCTGAATTTCGGCTCCACGCCCGACCGAGCGCATGGCATCGAGCAAGGCCGGCACGCCCATCGTAACGGTATGCACGCCGAGAACGGAGGTCAATTGGAATACCTCCATGATCTCGTCGCGCGTCGCGCCATACCCCAAAGCGTTACGGATATGGAGGCGTAATCCCGCTTCGAACATATGGGTCGTGGAGGAATCGATCGCGATATAAAGCAGCTCTTTCACCTTGGGCGACAGCACGCTGCCGGGTTTCCACGGCACCGACGACAGTTTCGCGTAGGCGGCGAAGTAATCGGGCGCCATGTCGAGCAGCGGGTCCCAGCCCCAGCTCCAATAGCCGCGGGCGTCGATGAAATCCTGCTTGATGCGGGCTTTGTCGACGCTCATGACGCCAGCGCCGCCGCAATGGCCTCGGTAATCGCGGGACCGTCCGGTTCATCGCCCGACCCGAACGTTGCGGCGATGCGGCCGTCGCGGCCGATCAGCACTTTGTTGAAATTCCAGGATGGTACCCAGCCGCGCATTTGCTTGACCCAGGCGTAGAACGGCGCCGCCTGGGGGCCTTTGACGTGCGACACCCCGGCCAGCGGAAAGTCGATACCGAAGCGGGTTTCGCAGAAGGTTTTGACCGTGGCGTTCTCAGCCGACTCCTGATTAAAATCCTGGCTGGGAACGCCGATCACGGTCAGGCCCTCGGCCTGGCGCGCGGTGTGCAATTTTTCCATGGCCTCGTATTGATAGGTGTAGCCGCAGAAGCTGGCGGTGTTGGTGACCAGCAGCACCCGTCCCTTCAGTGCGGCAAAGTCGAGCCGCCCGCCCTCGATGGAGGGAAACCCGAAGCTCCAGGCCAGTGTTTCATCTGCCATCGCCGGTACTCCCATGAACGTCAGCCATAACGCTCCTCCAACCAAGGATCGGCGTTGTTGTGATAGCCGCGGGTTTCCCAGAAACCCGGGTGATCGCTGATCGTGAACTGAATGCGTCGCAGCCATTTCGCGGACTTCCACAAATACAACTGGGGCACCAACATGCGCACCGGGCCGCCATGCGCTCGGTTTATTGGCTTTCCGTTCCATTCATGCACCAGATACACATCGGATTGATCGAACTGGTCCAGGCGGATGTTGGTCGTATAGCCGTCGAAACTATGGAAGATGACGTGCTTCGCTTCTTTCTGTGGCTTCACCATGTCCAGGATGGTGCGCACCGAGACGCCCTTCCAATGGTTGTCGTAATTCGACCATTGGGTGACGCAGTGCATGTCGGAGATGCTCTCGACCATCGGCAGCGCCATGTATTCATCAAGATTCAGGCTGAGCCGGTTCTCCACCGCGCCATCCAGGTCCAGCCGGAACTTCCGCGGGGTTACGTCGGGCTCGACGCCGAGGTCCAGCACCGGCCAGTCCTTCACCAGCCGCTGCCCGGGGGGCAACCGATCGCGTTCGCGATCCCCGGTCGTGCCGGTCAGCAGGCGGCCGTCGCGCGCCCAGCCCTGCTTGGCCTCGATCAGTTTTTCTTTGATCGCACCGGTGAGTGTGACGTCGTCTTCGACCATCCTGCCCTCTATCTCAAAAACCGTCATGGTCGGGCCTGACCCGGCCACCTCCTGAAACGTTTACCGCGCCACCCTGGCGTGAGGTGGCCGGGACGTATCGGCGTTATTGCCGCCGCGAACTCATCAACCGCGCCTTGTCGCGCGCCCAGTCGCGGGCGGCGATGGCGTGGCGCTTGTCGGATTTCTTGCGGCCCTCGCCCACGCCCAGCAGCACTTTCGCGCGGCCTTCGTCGTTGAAGTGGATATCCAGCGGCACGATCGAGTTGCCCTGCCGCCCGATCTCCCCCAGCAGCTTGTCGATTTCTTTCTTCTTGAGCAGCAGCTTGCGCGGGGCGCGCGGTTCGAAGCGCGACAGCACGCCGCCCTGGTATTCCGGGATATAGACGTTGAACAGGAACAGCTCCCCGTCGCGCTCACCGGCCCAGGCTTCGGTCAAGGTCGCTCGGCCGTGGCGGAGGGATTTCACCTCCGGCCCTTTCAGCACGATGCCGGCCTCGACCGTTTCCTTGATCGTGTAGTCGTAGCGCGCCTTACGGTTCTGCGCGGCGATGCCGTGCGAGATCAGGCCTTTCTTCGACTTGGCTTCAGCCATCAGCGATCAGTTCAACAGCCCGACGGAGGTCATGGCAGCGCGCACCCGGTCGCGTGTCGCCTCGCCGGGGGGGGCCAGCGGCAACCGGCAGCGGTTGGAGGTCTTGCCCAGCAGCGAGGCGGCATACTTCACCGGCCCCGGGCTGGTTTCGCAGAACAGCGAGTCGTGCAGCGGCGTCAGGCGGTCCTGGATGGCTATCGCGTCCTTCACCCGGCCGTCGGCCCAGGCGGCGTGCATCTCCGAACACAGACGCGGCGCGACGTTGGCGGTCACGCTGATGCAGCCATGTCCGCCCGCCGCCAAGAAACTGATCGCGGTCTGATCCTCCCCCGACATCTGGCAGAAGCCGGGCCCCATCGCGAGGCGCTGGAGGATCGGGCGCTGCAAATCCGCCGTCGAGTCCTTCACGCCGATGATGTTCTTGTGCTTGGCGAGACGCGCCATCGTCTCGACGCTCATGTTTACGACGCTGCGGCCGGGAATATTGTAGATGATGATGGGCAGGTCGACCGCGTCGGCGATGGCGGAGTAGTGCAGGAACATGCCCTCCTGCGTGGGCTTATTGTAGTACGGCGTCACGATCAGGGCGGCGTCGGCGCCGGCTTCCTTGGCGTGGCGTGTCAGGTCGATGGCTTCCTCGGTGCTGTTGGACCCGGCGCCGGCGATCACGGGGATGCGGCCCTTGGCGACTTCGATGGCGATTTCGACGACGCGCTTGTGCTCGTCATGCGACAGGGTCGGGCTTTCGCCGGTCGTGCCGACGGGCACGATGCCGTTGGTGCCTTCCGCGATCTGCCATTCCACGAAGTCGGCATAGGCTTTCTCATCGAAGGACCCATCCGCGCGCATGGGGGTGATCAACGCGACAAACGATCCCTTGAACATGGTTCTCTCCGAGCCTTCTGTATGGCGAAAGACGCAAACTAGGCGCCCGAGGGCGGTATCGCAAGGGTAGCCGGACGGTGTATGGCCGCGGCATGACAACCTATGTGGCGATGCTCCGGGCCGTGAACGAAGGCGGCAGGGGCAAATTGACTATGGAAGAGCTGGCGGCGCTGTGCGCACCGCTGGGGCTGGGCAACGTGCGCATCCACGGGACCGCGGGCAATATCGTGTTCGAGAGCGACCGGACCGAACGCTCGCTCTGCCAGTCGATTAACCGCGCGGTGGGGGAGAAGCTGCGGCGGCCGACGGGCGTGCTGATGCGCACGGCCGAGGAACTGCGGGCGGTCGTGCAGGCCAACCCCTTCCCGGATGCGCGGTTTCGGCTGGTGGGGGTGATATTCCTGCCGAAGGCCCTGCCGGTGCGGCTGCTGACGGAACTCGACCTGGGCGGACCGGAGGACGTGCGGATGATCGGGCGGGAGATTTTCGTGCATTATCCCGATGGGATGGAGCGGTCGAAGATGAAGATCCCCTTCGCGGCGGACGGCACGACCCGGGATCTGACGACGGTGAGTAAATTGGCGGCGTTGGCCGGGGCGTAAACACCGCTTTTTCACAAGGCAGGATGGCGCCATACGCGCCGTAGCTCTCATGAAACAGAGCCTGCACGAGAGCGTCCTTGGAGGTGAAGTGGGCGTAGAGGTTGGGGGCCTGCATGTCGCGGGCGGCGGCGATGTCAGGGACGTCATTAGAATAATTTCCTATTTTTATTGACTTTTTACCTCTTTCCTGCTAGCCGGGGCAGGTTCCATTTTGCTTTCGGAGACCTTTCATATGCCCCCCGAGCCCATCGATTTCCACGGCCCCGACAGCCCGCTTGAGACACAATTCGCCAAAGACCTCATCCGCGCCATCGCCGAGACCCTCTGGGCGCCGAAGAACGAGACCGGGAAGGAAGTCGGCGGCACGACGCGAGGGAGTGCCGGGAAGTCCTTGCAACGTGAGGCGATGCCGATGGGGGTGGGTGTGGCGGGCTCGATGCTGGAGGCCCGTAACTTCCTATGCGATGACTCCCGGTCCGTTCTGGTATATCGCGCAGCATCGACCGCAAGGACACTTATGGAATCGCGCATCGAACGCCTGTGCGTAGAGCGGGGGCTGAAAATGACGGGACAGCGCCGCGTCATCGCGCGCGTGCTATCCGATGCCGCCGACCACCCGGATGTCGAGGAACTCTACCGCCGGGCGGCCACCCTCGACTCGCGCATTTCCATCGCGACCGTCTACCGCACCGTGCGCCTGTTCGAGGAAAAAGGTATCCTCGAACGCCGCGACTTCGGCGGCGGACGCGCGCGCTACGAGCCGAGCGAACATGGCCACCATTACCACCTGATCGACGTGGGATCGGGCAAGGTCATCGAATTCCAGGATGCGGAGCATGAGGCCTTAATGCACACCATTGCCCGGCGGCTCGGCTTCGAGCTTGTCTCCCTGCGGCTGGAGCTGTTCGGCCGCAAGCTGGAGCCCGCACAGCCCAAGCGTGCCCCGCGCGGAACGCGGCGGACCCGCCGGGATGATGAGCCGACCGAACAGGTGCCGGCATGAGACACCCTGTGTCAACGCCCTCGGCCGTTAGAGCATGCCGCGCCGTCCCGTCCGGCCTCAAGGACGCTTCGCGCCGGCGCGCGCGCCGGTCACCTTTGGTGATCCTTGACCCCGGCCGCG
>CAIYDT010000228.1 GCA_903924985.1 uncultured Acetobacteraceae bacterium
CCGGCACCTGCCGCGCGGCGGGTCTCATGCGGGCCGTCGAGCGGCAAGCGACGCTGGCTGTCACGGCAGGAGCTCGGGCCGCCGGAGGCTATCCCAAAAAGCAGAACAGCACCCGGCAACGCAAAGGTGCACCAGTGAGCGTCACCGCCCCCCCGCTCGTCGGGCGCCTGACCGCCATGGCGCCTGCCCTGACCGCGGCGGCGTCGTTCAGTGTCGCGGATATATTGCTGAAGGTCATCTACGCCTCGGGCATGGACGTGCTGACGCTGGTGTCGTTGCGCGGCGTGCTGGTGGTGGCGTTCTTCTGGGTGTGGCTGCGAATGGCTCCGCCCGCTCGCTGGCATTCCAAGCGGCAAAGGAATGTCGCACTCGGCCTGGGCGTGTTGTTCGCCATGACCATGTTCGGCCTGCTGAAAGCGGTCGCCCTGCTGCCGGTGTCGATCGCCATCCTGGCCTATTTCATTTACCCGCTGCTGACAGGCATCGCGGGCGCGGTGACGGGCGTGGACCGGTTGGGTTGGCGCGCTTTGCTCACCGCCGCCGTCGCCTTCTTCGGGTTGGCCCTGATGCTCGGGCAACAGATCGGGGACCTATCCATTGTAGGGCTGGGCTTTGCCTTCACCGCCGCCATCTTCCGCGTGGCATCCCTGCTGGGCACCCGGGCCTGGCTGTCGGGCACCGACGCTCGGGTGACCACGTGGTATTCGATGGTGCCCTCCACCGTTATCTTCCTCGGCGCCGCCGCGCTGTCGGGAGAGTGGAACATGCCCGAATTTGCCTGGGGCTGGGCCGCGTTCTTCGGTGCGGCCATCACCACCACGGCCTCGACGTTGCTGATCTACATGTCCACCAACACCGTGGGACCGTTCCGTACCGCCCTGGTCATGAACCTGGAGCCGCTGCTGACCCTGATCTTCAGCATGATCCTGTTGGGTGAAGTGCTGACGCTGGTGCAACTGATCGGTGCGGCTGTGATGATCGGGGCGCTTTGCGCGTTTCAGTTCGTGCGGGGGCGGTAGGGCGTATTCTACCGTTGCGCCCGCGGTGAAATCGCCAGTCCCAGAAACACCAGCATGGCCCGGTTCAGACGCAAAATATCTTCATCGTCCAGCCGCCCAACCCGCGCCTCGCGCGTCATCCCGGTCGGAGATCGCGTCGATGAAAGCCTGATCCTCCGCTGCATGGGCACTGGTCGCCACGGCGCGGGATAGGCGACGGGCCTCCGCCAGGAAATTGGGCGCAGGCCTTGCTGACGCTGGTGTTCGCGCACCTTCAGGCGCGATGACTTAGGCGGGGCTGTCGCGTTCATGCGTGGGCTCCGCTGCTGGTTACATGTAACCTGGCGCGCTCAAGGTTCCGATGCAACCGGATATGCCAACCACCCCGCCAGCACCAATCCCGCCGCCGCCAGGACCGACGGCATCAAAAACCCGCCCAGCGCATCCGACAGCACTCCGGCCACCATCGGTCCCACGATCTGCCCGGCGCCAAACGCCCCGGTCATTGCCGCCATCGTCCGCCTTGCATCCCCCCGCGCGAGTTCTCGTGCTCGGGTCAGGCCGAGCGCGGTCAGGCCCATGAAGGTGCCGCCGAGCAGGACGGCACCGAGGGACACGGACATCGCACCGGAGGAGGTGACGCTCGCCAGCACCCCGACCGCCTCCACCAAGGCCGCCATGGCGAATGCCGGAGCCGTCCCAATCCGCCGGCCGAGGACACCCCACAGCCAGACCGACGGCGTCGCGCCGAGCCCAACCATGACCCAGATCACCGGTTCCAGCGCCGGCACCTTTGCCCGCACGATCGCCACCAGGAAAGTCGCGGTGATGACGTAGCCGAAACCGAACAGCCCATAGGCGATGGTCATACGCCACAGCTTCGGGTCGCGGGCCGCCACGCCGGACACCGGCGCCGCGGTCAAGGGTTCCACCCCGCTTGGCAACACGACGGCCACCGCCACCAACCCGATGACCGATGCCAAACCGCTGCCAAACCACATCGCGTCCCAGCCGGAACCATAAGCGTTCAGCACCGCGACCAATGCTGCCGAAACCGCGATTCCCACCCCGACACCCGCGAAATGCACCGCGCTCAGGCCCGGCCGCCCCGCCGCCGCCAGCCGGTCCATCACCAAAGCGGAGGCCAGGATCAGGACCAGCGCGCTCGCCACCCCGCCGAAGAACCGCAGCGCCAGGAACCAAGCCACGCCGCCATCCAGCCCCATGCCGCCGGTCGTCAGCGCGCTGAACGCCAGCGCGCCCATCAGCCACCATCGCTTTGGACCCGGCAAAGGCGCCCGCGCCGCACCCAACGCCCCCGCCAGATATCCGGCGAAATTGGCGGACGCGATCAACCCCGCCGTCGCCTTGCTCAGCCCCAGCACCACGATCATCGGCGGCAGAATGGGGGTGTAAACGAACCGGCCGATGCCGATGCCGACCGCCATCGCGATCATGCCGCCGAGCGCGGCCAAGACCGCATTTTTGTCTGTCTGTGCCATGCCCGGGGTTTACCAACTGCTTGCGATCCAATCGAACGATTAGATATGATTGAACCCATCGCTCGGACAGATAGCATCCATGGACTCCGCCGAACTCCGCGTCTTCGAAGCCGTGGCCCGCACCGGCGGCATGAAGCGCGCCGCCGATGAGCTACACACCGTCCAATCCAACGTCACCGCTCGGGTCAAAGCGCTGGAGGAGGAGCTGGGCTGCCCGCTGTTCGAGCGCCACAGCCGCGGCGTCGCCCTGACCCATTCCGGGGAACGTCTGCTGCCCTATGCTCGCCGCGTTGCCTGGTTGCTGGCGGATGCGAAGCGCGCGGCCCGCGACGAGGGCACCCCCGGCGGCCCGCTGACCATCGGCTCGCTGGAAACCACCGCCGCGCTGCGCCTGTCCCCGCTGCTCGCCAGCTACGCCGCCGCGTGCCCCGAGGTCGATATTGCGCTACGTCCGGGCACCACGGCGGAATTGATCGAGGCGGTGCTGGAACGCAAGCTGGAGGGCGCCTTCGTCTGCGGCCCCGTCGCGCACCCATCGCTGACGGAACGACCGATGTTCATGGAAGAATTAGCGATCCTCGCCGCCCCTGGCATCGCATCGATCGAAGCCGCGACCCAGGGCGGCATCGCCCGCATCGTGGTGTTGCGCGTCGGTTGTTCGTACCGGCAACGGCTGGAGGGGCTACTGGCCCACCGCGGCGTCGCCGTCCCCCGCGTGATGGAAGTCGGCACGCTGGAGGCAATCTTCGGCTGCGTTGCCGCCGGCCTGGGCATCAGCCTGCTGCCGCGCGCTTTGATCGGCCCCGTCTGGCAACAAGGCCGCGTCAGCCTGCACACCCTGCCGCCGGAGGAGTCCCATGTCTCCACGGTCTTCATCCATCGGCGGGAGGCGTATCTATCCAGCGCCCTGCGGGCGTTTCTGGAGCATGTGCGGGGAGCCGGTTAAGCCTATTGTGGCATCCAGCAACGGAGGAAGAGCCAATGGAAGCAGGATATCTCGGCGTCGGCGCGATGGGACAGCCCATGGCCACCAAGCTGCTGGAGGGCGGGCACCAGCTCACGATCCTCGACGTAAGCGCGGCCGCGATGCAGCCGCTGCTCGACCGGCAGGCACGGCAGGTCAGCACGCCGAAGGAGATGGCCGATCAATGCGAGATCGTGTTCGTCTCTCTCCCCACACTCGGCGCCTTCCGCAACGTCGTGTTCGGCGACAACGGCCTGCTTCAGGGCAGTAAAATGAAAATCCTCGTCAACACCTGCACCATAGGCCAGAAATTCCTGCGGGAGATCGAGGCGGCGATGACCCCCCGGGGAATAACCATCGTCGATTGCCCCATATCCGGCGGCCCGTCGGGCGCCGCGGCGGGCACGCTGTCGGTCATGGTGTCCGGCGATCCCGCCACGTTGGAAAAGGTGATGCCGCTGCTGTCGCTCTGGGGTCCCACCGTCACCGTCGCGGGAGACAAGCCCGGCGCGGCGCAGGTGCTGAAACTGACCAACAACGCCCTGTTCATCGTGTCCCTGGTCGCCACGTCGGAGGCGTTCACCATGGGCGCCAAAGGCGGCGTGAGCCCCGAAATCCTGCTGAAAGCCATCTCGGTCGGCACCGGCGACAATGGCGCACTAAAAAAGGTGTTCCCGCAGGCCGTCATGACCCGAAATTTCAATTTCGGCGCCGCCATGCACATCCTCAAGAAGGACATGGACCTCGCGGTGGAGCAGGGCGAGGAACTGGGCGTGCCCATGTGGCTGTGCCAAACCGCGCAGATGATGCTCCATCACGCCATCCTCGCCGGCTCGCCGAACGACGACATTTCCACTATGGCTCGGTTCGTCGAACGCGGTGCCGGCTTCGAGATGCCGAAAACCCGCTAACGCATACGCACAGGAGGATTCAATGATCACACTCTACGGCATGGGCAGCCCCAACGTCGTTAAGGTCTACATCGCGCTGGAAGAACTCGGCCTGCCCTATAAGGTCGCGCCGGTCGACGTATTCACCGGGCAGCAATTCGGCGCCGATTTCCTCAAGCTGAACCCGAACGCCAAAGTGCCCGTCATCGTCGATCCCGACGGCCCCGGCGGCAAGCCCTACACCTGCTTCGAGTCCGGTGCGATCCTGCTGTATTTGGCGGAAAAGACCGGCAAGCTGCTGCCCTCCGACACCGCCGGAAAATACGACGCCATCCAGTGGCTGATGACCCAGATGTCCACGGTCGGCCCCATGTTCGGCCAGATGGTGCACTTCATCCGCTTCGCCCCCGCCGGCAACGATTACTCGAAAAGCCGGTACATCACCCAGGCGACCCGCGTGACCGAGGTTATCGACCACCGGCTGGCTGCGAATGCGTATTTAGCCGGTAGTGAATACAGCATCGCCGACATCGCGACGCACCCGTGGCTGCGCAACATCCCGATGCTTATGGGCGCGGAGGCGATGGCGAAGTTCCCCAACGTGAGCCGCTGGGTCGCCGAAATAGACGCACGCCCGGCGGTGCAGGCCGCGCTGGCCAAGGTGGCCGAGGTTCGCGCCGCGACGACGCAGTTCGACAAGGCCGAAGCGCCCGTCCTCGATAAGCTGTTCGGCCGCGGGGCCTACGCCGCGGCGTAGGCCCATTCCCCATTCGTCATGGCCGGGCTTGACGGAGGCGTGGTATCACCGAGCAGCGAACTGCGTCTTACCGAAATAATTCTCCCGCTCGGCGTCGGTGATCTGGCCCTTGCGCTGGTTCTCCGCCAGCACCTGTACCCCGCGTTGCACCGCCGGGCGGGCCGCCACCGCGTCGTGCCAGCGTTTCACATTCGGATACGCCGCAAGATCGATCCTCCGACGGTCCGGATTGCGGATCCACGGGAAGGTGATGATGTCGGCCATTGAGTATTCGGTGCCGGCCAGCCACTCCGCCTCGCTCAGGCGCTTGTCGAGCACGCGGTGCAGGCGGTTCACCTCATTGGAGTAGCGTTCGATGGCGTAGGGAATTTTCTCCACCGCGTAACTGGCGAAATGGTTATACTGCCCGAACATCGGCCCGACGCCTCCCATCTGGAACATCATCCATTCCAGGCACCGGTAGCGCCCGACCGGGTCTTTCGGGATCAGCGCGCCGCCGCACTTTTCCGATAGATACATCATGATCGCGGCGGACTCGAACAAGGTGAACGGCTTACCGCCGGGACCATCGGGATCGACGATCGCGGGAATGCGGTGGTTCGGCGTGATCGCCAGAAACTCCGGTTTGAACTGCTCGCCCTTGCCGATGTTGATGGGGATGACCTTGTAGGGCAGGCCGAGTTCTTCCAGCGTGATATGCACCTTGTGGCCATTGGGCGTGGGCCAGGTCCAGACTTCGATCATGATATTTCCTCCCTATGTTATTGCGTGGTTATACCACGTCAGGCATTCCCCGCGAGATAGTCCACCGCGGCCTGCACGCCACCCGGCTTGTGCGGCACCCCGGCGACCCGCAGCCCCATCTCCACCCCGCCGAGCGTGCCGATCAGCTGCAAATCACCGAAATCCCCCAGATGCCCGATGCGGAACACGCGGTCCTTCAGGATGCCCAGCCCATTGCCCAGGCTCATGTTGAATTTGCGCAAAATCGTGGCGCGCAACCCATCCGCGCTGTGCCCCTCCGGCAGCCGCACCGCGGTCAGCGAGGAGGAGTAATGCAGCGGGTCGGCGCACTGAACCTCCAGCCCCCAGGTGCGGACGGCGCGGCGCGTGGCCTCCGCGTGGCGGTCGTGTCGGGCAAAAACGTTCTCCAGCCCTTCGTCCAGCAGCATCTTCACGGCTTCGTTCAGCCCGTACAGCAGGTTGGTGCCGGGGGTGTAGGGGAAGTAGCCGGTTTGGTTCGCCTCCAGCATCGGCCGCCAGTCCCAGTAGCTGCGGGGCAGTTTGGCTGTCTCGACGGCCTTCAACGCCCTGGCGCTGATCGCGTTGAACGACAGGCCGGGCGGCAGCATCAGCCCCTTCTGCGACCCCGCCACCGTCACATCCACCCCCCACGCGTCATGCCGGTAGTCAATCGAGGCCAGCGACGAAATGGTATCCACCAGCAGCAACGCCGGGTGCTTCGCTGCATCCATGGCAGCCCGGACGTCCGCGATCTGGCTGACGCAGCCGGTGGAGGTCTCATTGTGCACCACGCACACCGCCTTGATCCGGTGCGCGCCATCGGCCGTCAGCGCCGACGCCAGCGCCGTCACATCCGCCCCCCGCCGCCAATCCGTATCGATGAACACGGGATCGAGGCTCAACCGCTCCGCCATCTCTTTCCACAGCGTCGCGAACCACCCCGTGCGACACATCAGCACCCGATCCCCGGGCGATAGCGTGTTGGTCAGCGCGGCTTCCCACGCCCCGGTGCCGGAGGCGGGATAGATCACCACCGGCCCCTCGGTCTGGAATACGCGGCGCAAATTGCTGAGGATTTCCAGCCCCAACACCCCGAACTCCGGCCCCCGATGGTCCATGGTGGGGTGGTCGATGGCCCGCAGGACGCGATCCGGCACGTTGGTGGGGCCGGGAATTTGCAGGAAATGACGGCCGGCGACATGAGGCATGGGGCGGCTCCTGAGCATGAGAGATGGCACTCTGGCGTACTCCGGCCGGCCGCGCCACAATCCCGCCACACATCCACCTGACGGGCCAGCATGAGCGCATCCCATCCCACGACCACAATCCCAGGCGATTCCGGCCTCGCGTTGAAGCTGGCACGCCACATCAAGGGGGAGGTGCTGTTCGACCGCGCCAGCCGGGGGCGGTACTCGACGGACGCCTCGATCTACCAAATGGAACCGCTGGGGGTGATCGTCCCCGAGACCATCGACGACGTCGCCGCTGCCCTGGCCATCGCTCGGGAAGAAGGCATCCCCGTATTGCCGCGCGGCGGCGGCACCAGCCAGTGCGGCCAGACGGTCAATCGGGCGCTGGTGATCGACTGCTCCAAGCACCTCAGGCGGGTGCTGCACGTCGACGCCGCCAATGGCCGGGCGTTGGTGGAGCCCGGCTTGGTGCTGGGCCATTTGAACAAGGCAATCGCGGCAGATAAATTATTCTTCCCGGTGGATCCCTCGACCCATGCGCGCTGCACCATCGGCGGCATGGCGGGCAACAACTCCTGCGGCTCCAAATCCATCCGCTACGGGCTGATGGCCGACAACGTCAGCGCCATCGACGCCATCCTGGCCGACGGCACGCGCCATCGCTTCGGCGCCATCCCGGACAATTTGGGCGCCGAAACGCCGGCTAACATCGCCGATCTCATTCAGCGCCTGCGGGTCCTGGGCGCGACCGAAGCCGACGAAATCGCCGCCCGCTTTCCTAAGCAGCTCCGCCGCGTCGGCGGCTACAACATCGACGTGCTGACCTCCGCCGCGCGCGCCGCCGGGCGGGAAAACCTGGCGCGCCTGCTGGTGGGATCGGAGGGCACGCTCGCCTTCTCCGCCGCCATTGAGGTGATGCTGCACCCGATCAAGCCCCGCAAAGTGCTGGGCATCTGCCAGTTCGCCACCTTCCGCCTGGCGATGGAGGCCGCCCGCCATATCGTGAAGCTGGACCCCGAAGCAGTCGAACTCGTCGACCGCACCATGATCGACCTGGGACGCAGCATCGGGATCTACCGCAAGACCATCGACCGCTGCCTGATCGGGGAGCCGAACTCGCTGCTGATCGTGGAATTCCACGGCCACGAGGACGGGCCGCTGCTGCGGAAACTCGATGAGCTGGAACAGCTGATGGGCGACCTCGGCTCCCCCGACGTGGTGCGCGCCACCGATCCAGCGTTCCAGGCAGATATCGCGTCGGTGCGCGAAGCCGGGCTGAACATCATGATGTCGATGAAGGGCGACGGGAAACCGGTGTCGTTCATCGAAGATTGCGCCGTCGATCTGGACGATCTCGCCGACTACACCGAACGGCTGAACGGCGTGTTCGAACGGCACGGGTCGAAAGGCACATGGTACGCGCACGCCTCCGTCGGCTGCCTGCATGTACGCCCCGTGCTGAATATGAAAGACCCCACCGACGTCTCCACCATGCGGTCCATCGCCGAGGAAACCTTCGCCCTCGTCCGCGAATACAAAGGCTCCCACAGCGGCGAGCACGGCGATGGCCTCGTCCGCAGCGAGTTCCACACGCAGATGTTCGGGGACCGCATCGTGCGCGCCTTCGAAACGGTGAAGGACGCCTTCGACCCCACCGCGATGCTGAACCCCAACCGCATCGTGCGCCCGCCGGCGATGGATGATCGCACGCTATTCCGTTACGGCCCCGGCTACGCCCCGGCCCCCGGCTTCACCCCCAAACTCAACTGGTCCGACTACCCCGGCCCCCTCGGCGGCATGCTCGGCGCCGTCGAGATGTGCAACAACAACGGCACCTGCCGTGCCTTCGATACCAATGTGATGTGCCCCAGCTACCGAGTGACGCGGGACGAAAACCACCTGACGCGCGGACGGGCCAATACGCTGAGGTTGGCGCTGACCGGGCAATTGGGCGCCGAAGCGATGGCGTCGGATGCGCTGGCCGATACCATGGCGCTGTGCGTGTCCTGCAAGGCCTGCAAGCGCGAATGCCCCACCGGCGTCGACATGGCCAAAATGAAGATCGAGGTGCAGGCCGCGCGCGCCGACAAGCACGGTGTGAAATGGCGGGAATCCTTGATCGCCGAGCTGCCGCGCTACGCGCCCTTCGCCAGCCGCCTCACCGGTCTTGCAAACTTGCGTAACAAGTCCGGGCTGTTACGCCGCCTGGGCGAGCGCCTGTTCGGCTTCGCCGCCAACCGCGACCTCCCTGAGTGGCAACCCGATCGGTTCCTGGACTCCGAGGCCAGCGCCGCCGCGGAACCAACGCCACGAGGCGATGTGCTGTTATTGGCCGACACCTTCAACCGCTACTTCGAACCCGAAAACCTGCGCGCCGCCGTCCGCGTGCTGCGCGCCGCCGGTTACCGCGCGGTGGTGCCGGAAACAAAAGGAAGGGGCCTGTGCTGCGGCCGCACTTTCCTGGCCGCCGGCTTGGTCGACAAGGCCAGGACCGAAGCGCAACGCACCATGAAACGGCTCGCCGGCGATTTGCCGGTGATCGGGCTGGAACCCTCCTGCCTGATGACGCTGCGTGACGAGTTCCGGTCCTTGCTCCCTGGTGCCGAGGCCGACAATCTGGCAGGGCGGGCCATGCTGCTCACCGAGTTCCTGGCGCGCGAGAAACCCGATCTGGCGCTTAAGGAGACGAACCTCACCGCCCACGTGCACGGCCACTGCCATCAGAAGAGCTTCGGTGCCTTCCCCGATGCCATCGCCGCGCTGAAGCTGGTGCCGGGCATGACGGTGAAGCCCGTGGCCTCGTCCTGCTGCGGTATGGCGGGTTCGTTCGGCTATCAGGCCGAAACGCAGGACGCCTCCCGAGCCATGGCCGAAGCCGGGCTGCTGCCAGCAGTGCGCGCGGCGGGGGCGGACGACGTCATCGTCGCCGACGGAACATCCTGCCGCCACCAGATCCGCGACCTCGGCGGGCGGGAGGCGGTGCATTCCGTGCGGGTATTGGACAAAGCTTTGGCATGCCCACCCCCTCCGAAATCCTGAACTTCTGGTTCGCGGGCGATCCATCCACGCGCCGGGCGGTGTGGTTCCAGAAGAGCGATGCGTTCGACGCCGGATGTCGCGCTTTCATCGGAGCCCACAACGCGGCCAAACGGGCCGAGCTCGACCACTGGGCCGCCACCGCCGAGGGTACCCTGGCGCTGTTGATCCTGCTCGACCAGCTGTCCCGCAACCTGCATCGCGGCAGTCCAGAGGCCTTCGCCGCCGACCCCAAGGCCCGAGGCATCGCCACCGCCGCCATCGCCCAAGGCTTCGACCAGGCGCTAACACCGGTGCAGCGCATGTTCGTCTATTTGCCGTTCGAGCATTCCGAAGACCCCGCCGACCAGGACCGTTCCGTCGCGCTATTCGAGTCCCTGCACGGCGGCCTGGGCGACGAAACGATCGACTACGCTACCCGTCACCGCGACGTCATCCGCCGGTTCGGCCGGTTCCCGCATCGCAACGCCGCCCTCGGCCGCGCCAATACGCCAGCCGAAGAAGCCTACCTCGCGGAGCCCGGCGCGGGGTTTTGACACACTCCCGTGATGACCCTATTCATTTCGATACAGGCCTGCTAGCGTCCGCCGCATCAGAAACGTCGCGGAGGCAGCCATGACTTATCTCGAACGCTTTGACGCCACACCGGAAACCGAGCAATTCGCGCTGGCTCGGGGTTGGCTCGATACCGAGGCTTTGCCATTCGTCAACGAACTCCGGGAGAAGCGGCCGATCCTGAAGACACCGGTCTGCACCTTTGTTGCCAACTTCGACGACGTTATCGAAGTCTTGCGGGTGAACCAGGTGTTCACTGTTGAACCTTATTATGCCAAAATGGCCCCCTACCTGATGTCGCAGGACGACACCCCGGTGCATTTCCGGGATAAGTCCGCGACCTCGGCATTCCTGGACCGAGCCGATATCCCCCGCATTCGCGCATTGGTGGGGCAAGAAACAAAAGCCGCTCTGGATGCGGCAAATGGGCAGATCGACGCGGTTCCCGGCCTGACCCGGCACGTACCCATTCGAGTAGTCGAATCCTATTTCGGGCTGCAGGGCGCGCCCCCAGGAAAGCTCCAGGAATGGTCCTACTGGAACCAGGTCGACGCGTTCCACAACCAGCCATGGGACATCGTCGCCGACCGGCAGGTCATCCTCGACAACGTCACCCGCGTTAAGAAGGAACTGGTCGAATTCATCGGTAAGCTGATAGTGGAGCGGATGCCCGCGGTCGTCGCCCACCTGCCGCTGGAAGATACGGTCGTGAACCGCATCTTGAAGACGCACATCGAAACGCCCGGCCAGTTCGACATCAAATGGAAGGGTCTGAACATTGGCGGGTTGCTGATCGGCACGGTGGAAACATCGTCTCAGGCGACGGTGCAGGCGTTGGCGCAACTCATGTCGCGGCCCGACGCCCTGGCCGCCGCGCAGGCCGCCGCCAAGCTGGATGACCCCACGACGTTCGACGGGTACGTGTGGGAGGCTTTGCGCTTCAACCCCATCTCTCCCTACCTGTTCCGCCGTTCGAACGGGCCATACACGCTGGGCGCCGGCAGGCCCTGGCAAACGGAAATCCCCAGCGGCACCGCCGTGCTGCCGCTGGTGCTGGCGGCGATGCACGACCCCGTGCGGTTCCCCAACCCCGATACTTTCGACCCAACCCGTCAGCAGCTGACCAATACCTTCCACTTCGGCTATGGGTTGCACGAGTGTATGGGTCGCTACGTCGGCGGTGTGATCATCCCGGAAATCATCCGCCAGGTGTGCCTGCGCGAGGATCTGAAGGTGGTTTCCCCGTTGAGCTTCGAGGGCAAACCGCTACCGGAGTCATTTGTCATCGGGTGGAAAGCCTAAGGCTCACCACGTCATGCCCCGCACCCCGATATCGGTCTTCCTGGTCGCCTTGTTGCCCTTCAGCCACTCGGTCACCGGCATGAAGCGGGGCGCCAGAAACTGGTAGGTACGGGCGAGAAGTGGCCGTAACGCGTCTGCCTGAACGTCGGTTTGCTGGTCCCACTCGGCCAGCAACGGGTCCCACGCCATGCGGCTTCGGTACAGCCAATCGCGGTTCGACCGGATGAAGCCCTGGTGGCTCTCCAGATGGCGCAGCACGGCCATCACCTCGGCCACCTGAGCATCCTGCTCCTCGAAACGATGGTTCAATTGGTGGAGAGCTTCACCGCTGAGATAGCGCAGCCGTTCGAGCAAGCCCCGCTGCCCCGTGTCGGCCTGAGACGCCCGAGCCAGACGGTCGATCCGGTATGTCATCGCCCGCACCCGGTCCAGCAGCTGGTCCCGCAGCGCCTCGATATACGCCAGCTCCCCGGCCAGGGATTCCAGTTGCGCGATGATCGCGTCCTTCGAGGGCAATTTCAAAGCTTCGGCCGCACGCTGGAACGCGTCCTGAATGTGCTGCCGCAGGACCGGATCGTCATCGGCCCGAGCCAAAGCTTCGGAATCGACCACCAGGGAGTCCGTTCCGGCCGTCCCATGCAGCCAAGCCACCAGCTGCAAATTCAACCGCGTCAACGCTCTGTGAATATGCTCGGGACCGGGTTCCCAACTGGCGTTGCCGGTCAGCACCTCCAGCGGCAGTCTGTCGCCCATGCGCAGGGCCGGCACGAAATCCAGAGCCTCCGCGATCAGCGCCAGCATTTGCCCGTCGGCGGAGTCATCGGGAATCGCGAACTCCCGCTGAATGGAGCAGAGCGGCATCACCGCCTCCCGCTCCCCCAGTTGCACCACCATGACTGGCGTCGCGTCGGTGTCGGCGCGGCGGAACAGCGGCTGTTCGAACAGCGCGAACATGCGGTGCCCGAGCAGGCAATGGGTCGGTTTGTCGTCGGTCCTGTCGCTCATGGGTGGCAGTGAAGCACGAGAAGGTAAACATAAGGTTAACAACCGGCATGAAAGTATTGCCGCCGCGCATAATCCGGCCCATGTCCCGGGCATGAACCCACTCCCCTGGCTGCTCAGCCTGATCATGCCCGCTTGCGGCGCCGAGGGCGTGCGCGGGCTGCCGGTGCCGCAGCCGATGGACATGGCGGCGATCGTCCGGCCGGCCTCCCCCAACACCACACTGGCCGGACCCGCCGGGTTCAACCCAGCGCCGGATATCGTCACCCCATCCTTTCCAGTGCCCTCGACGCGTTTGTATGCGGCGATAAACGCGGTGGCATCGGAACAACCTCGCACCTACCCGGCGGCGAATTACGATGAACGGCTGCAGGCGCATTACGTGGTGCGTAGCGCGGTATTGAATTTCCCCGACCTCGTGACCGTATCGGTATCCGGCCCAAACGGGGGACCGAGCACGCTGGTGGTATATTCCCGCAGCGTGTACGGTCATTCCGACTTTGGTGCGAACCGCAAGCGGGTGGAGGCTTGGCTGGCCGCCCTCAACGCGACGATAGAGAGATAGAACCGATATGCGTGGACTGGGACCATTCCTACGAGGGGCCTGGCACCTCTCGAAGCCCTATTTTTGGCGGTCGGAGGAGCGTTGGTCGGCGCTACTTCTGCTCGCGTCGATCCTTGGCCTGCGCTTCGGCCTGGTCGGGATGAGCGTGGTCCTGAGTTATTGGAACCGCGAATTCTTCAACGCCTTGCAGGAGAAGAACTGGGACGCGTTCGTGCAGTTACTGTTCCTGTACCGCCGCACCGATAGCGGCCTGATGCCAGGATTCTGCGAGGTAGCGGTCGTCTACATCGTGGTGGCCATCTACTTCACCTACCTCAGCCAATGGCTACAGATACGCTGGCGCCGCTGGATGACCGGCAAGTTCATGGACGAATGGCTCGCGGACCGGGCGTACTACCGCATCGCGATGACGCAGGACCAAGCGCAGGCCGGCACCGACAACCCCGATCAGCGCATCGCCGAGGACATCCGCGACTTCGTGGACAACACCCTGACTCTGGGCATCAGCTTCATCGCCAACATCGCGACGCTGGCGAGCTTCATCGGCATCCTCTGGGGCCTGTCGGGGGAAACGGTTTTGTTCGGCGTGTCCATCCCCGGCTACATGGTCTGGATCGCGATCGCCTATGCCGTCATCGGCACTTGGCTGACCCATCTGGTGGGCCGACCGCTGGCGTCCCTGCGCTTCCGCCAGCAGCGGGTGGAGGCCGATTTCCGCTACGCCTTAGTGCGCTTCCGCGAAAACATGGAGGCCGTGGCGCTGTACCGCGGCGAGAACGAAGAAAAAGCCGGCTTCCATCACCGCTTCACCGCTCTGACCGGCAATTGGTGGGCGATCATGCAACGGATCAAGCGCCTGACCGCGCTGACCGCCGGGTACGATCAGGTGGCCAGCGTCTTTCCCATCATCGTCGCCGCCCCGCGCTATTTCGCCGGCAAGATGCAACTCGGCGGCCTGACGCAGACCGCCGGCGCGTTCGGCCGGGTGCAGGGGGCGTTGTCCTGGTTCGTCGAGCGCTACCCGGACCTGGCCGGCTGGCGCGCCATCGTCGACCGCCTGACCACCTTCCACAAGGCCATCGTCGACGCTCGGGCGCAGGCCAGCCAAGGCTTCGTCATGGGTGCATCCCCCGATGGGGATTTGCATCTGTCGGACGTGACCATCGCCTTGCCGAACGGCACCAAGCTGCTGGACGGTGCCGATCTCACGCTGACGGCGGGGCATGCGGTGGTGGTGACCGGCCGTTCGGGGTCGGGCAAGTCCACGCTGTTCCGCGCCATCGCCGGTATCTGGCCGTTTGGACAGGGGCACATCGCGGTGCCGGACAACGCATTCTTCCTGCCGCAACTCCCTTATATTCCGCTGGGTTCGCTGCGCCACGTAGTGGCCTACCCGCGGCCGGCTTCGGACTTCACCAGGGACGATATGGCTTTGGCGCTGGCGGATGCCGGGCTGCCGGCCTTGGCGGATCAGCTCGACCGCGATGAAAATTGGGCCGCGCGCCTGTCCGGTGGCGAGAAACAGCGGGTGGCGCTGGCGCGCGCTTTGCTGGTGAAACCGTCCTGGATCTTCCTGGATGAGGCGACTGCCAGCCTCGATCCCGAGGCCGAAGCCGATCTGTACCGCGTGCTGAAGGAACGCCTGCCAGGGGCCACGCTGGTGTCGATCGCGCACCGTCCGTCGGTGGCGGCACTGCACGACACGCGGCTGGATTTGCAACGGGTCGATGCTAAGGCGGGCGTACTGGTCGCGACGGCGCAATGACCGAGGTGATTCGCGCATCCGGACTGACAGAGACGCGCTGGGTCAACGGGGCCGGCCGCAAGGCCGACATCGCGACCGGCGAGGGGTGGCTGCTGGGCTATGCCTGGCTGGATAAGGATGCCCCGTTCTCCGACTACAGCGGCCATGACCGCACTATTACGTTGATTGAGGGGCCTGGCTTCTCGCTGGAACTGCCGGCCGGATCGACCCTGACAGTGACGAACAAGTTTCAGCCTACGGCGTTCAATGGAGCCGGTCCGATGGCATGCCACGTGCTGGGACCCTGCCGGGTGCTGAACGCAATTTCGGCCTATCCGGGGTTCTCCCATACGGTGCAGGTGATGTCGGGCGCCGATTTTTTAACCCACGTCATGGCGGGCGAAGGCCCGCCATCCACGACTAACACTTTCGCCGTCATTCTGCGCGGTTCCGTCGGAGACGCGGGCGCCCTGGACACGCTACGGTTAACGGAACCCGTAACCGCATCCCCCGACTCTCTGGTCGCCGTCATCCGCTTCGAGCGAGAAACCACCGCATGACCATCCGCTTCGCCGATATCGACGCCCCCCGCCCCACCCGCGAAACCCTTTTCGCGGACCATGCCGCGATCGAGGCCTTGCTGAACCGTGGCGATAGGCTGGCCGCCCTCGCCGCCTGGGACTCTGCCCGCCGCCGCTACGACACCTGGAGCGCCCTGGTCCATTTGCGTTTCGCCCAGAACACCGCCGATCCCGCCGCCATCGCCGATCGCGACTACGCCGACTCCCTGGCGCCCGAGGCCACCGAACTTGAAATCGCGATCAAGCGCCGCCTGCTGGCCGACCCGGACCGAGCCGGGCTGGAAGCGGCGGCCGGGGCGCATGCGGTGCGGCTGTGGGATTGCGATATCGCGACTTTCGACCCTGCGATCAAAGCCGATCTGGAGGAAGAATCCCGCCTCTCCGCCCGCTACACCACCCTGCTTGCAAGCGCGTCGGTCGCCATCGGCGGCCAGACCGTCAACCTGTCCGGCCTAGCCCCTTACGCCGAGGATCCGAACCGCGCCGTGCGCCACGAGGCAGAGCAGAAGCGCTGGGCGTTCTTCTCCGAACACGCGACGGAGCTGGATTCCATCTATGCGGACCTGGTGACCGCGCGCCACCGCATGGCGACGAAGCTGGGTTACGCGACCTATACGCCGCTCGGTTACAAACGTCTGCGCCGGGTGGATTACGGCCCCGAGGACGTCGCCCGCTACCGCGATCAGGTCCGCGAGCATGTCGTGCCGCTGGTGGCCAAACTACTGGAGCAACGTCGCGCCGCGTTCGGTTGGGACCGGTTGCGCTTTTGGGACGAAGCGCTGATCGACCCTGCCGGCAACCCGAAGCCCGCCGGTGACCCCGGCTTCCTGGTTTCCCAGGCACAGACCATGTTCGACCGGATGGACCCGCGTTTGGGCGCGTTCTACCGGCTGATGCAGCAGGGCGGGTTTCTCGATCTGCTGAACCGTCCCGGCAAGGCGGGCGGGGGTTTCTGCACATCCTTCCCCTCGGCCGGCGTGCCCTACATCTTCGCCAACTTCACCGGCACCCACCACGACATCGGCGTCTTCACCCATGAGATGGGGCACGCCTTCCAGAACTGGGAAAGCCGCGCGCAGCCGAACGTCGACTACCTCTGGCCGACCATGGAGGCAGCCGAGATCGATTCCATGGCGCTGGAATTTCTCACATATCCGCACATGGACCTGATGGTTGGCCCCGAGGCGGCAGAGCGTTTCCGCCGCATGCATCTGATCGGCGCCCTGGCGTTCCTGCCCTACGGAGTGTGCGTCGATCATTTCCAGCATGAGGTCTACGCTAATCCCTCCGCCACGCCCGAAGAACGGCACGCCATGTGGGCACGGCTGGAGAAGCTCTACATGCCGTGGACCGATTACGGCGATCTGGAATACCCCGCGAAGGGCGGGCGCTGGCAGGCGAAGCAGCACATCTACGGTACGGCATTTTACTACATCGACTACACCCTGGCGCAGTGCTGCGCGATGCAGTTCTGGGTGCGGTCCCGGCACGATGCAACGGCGGCCCTGGACGCGTACGCGACCCTATGCAGCAAAGGCGGCTCGGCGCCGTTCGGGGAATTGGTGCGTTCGGCAGGGCTCGTGTCCCCATTCTCCGACGGCGCGTTGGCGGATGTCGTGCGGGAGGCCGCCGCCGTACTGGGCGTTTAGAGGGCAGCGGCGCGGTTTGCCCGTTACTTCGTAACAGCAGCTACGAAGCCGAGAACCTCCTTGCCCAGCCGGTTGTCCGCGGCATCGATACTGGCGGGCGCCTGGATGCCGTGCGCCTGTATCGACCGGAACGTGCCAGAGGGAGTCTGCATGAGGCCTTAGCGGTTTAAATCGGCCCGTGCGATTTTCGTGGCTGGCATGGCGGCAACTATCGGCGCCTTATAGCCGATGGAGACCGGATCCAGCCCAGCCTCCACGGCGGCACTGGTCTGAATGATTTCGCTCAACCGGTTGCTTGGCATTTGCGATGCCAGGGCACAGGCCAAAATGGCAGCCCAGCCACGAAACCCAGCGCAGTCGACACGGGGCGATCAGTGTTCTGTTGCATCATTGGCTCCTCAATCGGTGCCGCATTATTACACGGATGGGTCGTGACATCAGTGAAGCGGTTCACAGTTGAAGCATTTTTTTTGTGCTAGCCCATCTTATTCATCGCGTTTCGGGGTCATGAGACGGCACCATAATATTTAACCATACGCAACATAATGGACGCGCCTCCGCCGTGCTGGCTGGACCGCGTTTCAGACCGTATCTGGCAGGCGCAAGGGGTGGATC
>CAIYDT010000229.1 GCA_903924985.1 uncultured Acetobacteraceae bacterium
AAGAAGGATCAAAAGGCTCCTTGCGAGGCAAGTTCAAGCGAGCCGGTTGGAACGACGCCTATCTCACCCGTCTTTTGGCGCTCTTCTGAAATGCGATTGCCCTGACCCAACGGCGGGGACTAAATCCCGACGTTGCCGGACGCCCGGCGTGCCGCCAGTAACTTATTCGACTCGAAGAACCGGTTTACGGATGCGGCATGCGCGGCCCGAGCAGCCGGGTCGAAATCGCCGGTTGGGCGCGGCTCCCGGTCGAAATGTCCATACGCGTCCCGCCCGCGCACCAGCGCCGCCGTCACCCTGATATCGGCGACCAGCCGGCAATGGGTGGGGATGTAGCTGACGCCGATCCCGATCCGGCGCTGGTCCGTCTGGTTCGGGTCCGACCGGTGCACCAGATGGGTGTGGTGCAGAGAGATCTGCCCGGCCCGCAGCGGCATTGTGACGAACTTATCGTAATCCAGCTTCCGGTCGATCGTCTGCCCGCGTGAGAGCAGGTTGCCCGGCGCCACCGCGTCGCGGTGCGGCTGCTGCCCGATCGTGTGGCTGCCCGGCAGCAGTTTGACGCAACCCATTTCTTCCGACGAGTCGGTGAGCGCGATCCAGGCGGTGATCTGCTCCGCCGGCTCCAGCCCGAAATAGGTGCCGTCCTGATGCCAGGGAACGAAGCTGCCGTCGCGCGGCTCCTTCAGCCACGATGTCAGGTGGTAGAGCAGAATATCGGGGCCGATGATGCTTTCGACCGCGTCCAGCACCTTGGGATGGCGCACCAGAGCGTCCATCCAGGTGAAGAGCAGATGCGACTTCGACCGCACCAGATCGGGCAGCCGCCCAAACGTATCCCCCTGCTCGGCTTCGAACGCTTCCAGACAGCCGCGGTAATGCGCGACCTCCGCCGACGTCAGGCAGTCCACCGGGAACAGGTAGCCGTCGCGGTGGTATTGTTCGACCTGCTGGGGTGAGAGCATGGCTTGGCCTCCTTGATCCAGGATAGTGTAGCGGCGAACAAGGCCGCACGGGAGCATCCAATGACCGACCTCGCCGACTGCACCGCGACGACGCTGCTGGCGCTATACCGTTCCGGGCAGGCGTCCCCGACCGAGGCAACCAAGGCGGTGCTGGCGCGGATCGAGCGGCTGAACCCGGCACTGAACGCGTTCTGCCATCTGGCGCCGGAGGAAACCCTGGCCACCGCCGCCGCCAGCACCGACCGCTGGCATCGCGGCGAACCATGCGGGCCCCTGGACGGCGTTCCGGCGTCGGTGAAAGACCTGCTCCTGGCGAAGGGTTGGCCCACGATGCGAGGCAGCCGCACAGTCGATCCATCCCAGGCCTGGGATGTCGATGCGCCCGCGACGGCTCGGCTGCGCGAAGCCGGCGCGGTGATCCTGGGCAAAACGACCACGCCGGAGTTCGGCTGCAAAGGCGAGACAAACTCGCCGTTGACCGGCATCACCCGCAATCCGTGGAACACCGCCAAGACGACCGGTGGCAGCTCCGGCGGCACGGCGGCGGCGGTGGCCTCCGGCATGGGTCCAATCGGCATCGGCACCGACGGCGCCGGCAGCGTGCGCATCCCCGCCGCGTTCTGCGGCAATTTCGGGCTGAAACCCAGCTTCGGGCGGGTGCCCGCGTACCCGCTGTCGCCGTTCGGGACGGTGGCCCATCTCGGGCCGCACACCATGAGCGTGGCGGACGCGGCGCTGATGATGAATGTGCTGAAGCAGCCCGACGCGCGGGACTGGACATCCCTGCCCTACGATCCCGCCGATTACACCATCGGGCTGAACGACGGCATCCGCGGCCTGCGCATCGCCTGGTCTCCCACGCTCGGCTATGCTCGCAACGTCCATCCCGATATCGCCGCCGCATGCGAGAAAGCGGTCGGGGTGCTGGCCTCACTGGGCGCGCGGGTGGAGGCGGTGGACCCCGGGTTCGAGGACCCGCTGGAGATCACCGCCGGCCTGTGGTTCGTGGGAGCGGTAGCAATCTGGGAAACCCTGACGCCAGCACAGCAGGCCGTCGCGGACCCGGATTTCGTGGCGGAGGTGGCGCTGGGAAAGCCCCTATCCGCGCAGGACATCATGCGCCTGACCATGCGCCGGATCGCGCTGGGCACGCATATGCGCCAGTTCATGCAGCGTTACGATCTGCTGGTGACGCCCAGCGTGGCGGTACCGGCCTTCGATGCGAAACCGGCGGGGCACCAGGCGCTGACGCCGGAGAACATGCTGGGTTGGACCCCGTTCTCCTACCCGTTCAATTTGACGCAGCAGCCGGCCTGCACCATTCCATGCGGATTGACGACGGACGGGCTGCCGATCGGGTTGCAGATCGTGGGGCCGATGTTCGGGGACGCAATGGTGCTGCGGGCGGCACGGGCGTTCGAGGCCATCTGCCCCATACCCCGCCCTACGCTGGGGTGATCGCCTCGGGCACGTGTCCGTCCAGCACTTCGATCGCGACCGACTTGATCAAGGCCAGGACCGGTGCGCCTTGGGAAAGTCCCAGGCGGGTGATCGCGTCCGGAGTGACACGAGCCAGGAACGCGCCCTCAGGCAGAGCGACCTCCACTAACGCCGCATGGCGCACCGCGTCCTGAGTAACCGCCCGCACAATGCCGGAAACGATATTGTGGACGCTGATCGCCGATGGCGCCTCGCGGGCGAGAATGACCTCCCGAGCGGGGATACGTACGCGGATGGCGGCACCGGCCGGCTCGTCCAGAAGCGGCACCAGCAGCGATGTGCCCCCGGCCTCGATCCGGCTGAGCTGCCGCGCGGGGTCGTGCGACAGCACGCGGGCGGGCAGCACCGCGGCGGCGTCGTCCCGGCGGGCCAGCGGCAGGTCGGCGCGCGAGGTCATCTCCGGCAGGTTACCGACAGCGACGACCGCCCCAGCCTCCATCAGCACCACGGCGTCGGCCAGGCGCGCGACCTCCTCCATCGCATGCGTCACATACAGGACGGGCAACCGCAGCGCGGTCTTGATGTCGGCGAGATAGGGCAGGATCTCGGCCTTGCGGGCGGCATCGAGGCTTGCCAGCGGTTCGTCCATCAGCAGCAGCCTTGGTTGCGAGAGCAGCGCCCTCCCGATAGCCACGCGTTGCCGCTCCCCGCCCGACAACGTGTGGGGGCGGCGGTCCAACAGCGCGCCGATGCCGAGCAACGATACCACATCGTCGAAACCGATTGGCCCCGCTGGCACGCGGCGCATGCCGTAGCGCAGGTTGGTGCCCACCGACATGTGCGGAAATAGCCGCGCGTCCTGAAACACCAGCCCGGCTCGGCGGGCTTCCGGGGGGACCCATAGCCCGGCCTCGGTATCGGCGAGCACGATGTCGTCAAGCACGATGCGGCAATGGTCGGGCCGCAGAAGGCCGGCAACGGCGGCGATCACGGTGGATTTTCCGGCGCCCGATGGGCCGAACACAGCGGTCAGGCCCGGCGTCGGCACCTCGAACGTCACATCGATGGATGCGTTCGGGAAGCGGTGGCGCAGCCGGACGTTCAGGGTCAACGCGGTGCCCTAGCGGCCGGTGCTGCCGAAACCGCCGGCCGCGCGTTCGGTGCTATCGAGGGTCTCGACCTCCTGCCAGGACGCGCGCAGCACGGGGGCGAGCACGGCCTGGGCGATGCGCATACCGCGCTCCACCACGAAAGGCGCGTCGCCGGTGTTCAGTACGATGACGCCGACCTCGCCGCGATAATCCTCATCGATGGTGCCGGGGCTGTTGGGCAGCACGATGCCGAACCGCAGCGCCAATCCCGACCGCGGGCGCACCTGCAACTCATGGCCGGGCGGTATGGCAATGGCGAGACCGGTGGGAATCAACGCCCGCGCGCCCGGCGCGACGGTCACGGGGTCGGTCACGGCGGCGAGCAGGTCCATGCCCGCCGCGCCCTCGGTCGCGTAGGATGGCAGCGGAAGGCCTTCGCCATGCGGCAAGCGGCGCACCTGAATTTGAATGCTCATGCCGCGATCATGCGGCACGAGCGGTATCGGGGCAACGGGATCATGCCGATCGCACCATCCCCCCGTCGATCGCGATGCACTGGCCGCTGACGTAGTCCGACAGGTCGGTGGTCAGGAACTCCACCACCTTGGCGCAATCGTCCACGTTGCCCAGCCGCCGCAGCGCGATCTGCTCCGTCCGGTCGCGGTTGGCATTGACGCTGCCGGGGACAACGGTCGCCATGATGCGGCCGGTGGTAATGGTGCCCGGCGCGATGCAGTTGGCGTTGATGCCGTAGGGGCCAAGGTCCTGAGCGAGATACCGCGTGTAGTGCAGGATCGCCGCCTTGGCCGCGCCGTAATGTGCGTAGCCCCCGTCCACCGACGGCCCCAGCCCGGCGATGGAGCTGACGGTGACGATCTTCCCCGAACGCTGCGCCTTCATGACCGGCGCCACCGCGTTTACGCAGTAGACGGTGCCGTAGTAATTCATCTCGGTCACCAGATGCAGCAGCGGGGTTTCCAGCGTGCTGGCCTTGGTGTCGATCGGCCGGCCGCGCCCGCCGCCGGCGTTGCAGACCAGGATGTCGATGCGGCCCCAGGTGTCCATCACCTTTTGGACCATGGCCCGCACGGCGTTCTCGTCGGTTACGTTCATCTCGATGCCGATGGCCTCCCCGCCGCCGGCATTGATTTCGTCGACCGTGCTGTCGCCGGTCATCGCTTTGGCCTCGGCCTCGAACTCCTCATAGGACCGAAGATTGAGGTCGGTGACCGCGATCTTCGCCCCCAGCCCCGCCAGCCGCCGTGCATAGGCGCGCCCAAGGCCCCGCCCCGCACCCGTGACGATCGCCACCTTGCCGTCCAGTTTGCCCATGGAAGTAACCTCCCGTTTCAGTGTGCCGCAACGGTGCCCCGGACCTGAGGGCCGGTCAAATCAGGACCGGGACTTCGGCATCGCCTCACGTTGCATGGACGTTTGCGCGCAACTGCCGATCACCCGCGTTTCGGCACCGCGCAGCCCGTGGATGGTGCGGCCAGCGGTGATGGGATGCTGGTTACCCGCGACGAGGATTTTGTTCATGGTACGTTCATAAACCAAACCCGAACACCGAGGCAAGATCTTTGCGACGGACCGCCGCTTCTTGACCCCCCGCCGCCCCCGCCCTACACGCGCCGCATGACCGAATTCAGCCCCCAAGGCCCCGTTGGGACCGATGCCGCCGCCGCGGCCGAACGCGCGCATGTGCTCGCGCAGGCCCTGCCCTTTCTCCGCCGCTATGCCGGCGCGACCATCGTCGTGAAATACGGCGGCCATGCCATGGGCGAAGAGCACCTGGCGGAGGAATTCGGCCGCGACATCGCCCTGCTGAAACAGGTTGGCGTGAACCCCGTGGTGGTCCACGGTGGCGGCCCGCAGATAAATACCATGTTGAAACGACTTGCCGTGAAATCCACCTTCATCGACGGCCTCCGGGTCACCGACGCCGCTGCGATGGAGGTCGTGGAGATGGTGCTGGCCGGCACCGTCAACAAATACGTCTCCAATCTGATCACCCGCGCCGGCGCCCTGGCGGTCGGCATCTGCGGCAAGGACGGTGGCCTGATCCGGGCGCGCAAGGTCGAGCGGATTCGCAAAAATCCGGAAACCGGCGCGATGGAAGCCATCGACCTCGGCTTCGTGGGGGAGCCCGAGCATATCGATGTGCGCGTCATCCACGCACTGACCGGCGGCGGGCTGGTGCCGGTGATCGCCCCGGTAGGCGTGGACGCGGATGGGCAAACCTACAACATCAACGCCGACACGGTGGCCGCCGCCATCGCCGGCGCGCTGAACGCGACCCGGCTGCTGATGCTGACCGACGTGCCGGGCGTGCTGGACAAGGACAAGAACCTGATCCCGGAACTGACGCTGGCCGACGTGGAAGCCCGCGTCGCCGACGGCACCATCACCGGCGGCATGATCCCCAAGGTCGAAAACTGCGTCGAGGCCGTGAAGCTCGGCGTCAAAGGCGCGGTCATCCTGGACGGGCGTGTGCCGCATGCGTGCTTGCTGGAGCTGTTCACCGAGGGCGGGACGGGGACGATCATCCGGCGGTAGGATTGCCGCGCCACCCCTTCTTCCCCGGCGCGCCAGCCATGCTATGCAGGACGCGTATCAACCCCTTGGACAGATGCGCTTTGCATATGCGTTGTAGCCTCGCGATCGTCTCGGCCTGTCTGCTCTGGTGCGCGTCGCCGGTCCAGGCCATGCAGTTCACGCAGGAATCGGTCGGGACCAATGAAACATTCGTCGTGGGACGCGGGCCGGTTGTCGCCGGCGATGCAACACGTCTCGATAAGACCCTGGCCACGGTGCAGCCCGGTGTCCGGATCCTCGCATTGGCGCTCGACAGCCCCGGGGGCTCGGTCACCGAAGGAGAAGCGCTCGCCAGGCTTATTCATGCTCGGGCGTTGCCGGTCCTGATAGCGGCCGACAAGCAATGCGTTTCCATTTGCTTCCTGATGTTCGCCGCGTCGCCACAACGAATCGCGGAGGCCAGCGCGCTGGTGGGGGTGCACAGTGCCCACGAGAACGGTGTGGAAAACGATGCCACCATGGCAATATCGGTGCAGATGGCCCGCATCGCCGCCGGCCTCGGGGTCCCCTCGGAGATCATCGGCAAGATGGTGAAGACCCAGGCCAGGGCGGTGGAATGGCTCACCCCCGCCGATTTGAATTTGATGAACGTCAAAATATACAGCGGCGATATTCTCGCGGCGGTTCGTTCACCCGGCACAATGGGGATACAACCCAGCGCGGGATCCCCCGTGCCCGCCCGCCCGCCGCCACCGGCTGTACCCGTCGCGAGCAACCTCTCCGCGAATTTCGTCGCGGGTAGGAACGACCGCATTGGCTGGGACGGGTGGCTCAATGGGCTTCAGGGACCGTTTCACGACGGTGCCGTTGTAGCGCAGTTACAAGCCGGCCTGGCCGCACCAGGCGCCTGCCGGGGCCCCAACAGCACCGATCGCGGCGAATTTACCCGCGGCTGCGATACCGCCCGGCTGCGTCTGGCACCAGCCGAACCGCGCATCCGGAACGACGCCGACTATGCGGCGGGCTGGAACAGTCTGCGCCTGCCCACCCAATCCGGGCAGGCATTGGAGGCCGAGTATCGGGGGGCGTATTTTTGCGGCCGCCAGGTCGCCAGCGTGACAATCCGCCTCTTCCCACTATCCGAGGACCGGAAGCGCCGCGCGGTGTTCAGCTTCGGACCGCAGCCAAGCAGCCCCGATGTCCCGCGAGGCGCTTTCGTTACCGAGGGTTCCCTGGAACCATCGGCCGGCGAACTCATGCTGCAGCCAGTGAAGTGGCTGTCCCACCCGAACGGCTACCCCTGGTTTGGGCTCAGCGGCAGGTCCCAGGACGGTGGCAAGACCTTCAGCGGCCGCGTCACCGAGAACGCCGGTTGCAGCCAGTTTACGCTGAAGCGCGAGACAATCGCACGATAAACTCTGTACTGGGATGCTAACGGACAGGGCGACGTTACCGGTCGTCGCTCGGCTGTCGGTATACATATGACTTGCGGTCTAACGGATACCGGCAATCTTCAATTCTTCTTTATTGGCCCCTTGCGGGCTCGCCGTAATGGGTTAATGTGTGTTAATATTTGGCATCCTGGAGGGAAAGCAATGATCGTGCGACGGAAGATCGCCATGCAGTTTGTTGTTTCTGCTGGTGTTTTGGCAACTTTGGCAGGTTGCGCGGTAACCCCGATGGGGCCGACAGTGCAGGTCATGCCCGGCCCAAACAAAACCTTCGAAACGTTCCAGATGGACCAAAGGGACTGCAAGGCCTATGCGGCCGATCAAGTCAAAGGTCAGGCGGAAGCCGCCAATCAGCGGACGGCGGGCGCCGCGGTGCTGGGCACCCTGATCGGCGCCGGCCTTGGAGCGGCGGTCGGAAGCGCCTACGGCAACGCCGGCGCGGGAGCCGCGATCGGGGCGGGTGCCGGTTTAGGAACCGGCGGCATGATCGGTGCCAACAATGGCTCCCTCGATCAGATGAACATCCAGCAGCAGTACGACAACGCATTCTCGCAGTGCATGTACTCGAAGGGCGACCAGGTGCCCGGCTTCGCGCCGCGTTACAATGCGTCCGCCGGCGGGCCGGCTGTGTCGTCCGTGTCGAGTGCGGATCCGATGGTCCAGGCGACGCAATCCGAACTGATCCGGCTGGGCTACCTGCAAGGCGGAGCCGATGGCTACATCGGCCCCAAAACCCGCGGCGCGATTTCCGCGTTTGAGAGTTCGCACGGTTTGCCGGCCGACGGCACGCCCTCTCCGACGCTACTGGCCCGCTTACAGGGGACGCCCACCGGTGGCGGCGCCACTGCGTCCGCCCCCTCGACCTGGGTCGCTCCCGCCGGGTCAGGCGGCGCGACGACGCCGGCTTCGGCACCGGCTGCCCCGTCGAATTGGGTCGCGCCAACCAAGTCGCAATAGGACGACAGGCACAATCAACCGCGAAGGACGCCACCATGCCAGAAACACTTGGGCGCAGGCCGTCATGGAACGTTCTTCGCTGGTGCCTGGCCCTTGGATTGACCGTAGGGGCAACAAGCGCCGTCGTTACCGTTTCGGCCTGGGCGCAGGGTGTGGACCTCGACGATGGGGTCCACGCGCCTAAGGCGGCAGCGCCGGCGCCGGGGTTGGACACTGACGTCAATGCGTCCCAGCCGCTCTCGAGCGCCGCGGTGCCCGCGGCCGGCTCCCGCGCCAACATCCAGGGCGGCATCCATGTCCGGTTGCAGTCCCCCGACCAGGAACCGGACACGGCATCGGCGCCGCAGCCAGCGCTGGCGCCTGCTAGCGAAACGCCGCTTGTCAGCGCCATGCCGCCGGCGGACCTCCCGGAGCCGGTCAACCTCGATCATCCCACTGTCGTCGATACGGGGAAGCTGTCCGCCAGCGACAAAATCGTCTCGCTGTTCGGAATCGTCGGCCAGTCAGGCGAACCCGCGCAACAGCTGCAATCCTACCTGGCATCGACCGACGGGCATCTGACCTGCCCGGCCCATACCTCCTCGGACTATGTGTGCATGCTGGCCGACGGCACGGACGTCGCGGCCGTCGCGCTGGTGAACGGCGCCGCCCGCACACGGGACGACGCGCCCGAGGCCTACCGCGCCCAGGAGGCCGAAGCGCAGGCCAACCGCCGAGGCATCTGGGCCTACCTGCCACCGCCGCCGGCTGTGCTGACCCATCCGACCGTGCGGGATACGGCCACGCTGGTTTCAGGCACGCAGACTTACGTTTTGGATGGCCTCGTCGGCATGGGGCCGCCCTATACGGCACAATTGCAGGGCTATATCGCCGCCAACGGCGACAAGCTGAACTGCGAGCCGCAGGCAACCCCAGGACATTACATCTGCGTTCTGAACGACGGTGCCGATATCGCGAAAGTCGCACTGGTGAACGGTGCGGCCCGTGTCGGCACCGATGCGCCGGACTCCTATCGCCTCCAGCAGCTGGAGGCTTTGGACAACCACCGCGGCGTTTGGTTGAATCCATCGGCCCAGTTCGTCATGGCGAATGCCGCCGTCGCGCAATCGAATGCCTGCTGCGCCTTTGTCGCCGGCGATGAGGGGGGCGACGGAATCACTTACGTGGGCGGCGAGCCGACGGCGGTTATCGACGGAGAAACGGTATTCCTGGTGCTCGCCGGCGACGCGGGCTGGGGCTACTATGACCATTACCATCATTGGCGCGGCGCGCCGGGCCGTTACCGCTCGCATATGGAGCACTTCCACCCGAACGGGCAAGGCCTGCGCGCCTACCGCGGTCAGGGTGCCGTCGCCCACCAGCAAGGTACGGCTGGTCGCACGGCATATGCTTCAGCCGGGCATCCAGGCATGGGCGGACCTGTCAGCCATCCGGGCATGGCCACCCATCCTGGCGGTGCGGCACCGATGGGGGGGCGTCCCGCCATGGGCGGCGGAGGCGGTTTCGTGCATCCGGCCGCGACGTCCGCACCCAGCTTCCGTCCCGCCGGCATGAGTTCGCACGCCTCAGCGCCGGTGTCGCACGCGAGCGCTCCACCCGCCAGGCACAAGTAAAACCGAGAAACCGCCGCTGGCTTACACCAGCCGGCCGAATTTTTGACTCTCGTTCAAGCGGTCGGCCGGCTGGTATGGTATTGATTTCGCGCGCAGCCGCCACACCAACCCTGCGCGCATACCGGCATTGAGACTGACACACCGGCCGCGCACCACCGTCAGGCGAATCACACCTTCGGCCGGTTGGAATAAAGTCTCAGCGCCAATCGCGCGTCCACCGCCGCCATGACCGCCGCGTGCACCGCACCGATCTCCCCATCGGCCGGCACCACCACGCACCGCCTGGGCGCCGCCGCGGCAATTGCCCGGAACCCGGCATTTACCCGCGTATGAAATGCCGCGTCCAACCTCTCATACCGATCCGCCGCGCCGCCCCGCCCGCGCAATCGCGACGCCCCCACCGCGTCCGGCACATCCAGTACCACCGTCACGTCCGGCACCAGCCCAACCAACCCGGTCAACGCCTCGATAAACCCCCGATCCGCGCCCTGGCCGTACCCCTGGTACGCCAGCGTCGAGTCATAGAACCGGTCGCACACCACCCACATCCCCGCCGCCAGCGCCGGGCGGATGGTTTTCTCCACATGCTCGACCCGAGCAGCAAAGTGCAGCAGGGTCTCGGCGCGCGACGACCAGTCGATGGTGCCGCCCAGCAGCACGCCGCGCAGCAGTTCGGAACCAGGGGAGCCGCCTGGTTCGCGCGTGCGAAGTACCGCCAGCCCGCGGGCGCACAGGGCATCGGCCAGCAGCGCGGCCTGGGTCGACTTCCCCGCGCCCTCTCCGCCTTCCAGGGTGATAAACAAACCCCTAACCGCCGCCGCCGGTCATGCGCAACAGCATCACCATCGCGCGCCCCGGCAACCCCAAACGTGGAACGTCGGCCCCGGCCAGGAGCTGCACGTTCATCGCCGGCACGCCCTTGCCGCCGAGCGTCAACTTGCCCAGCACATCGCCTTTCATGACCGGCGCTTTGACCGGCGATTCGTACGACAGTTTCACCTGCGCGTTGTCGCGCCAATTGCGCGGCAAGGTGACGGTCAGCTCCTTGCCAGCAACCAACGGTACATCCTTGGCAACACCCAGCCAGACCGGCGCCCGCTCGATCGTGTCGCCGGCGGTAAACAGGGTCACGTCCTCGAAGTTCGCAAAAGCCCAGTCCATCAGGCGCTCGCCTTCCTCGGCGCGTTCGCGCATCGATGCCATGCCGTTCAACACCAGCACGATGCGGCGGCCGTTGCGGATAGCACTGGCGGCGAGGCCGTAACCGCCGGCCTCGGTATGGCCGGTTTTCAATCCGTCCGCCGTGCCTTTTTGGACCATCGGATTGCGGTTGCCCTGGTCAATGCCGTTATACCTGAACGATTTTTCGGAGTCGTAGTGATAGTACTCCGGGAAATCCTGGATGATGTGGCGGGCCAGTAACGCGATATCGCGCACGCTCATGCGCTGTTCGGGGTCGGGCCATCCGGTAGCATTGCGGAAATTGCTGTGCTTCAGGCCGAGTTGCCGCGCCTTGGCATTCATTTTCTCAGCGAACTGTTCTTCGGACCCGGCGATGGCTTCAGCGAACACGATGCAGGCGTCGTTGCCGGATTGCACGATCAGGCCGCGGATCAGATCCTCCACCTTCACCTGGCTGCCGACCTGCACGAACATCTTGGAGCCGCCCATCCTCCAGGCGCGTTCCGACACGGTCAGTTCGTCTTCCAGGCGCATCTGGCCCTGCTTCAAGCGCTCGTAGACCAGATAGATGGTCATGAGCTTGGTCATGGACGACGGTGGCATTTCCTCGTCCGCCGCTTTGTCCAGCAGGGTGGCGCCGGTCGCGAAGTCGATCGCGACCGCCCATTTGGCGGCGGTATCGACGGGACCCAGCGGCGTGTCGGCGGGGGAGCCGGTCGGCACGACATCCTTGGCGCGCGGACGCGCCGCCGGGGGACGGGCAGGCGGCGCCGGCTTGCGCTGCTGCGCGAGGGCGGGGACCGACGCGGCCAGGGCCGAGGCCAGCACGGCAAGACGGCGGGTTAACATGCGATGGTCACTCCACAACGATCCGGGCATCCGGGATGCCCCTGGCAAGCGCGTCGCTCAGCGCGCCTTCGGCCTGGCGCACGGTGTCCAACGGCCCGATCCGAACCCAGAACCGGTGCACCCTTCCGTCGAACGCTTCCTCGATGCCGGCGCCGAGGTAGCTCATGCGCGCGCGCTGCACGGCGGCATATTGGTACTCCTCGAAGGTATCGAGTCGCACCCATAAACGGCGGGGATTGGCTTGTTCCTGGGTCACGGTTTCCGGCAGGCGCCCGATGCTGGCAACGACATCGTTCGACGCGGTGGGTCCGGTCGCCTGACTCACACGCCCGACTTCCGACCGCACGCCCGGCGGGGGAGGCAGGGCGGACGCCATCACCGCCCCGCGCGGGGCCACGGCCACGGCCAGAAGAGGGCGGCCCGGCAGAGCCTCCGTCGCCGCTCGGCTTTCGGCCGGCAGCACCTGCAACCGCACCCGCGTCGCGGCATTGTCCCGCATAGCCAGCAACGTCGCGGTCCGCCGGGTCACGTCGATCAGCCGGGCCGGATTGCCGGCGCCGCGGTCGTTGATGCGCACCAGGATGGAACGCCCGTTCTCCAGATTGGTCAGCCGCGCGATGGCGGGTAGCTGGATGGTCGGATGGCCGGCCATGACGACGGATTGATCGAACACTTCTCCATTCGAGGTCAGCGGCGCGTGGTTGGAGCCGAAGACCGACGCCAGCCCGGTGTCGTCCAGAGTGTAGTTTTCATTCGGGTAGAACCAAATGCCGCGCACCTGGTACGGGCGGCCCAGCTCATAGCGCGGGTTGGCAGCCGGCGGCACGCACCCGGCCAGCAACGCCAAACCCATCAGGACCAGCCAGCGCCTCATGCGGTAACCCGATCGCCGATCAGCCCGACGGCGATGGCATAGAAATCCGAGGGGTTGTAGCGCCGGATCGCCTTAAAATTCGCATGCACGACGAAGGCCTCGCCGCCCTCCCCATCGGGGGCCACGATGGCAGCCGGCACGTCAGAGCCGGCGCGCCATGCCCCGTCCAGCGGGCGGACGCCCTGCCGCATCCAGTCGCCGAGCGGGCGCATGACGTCGCGGCCCGTTGTGGTGACGTCGATGTTGGCGGGCAGGATGATTTGCTGACCCCAGCCCTGCCCGGCGCGCCAGCCCGACTTCGCCAAATAATTGGCGATGGAGCCCAGCACATCCGGCCGGCTGTTCCAGATGTCGCGCTTGCCGTGGCCCTCGAAATCCACCGCGTAGCGGAGGTAACTGCTGGGCATGAACTGCGGCTGGCCCATGGCGCCGGCGTAGCTGCCCATCATCTTGGCCGGCGCGATATCGCCGTGGTCGAGGATTTTCAGCGCCGCCATCAGCTCCCCGCGGAAGAAGCTGGCACGCCGCCCCTCCCACGCGAGGGTGGCCAGGGCCTCGATCACGCGGAAATCGCCGGTCGTGACACCGAAGCCGGACTCCAGGCCCCAGATGCCGGCGATGACCCCGGGGCCAACGCCGAAGCGGTCCTGCACCTGGCGGAACAAAGCGCGTTCGCGCGCGACGATGTCGCGGCCGGTGGCGATGCGCTGGTCGTTGATGACCAGGGTCTTGTAGCGCGCCCAGGTCATGGTGAACTCGGGCTGGTGTCGGTCCCGCTCCAGCACCTTCTGGTTCGGCGCCACCCCCGCGAAGGCTCGGTCCAGCGTGATCGGGGAGATGCCGGCCTTACGGGCCTCGGCGCGCAGCCCGGTCAGGAACGCCTGGAAGCTAGGCGGCGCGGCCCAGGCCTCACCCGGGAGGATCAGAATCGGGGCGGCGAGGATATGACGGCGGGTGAGCATGAGGCGGTTCCTGCCACGGGCGGGCAGGTCGGGGCAATCATTGGAAATGCGCGGCAGCGCTGACCGGCTTGACCGCATGACCCACGGCGTCATGCTGATCCGGCACGCATCCGGAGGGAAAAGCCATGAAACGCGCACTGATTATTGGCGGCTCCCGCGGCTTGGGGTTGGGGCTGGTGCGGGAGCACCTGACGCGCGGCTGGCACGTAACGGCCACCTATCGCTCCCCCTCGCCGGAGCTGGAGGCACTGGGCGCGGAAACAATGGCCCTGGACGTCACCGATACCGCGCAGATCGGCGCCTTGGCATCGCGGCTGGCGGGGCAAACATTCGATCTGCTGTTCGTCAACCCCGGCATCATGGCGAGCCGCCTGCCGGTCAGCCAGGCCGCGCCCGCCGACATCGAAGCCATGATGCTGGTGAATGCCATCAGCCCGATCCGGGTGGCCGACGCCCTGGCCGGGTACGTCGCCGCCGGCGGGGTGGTGGGGTTCATGACCTCCATCCTCGGCAGCATCGGCACCAATGAGGACGGGCGCATGGAGCTGTACCGCGCCAGCAAGGCCGCCCTGAACTCCCTTGTTCGCAGTTTCCGGGCAAGGCATGCGACGGCGGACTTCACCGTATTGGCGCTGCATCCCGGGGTGGTGCGGACCTCGATGGGCGGCCCCACCGCGCCGCTGGATATCGAGACCAGCGTGCGCGGACTGGCCGATACCATCGAAGCCCGCCGGGGCATCGGCGGGGCGGCGTTCGTGGATTACAGGAACGAAGTCATTCCCTGGTAGAGATTGCTTACCGCCCCGGCACCCCGGAGTCCGCCATGTTCCACCCGAACACCGCCTTGTAGAAAGCGCGACCCGCATCGGGGTCGGGGGTCATGACGTCATACCAGATGAAGTCGCCGGGGAGGCTGGGCATGGTGGGTTTCTCCCTATCTTGGCGGTGCGTTCTTAGCTCAATCGTTGGCGACTTTCACCCCAGCCAGCCGCTCATAGACCTTCACCACCGCTGAACCCTCTTCCTTATTGAGGCCGGCGGCGCGCGCCATCTGGTAGGCCTGCTGCGACACGTTCGCGAGCAACACCGGAACGCCGAGTTGCTTGGCGAACGCGGTTTCGAGTTCCTGATCCTTGTAGGAAATATCGACAGTGCCGGAGGGCGCGAAATTGCGGTCGATCATCCGCCGGCCGCGATTGCGCAGGGCGAAGGAGTCGCCGGAACTGACCGTCAGCATTTGATAGAGTTGCTCGATATCCAGGCCGGCCTTGGCGCCCATCACCAACCCTTCCGCGATGGCGACGGTGGTGACCTGCAACAACATGTTGTTGATCAGCTTCATGGCGATGCCGTTGCCCAGGGCGCCGGCGTGGAACACGTTGGCGCCCATGGTATCGAACAGGTCACGGCATTTCTCGAATGCCGCCTTGTCGCCGCCGACCAGGATCGACAGCGAGCCTTGCACGGCACCGACGGTGCCACCGGAGACCGGGGCGTCGAGGACGGTAACACCCTTGTCCGCCAGTTTGGCCGCGATGTCCCGTATCTTGAACGGGTCCACCGTGCTCATGCAGATGACGATATGGCCGGGCTTCACAGCTTGGATGAAGCCGTGCTCACCGAGGATAACGGACTCCGCCTGCCCCGTCGTTTCGACCATGCAGATGGATCGCGTGGTTTCCCGCGCGACCGCCTGGGCGGAGGGCGCGACCTCCGCCCCCGCTTCCGCCAAAGACTGCACCTTGCGCGGGTCGAGGTCGTGCACCACCAGCCGGACCCCGGCTTTCAACAGGTTGCGGGCCATCGGCCCACCCATATTGCCCAGGCCCACGAAGCCTACTTTGTCGGTCATTATTGCGTCCCCCTATGCGTGAATCGTCGTCGGCGTCCAATTCGCGGCGCGGCGGGCGATCCGGCTTTCCACGGTTTCCCCGTCGTGATCGGTCGGTGCCGGCGTGCCGGTGAACAGCGCCCTGTCCTCCAGGCAATTGGTATTGGTCACCATCCGTATGCCCCCTTCGGTTTCAGCCACCGCGCCGAGGTAAATCCCGCAGCGCCGGCACACCAGAAAATCCGCCGTGCCGGTGCCGAAGCGATATTTCGAAACCTCCGACCAGTCGTCGGCCCAAATCTCCACCGCACCATTCGGATCGCTGGCCGTGCGGGTCTGGTTGGCGCGACAGAACGAGCAGCCGCAGGCGCGCAACCGCACGGCTTGCGGCGGTTGGGTCAGGCGCAGGGTCAGACGCAGATTGCCGCAGTGGCAACCGCCTCTATGGGTGCGCATGATTTTCCTCCAACGGGGCTGGGCATACGCCGGTTCTGAGTCGGGGCATAGATCGTCAATCTCCCGCGTTTGCCCGAATACTGGCCCACTCGCCCCCGGTATGCCAGACTTGGAACCACACAAGATGGCCTGGGGGGATCGTGCTTTGAAATTTGGGATTTCGTTGTTCTTCACGGAGAACTCCATGAAACCGGGAGAACTTGGCCCGGAACTGGAGCGGCGCGGGTTCGAATCCGTCTGGTCGGGCGAGCACTCCCACATCCCCGAGGTGCTGAAAGTGCCCTTCCCCGGGGAGGGTGGGGTCAAGCGCTGGTACTATGAGGTCATGGACCCCTTCGTGACCCTGACGGCGGCGGCGATGGCGACCACGACACTAAAGATCGGCACGGGCGTTTGCCTGATCCCGCAGCGCGACCCCATTCAGACGGCGAAACTGGTTGCCTCCATCGACCAAATTTCCAAAGGTCGGTTCATCTTTGGCGTGGGCGATGGCTGGAACCAGAGCGAGATCGAAAACCATGGGACTGTTTTCGCCACCCGCCACAAGAAGGCGCGCGAAAGCATTGAGGCGATGAAGGCGATCTGGACGCAGACCAAGGCGGAATATCATGGGGAGATCGTGAATTTCGATCCAATGATGACGTGGCCGAAACCGGTGCGCAAGCCGCACCCGCCGGTGCTGGTTGGCGGATCGTTCCCGTACTCGGCGCGGCGGGCGATCAGCTACGGCGATGGGTGGCTGCCGAGCACGCCGAAGGGGAAGCGGGATATTCTGGAGGAAATTCCGCGGTTTCGGCAGATGGCGGCGGAGGCTGGGCGCGATCCGGCTTCGATGCCGATCACGGCCTGGTACCCGCCTCGGGACCTGGAGTTGATGAAGAAATACCGCGATATCGGCGTGGAGCGTGTGGTGTTCAGCGTGCCGTCCGACCCGGCCGACGTAGTGCTACCGCATTTGGATGAGATTGGGGCGTTGATGGCGGGGGTTTAGTTCCCGCCGCTCTCTACATCGTCATAACGGGTAAATTTATCACTCCGCCGCCAGTCTTGGCGCCTCCAGCGCCTGCACGTGCGGCAGAACCTCCTTCGCGAACAGACGCAACATCTGCGACGTCCGCTCCGGCCCATAATAGGGCGGGTAGTGCAACATGATCGAGGTCGCCCCGATCGCGCGGAATTCCTCGATCTTCCGGATCACGGTATCCGGCGATCCGTGCAGGATCGTGTTCTCCACGAGATTGTCGTAGCTCAGTGCGTTATCGTCGCGTTCGGCCGTGACCTCCCCGAAATACCGGCCGGTGCCGCCACTGACGAAGCTGCGGACATGCCGCACCACGCCCTCGGCGCTTTCCGCCTTCGCCTGCGCGTCTGTGGGCGCCACGTAAACCAGGCGCGCCACATCGACCTCCCCAAACGCCGGGTTCTGGTTGTATGGCGCTACGGCTTCCTTCATGTGGGAGCGGTATGTTTCGATGTGCTGAGCGATCGTCGCCAGATCGGGCAGCGTCGACTGCATCAGCCCGAATCCCCATTTCGCGGCCTGGCTCATGGATCGGTCGGTACCGGCGCCCATGTAGATCGGCGGATGCGGCAACTGCACCGGGACCGGGTAAATCTCGTACGGTGCGGGAATATCGAAATTGAAATACGGCCCCTTCGCCGTCATCCGCTTCTCATGAAACCCTTTCAATATCAGCGGAATTGCTTCTTCTTGGATATCGCGCCGAGCCTCGTAATCGGCGCCAAGCCCGACAAACTCATAGGGCCGATAGCCCGATCCCAGACCCAATTGAAACCGCCCATTGCTGAGAATGTCGATGAAAGCGGCGTTTTCGACAATCCGCATCGGATGATGCAACGGCACCACCATCACGCCGGCGCAGAGTTTGATCCGCTTGGTTAACGCCGAAAGATAGCACAGATAGGCGAACGGATCCGGCATGATGCCGTACTTGTTCGAAAAATGATGCTCGGCGATCCAGATGCTGTCGAACCCCAGCGCCTCGGCCTCCAGCACTTCCCGCGTGGTACGGGCGTGCACGGCGTGGTGCGGATGCGGTTCCGTCGCCGGGTCGGGGTGGGAGGTGTAGAGGATGCCAATCTTCATGGTGGTCCGGGTCCTGGGCTGGTGTCGCTGGGGCGGCAAGCTTGATGCGGCTCTTGATTTGGCGCCATATCCCATCCAAGGCAAGACAACGGAATGGGACCAAGATGACGACCGACAAGACGACTGAGCTCGACGCGCTGGTGATCGGCGCCGGCTTCGCGGGCATGTACCAGCTGATGTGCCTGCGCGACCGGCTGGGCCTGAACGTCAAGGCGCTGGAAGCCGGCGGCGGCGTGGGCGGCACCTGGTACTGGAACCGCTACCCGGGTGCCCGCTGCGATTCCGAAAGCCACGTCTACTGGTACACCTTCTCCGAAGAGCTGATGCGCGAGTGGGAATGGTCGGAGCGGTATCCCGGCCAGGCCGAGATCATGCGCTATCTGAACTTCGTCGCCGACAAGCTCGACCTCAAGAAGGATATCCGGTTCAACACGCGGGTCACATCCGCGCAGTACGATGCGGCGGCCAACCGCTGGCGGGTGCGCACCGAAGGCGGCGAGACCTACGTCGTCAAATTCCTGGTCACCGCGGTCGGCTGCCTGTCCACCGCCAATGTGCCCAAATTCCCCGGCCTGGAGACCTTCAAGGGCGACTGGTACCACACCGGCCAATGGCCGCATGAGGGCGTGGATTTCACCGGCAAGCGGGTCGGCATGATCGGCACGGGGTCGACCGGCATCCAGGCTGCCCCCGTGATCGCGGCGCAGGCCAGGCATCTGACGGTGTTCCAGCGCACCGCCAATTACTCGGTGCCCGCGCGCAACGTGCCGCTGAACCCGGAGTTCAAGCAATACGTGAAACAGCACGCGCGCGACATCCGCGCCGCGACGCACGAGACGCTCAACGGCATGGCGTTCAAGATCGAGGATCGCAAGGCGGTCGAAACCCCGCCGGACGAGCGCGAGAAAATCTACGAAGCCGCCTGGGAGCACGGTGGCCTGCAATTCCGCGCCGCCTTCCAGGATATGATGGTCAGCAAGGAAGCGAACGATACGGCGACGGATTTCGTCAAGCGCAAGATCCGCTCCATCGTGAAGGACCCGAAAGCCGCGGCGTTGTTGTCGGATATTGACCACCCCTACGCGGCAAAACGCCCGCCGGTCGATACGGACTATTTTGAGACCTATAACCGCCCCAATGTCACCCTGGTGGATGTGAAGTCCAAGCCGATCCAGGCTATCAGTGAGGCCGGCATCGTCACGGAAGACGCCGAATACCCCGTCGACATCATTGTGTTCGCCACCGGCTTCGATGCCATGACCGGGCCGATGCTGCGCCTGAACATCACCGGCCGCGACGGCGTGGCGCTGAAAGATGTGTGGGGGGCCGGGCCGCGCAACTACCTCGGTTTGCAGATCGCCGGTTTCCCAAATTTGTTCACCATCACCGGCCCCGGCAGCCCCTCCGTACTGTGCAACATGCCGGTGGCGATCGAGCAGCACGTCGACTGGATATCCGACTGCATCGCCCACATGCGGGCCAATGGGCTGGAAACGATCGAGGCGCGTCCCGAAGCCGTGGATAAATGGGTTGCGGAGGTCAACGAAGTCGCCAACAAGACACTGCTGCCGATGGCGAAACACTCATGGTACCTCGGCGCGAATATTCCGGGCAAGCCGCGAGTGTTCATGCCCTATGCCGGCGGCATGGTGCGGTATCGGGAGATTTGCAACGACGTCGCGGCCAAGGGCTACGAGGGGTTCGCGCTGGCGTAAATGGGAGAGAATGTCATGCAGATCGTTGACGCCCAGATTCACACCTGGGGCACCGGATTGCCGAGCAATATGTCGCATATTCAGGTGACGCATTACACGCCGGCGGAGGCCATCGCACAGATGGACGAAGGCGGCGTGAATGCGGCCGTTATCCATCCGCCGGGATGGGACCCGAATTCGACGCAAATGGCGTTCGACGCGGTGCGCGATTATCCTGGCCGCTTCGCGATCATGGGGCATTTGCCGCTGGACCCGTCGTCGCGCGAAAAAATCGCCGGATGGCGCTCGCAGCCGGGGATGTTGGGCCTGCGGTATACGTTCCTGCACGATCCCGCCCGGCAGGAACTCGCGGATGGCAAATACGACTGGCTATTCGCGGAAGCGGAGAAACACGGCGTTCCCGTCGCGACCTTGGCCACGGACTCGCTGGAAGTGTTGGGGCGTATCGCCGAACGCCATCCCGGCCTGAAGCTGACAATCGATCACCTGGGCGGGCGCGGCGGCCTGACCACGCTGAAGGACGATGAGGCGATGACCCATATCCCTCGGCTGCTGGCGCTGGCGAAACTGCCCAACGTCGCGGTGAAGGCAACCGGGGCACCGGGTTATTCCGCCGAGGCCTATCCCTTCCCGAAAATGCTCGGCTATCTGCACCAGATCTACGATGCCTTCGGTCCGCACCGCATGTTCTGGGGCACCGACATCACCAAGATGCCCTGCTCCTGGGCCAAATGCGTCGCCATGTTCACCGAGGAAATGCCATGGCTGAACGCGGACGATAAGCGCCTGATCATGGGCGACGCATTGTGTGCCTGGTGGGGCTGGAACCGCCAATAAAAGGGGAACCTAACCAATGAACACCCAAGGCAAAAAAGTCGCGGTCGTGATCGGCGCCACTTCGAAATGGCAATCCGACGGCCGCAACACCAGGCTGGCGCACGGCAAGGAGCTGGATGACAGCCAGATCCCGATCCACGCCCGCTGGGGCGTCGGCGGTGCCATTTCACAGAAATTCGCCAAGGAAGGCTTCTACACCGTCCTGACCACCCGAACCGCGTCGAACGCTTCCGGCCTGGCCGCTGCGATCCGCGACCAGGGCGGCGAGTGCATGGTCGTCGAACTGGACCTTTCGTCGGACGCATCGGTCGCCGCCGCGTTCAAGCGTATTCGTGACGAGGCCGGCGATCCCAACGTGCTGGTCTACAACGCCGGCTACCTGGAAGGCCGCGACCTGCCGGCCGGCCAGGAATTGCTGGAATACATCCCGGTGGAAATGTTCGACACCGCGCAGCACATCGCCAGCCGGGGACCATTCCTGGTCGCCAAGGAAGTGCTGCCGGCCATGCGCAAGAAGGGCGAGGGGTCCTTCTTCTTCTCCAACAACGCCAAATCCCTGCGCGGTAAGAAGCGCTACACAGGCGAGTCGCTCTATTACCCCCGCGTCATGATGCGCACTTTGGCGCAGGTGCTGACCGAGGAATACTCCGAACACGGCATCCACGTCGCGAATATCGTGATCGACGGCACGATCGAGTCCCCCGGCACGAAGGCGCTGCCAAAAATACAAAACCGGCCGGAGCTGATCATCAACGCGGCAAAAATCGCCGAGGCGTTCTGGTACCTGCATACCCAGGACAAGTCGTGCTGGACGCACGAGCTGCAACTCACGCCCTATTCCACGATGCCCAGCTACTGAGGAGGAAAAATCATGGCCAACGGTGTGCTGATCGCCGCGATGGATTTCACCAACGTCGATGCCGGCGAGTTCAATGACTGGTACGATACGGAGCATGTTCCGGAAAGACAGCGCGTGCCCGGATTTCTGGTCCTGCAACGTTGGATCGGGGCGGACAACCCGCGCCTGTCTCTCGCGACCTACGATCTGGAAAGCCCGCATGTTCTGCAAGGCCCCGGCTATCGCGCGATTGGCGGCGAGAACCTGTCGCCGTGGTCGAAGCGGGTCACGTCCAAAGTGGAACGTATCTTGCGGTATGAGGGCGAACAGACCTTGCCCGGCAGCGCCAACGCTCCGGCCAATGCCGGCGGACTTCTTCTCGTCGGCATGACGCCTTCGGCGGACACCGACGCCGCGTTCAACCATTGGTATGACAAGGAACACGTCCCTGCCCTCGCCGCCGTTCCCGGCGTCCTGAGTGCTCGGCGCTTCCGTTCGACCGGCGCCAATGCCACGAAATACGTGGCGCTGTATCACCTGACCGAACCCGGCATCCCCGAGACGGCGGCCTGGAAGCAGGCAAGTGCCTCCACTCCGATGCCGCAACATGTGCGCGACACCATCACCGGCCGGCTGCGACTGGTGTGCAAAAATTACGTACGATCGTAAGGAGAACGACCATGCTGTTCGGCGGTGCGATGTTTTTCACCGAGTACTCAATGTCAGCGGCGGAGCTTGCGATAGCGCTGGAGGCGCGCGGGTTCGAATCGGTATGGGCACCGGAACACTCCCATATCCCACTGTCGCGCAAAACGCCGTTCCCTGGCGGCGGCGATCTGCCAAAACCCTACTACGACGCAATGGACCCCTTCGTCGTTCTGGCCGCGGCCAGTTCGGTAACCAAGACCATCAAGCTCGGCACCGGCGTGCTGCTGGTGCAGCAGCGCGACACCATTCAGACCGCCAAGCTCGTGGCCTCTCTCGACCAGGTCAGCCAGGGGCGCTTCCTGTTCGGCATTGGCGGCGGCTGGAATCAGGACGAGATGGAAAACCATGGCACCGTCTACAAGACCCGCTTCAAGCGGGTGCGTGAATCCATCGAGGCCATGAAGGAAATCTGGACCAGGCCACAGGCCGAATACCATGGGGAGTTCGTCAATTTCGGCCCGATGATCGCCAATCCCAAGCCGGTCCATAAACCCCACCCGCCCATCCATGTCGGTGGCGCCTTCCCGCAGGGTGCCCGACGAGCGATACGGTACGGCGACGGATGGATTCCCACGGCGGGGCGGCTCGACCTCGCCGAAATCCTGCCCAAATTCCGCGACATGGCGCGGGAGGCCGGACGCGATCCGGCGTCGATCGAAATCAGCTCCTTTGGGCACAGCGCTGACCTCGACCGGGTGAAGCGCCTGGCCGATATGGGCGTGACCCGCATAGTACCGATGTTCCCAGCGGAAAAGGCCGACACGGTACTGCCGCTGATCGACAAATGGACGGAGATCATGCGGAAAGTGAACGGCTAAACCGTGGAGCAATGACCCGGCGAGCCGGGGCGCCGAACGGGGGCACAGGCCCCCGAACGGCGATCCGTTATGGTCGGTAATCGGTACGCTTAACGCTTCATTCCCGTCGCACCAGCCGGCACGTCGTAGAATGCCAGGGTCATTGAGACGGTGGAATAATGCCCGATCAGTGCGATCGCATCCGTGATCCCCACATGATCAAGCGCCTTTACCGCGCGATCGTACAACCCCTGCGACACCCAGCGCGCGCTGGAAAGGGCGACCGCCATTTCGTAAATGACCTGTTCCCGCTCATCGTCGAACGAGGTCGTCAAACCCGACAAAATGGCATCGATCTTTTCAGCGGGAACTCCCGCCGCCTTGCCGTGCCGCTCATGCGCCCACACAGGGTAGTTGGAGTGGAACTTGCTGGTGATGACGCACACCGCGATTTCGCGTTCGCGCAGCGTCAGAGAGTATTTGCCTTCATGGAAATGCCCGCCGAAGGGTCCGATGACCTTCGCCAGCTTCGGATTATGGATCATGATTTTAGCCGGCCCCGGCAGCCCGCCGCGGGATTCCAGCATCGCGCTGTATCCCTCCTTCTGTTCCGGGGTCATCTCGTCATACGGGATTTCGGCATAGCGGCCAAAAGTCGGTTCTCTGGACATGCTCTTTCTCCTTTATGAGCGCAATAATGGCCGGACGTCTTCCGCCAGCCGGTGAAGTTGTTCGATGGCCAGGCTGTTCGGCATGCCTGGCCAATGGATGGAGGCAACGATGTGGTTGACCCCCAACCGTTCGTTCAGACGGTTGAGCTGATCCGCGACCTCCTCGGCCGAACCCATCAGGAAGCGGTCTTCCAGCAATTCCTGGTATTCGTGGTTGAAATCGTCGCCCTCCGGCATGACCTTGTCCTGCCCCCAGGCGCGGTAGGCTTTGTATTTTTCTTCCAGGTACGGCTGTGCCAGACGGATCGCCTCGGCGCGCGACGACGCCACGAAAACCTCCCGCCGCATGGGAACTTCAGTCGGAAACGGTTTGCCGCATGCTTCCAGCTCACGCTTATACAAATCCATCTGCCGCTCGATCGTTGCCAGCGTGTTGTGCGGGTTGACATACCAGCAATCGCCGATGCGGGCGGCGCGCCTGATCGCGACATCGGCATTACCGCCGATCCAGATGGGCGGCATCGGCTTTTGCAACGGCTTCACCGAACAGACGGCGCCATCCAACTCAAAATCGGCGCCCTTCATATCGACACGGTCTTCCGTCCACAGGCGGCGGATCGCGGTCATGCATTCCTCGAACCGCGGCCCCATGCGGCCGCGCGGCACGCCGAACGCCTTGAATTCAACATCGCGGTAGCCGATCCCCGCGCCGAACACGAGCTTACCGCCCGACAGCACATCGAGCGTTGCCAATTGCTCTGCCAGATCGAGCGGCTTGTGCAAGGGAACCAGCACCAGCCCGCAGATAATCCGCAGCCGTGGCGCAATGGCGGCGCAGTAGGACAGGAACGGGACTTGCTGCACGGACTCGAAGGGTTCCGAACTGTAATGCGAGCCCTTCACGACGCCGTCGAACCCAAGCTTGTCAGCGCACCGAACGAGATCGAGGTCGTCGCGCATATGCCCCCCGGTGTCGCCGGGTGCATGCTGACCGCGGACCATCAGGCTGAATTTCATGGCTTCCCCCAATCCTCAGGCCGAGCGGCTGACGTTCCGGAACACGGCGTACCCAGGTAGCAGATCGGTGACGTCGACGCGATGGGCGGCGCTGCCGGCGCGGCACATCTCGTCGCCCGCACCGGAGGGTGATAGACTTCCGAGCATCGGGAGGAATACAGCATGGCAAACAGTCAAACACAGATTTTCGCTGGCGCGGCAGCCGCCAGTGCCAAATCAAAGGGCGGGCTATTCCGCCGCACCGCTGGCGACGGGGCTTGGCACCAAGTGGCCGGCGGGCTTCCGAACAATGCCGATGTGTGGGTCATCCTGCCGCATCCGACAGACCCAAACACGATTTTCGTCGGAACGCAGGACGGGCCGTACCGCAGTACCGACGGCGGCGCGCACTGGCAGAAGCTGGATTTCCCCGAGCGCGACGTGGTGATCTGGTCGCTCACGATTCATCCGACCCGGCCCAACGTCATGTATGCCGGATCGGCGCCCATCGCGCTGTATCGCAGCACCGACAGCGGCAATAGCTGGCACCTTCTGCCGAACGCCGTCTCGCCTTGCCACTGCGAGCGGCCGGGCTTCGACAGCCGGGTGCTGCGCATCACCATCGACCCCAACCGCCCGGACGACGTCTATGCGGCGCTGGAGGTCAGCGGCGTGCTGCGTAGCACCGATGGCGGGGAGACCTGGGCCGACATGTCGGCATCGTTGATCAAGCTGGCGGACCAACCGCATCTGCACAGCAATGTCGGCGGACGGCACTGCGGTCATTGTGAGGGCATACTGGACTCGCACGCCACCGCGGTGAGTTCCGCGGCGCCCGATACGGTATTCCTGGGGATCCGCATGGGTCTGTTCCGCAGCGACGACCGGGGCAAGACCTGGTACGACACGGAAATCGGCCGGTTCTCGCCATTGACCTATTGCCACGACGTAATCGTGTCGCAACACGATCCCAAGGTGCTGTACACCTGCCTGTCGCCGGCCGCGTTCAGCCAGGATGGCTCGCTGTACCGCAGCGACGATCTGGCCACGACCTGGAAGCGGTTCGATCACGGCATCCAGGCTGAAACCACCCTGATGGCGGTACACGAGCATCCCCGCGATCCCGCTCGGATTTACAGCGTAACCCGAGCGGGGCAGGTTTTTGGGACCGAGGACGGCGGCAGGTCGTGGAAGGAGTACCGCTTGCCCGAAGGAGTCGACGATGTGTACGCGGTGGCCTGCGTATAATCAGCACTGCATCAGTTCGATGCTCACACCGTCGGGGGCGGCGACGTAGCAAAGCAGGCTGCCGCCCACACCTTTTTTCAGCTCCACGGGGAAAGTCACGCCCTTGCCGCGCAGTTCGCCGCAGAACGCGGCAAGGTCGCCCTTGTACATGAAGCCGAAATGGTCTGTTCCCCACTCGTCATGGCTGGAATAATCCGCGTAGGGCTGGATCGGCCTCGGGGTGGATGGGTCCTCTCCCGGCCGGCGACCGCGGATCAGAATAGTCGTTCCGCCCAATTCGACGAAGATTTGCGGTGCTCCGCGTGCGATGGTGTCGCGGGCGATGGTCGCACCGAACATCTCGACGTACCACTCGGCGGACGCACGAGGGTTTTGGCTGATAATGTGGACGTGATCGAAGGTGAAGGCGGGGTTGCTCACCACTTGTAAACCTTCTCCAGCGTGCCGCCCATCAGCTTTGCTTTGTCGCTGTCGGACAAATGCGTCGTGTTGCGGAAGGGTGCCACGCCTTGTTCGTAGGTCAGCATGCCGCTGGTGCGGGTCCAGTCCGTTCCCCACATGCAGCGATCGAGCCCAAAAGCGTCGATGATGCGCAGCACCGGTTCCCAAATGTCATTGTAGGGGAAGGCCTCCCGCGACAGGGTGCAGGCGCCGCTGATTTTCACGCGGGCGTTCGGGTAGGCGGCCAGGGCCAGCAACTTGGGCAAATCGGCCCACGGCTCCGCGAAGGGCGGCGGCTCGTTCGGTTGCAACAGCCCGAGGTGGTCGATCACGACAACCGTATCGGGGTTTTGCGCCACCAGCCTGGTGCCGTCGTCCAGCTTACCCCAGCACAGGAAATTCACCGGTAGCCCATTGCGACCCGCCGCCGCGAAGGCTCGGTTCAGCCGCGGGTCGGAGGGATCGCTCAGTTGCTCATCCCGCAACATCAGGCGCACGCCCACCGCGCCCGGTGTCCTGGCCCAATCAGCCACGATGTCGTCGATCGCCGGATCGGTGGCATCGATCGGCTTCACGACCCGGAAGCGGTCGGGCCAGGTGTGGTAACACTCGAGCGCGTAGCTGGGATCGTAGCGGTAGAGGTTGAAGGTGGACACGATGATCGCCGCGTCGACCCCGACCGCGTCCATGGCAGCGGTCATCTCCTGCCCATTGGCGGATTGCGGCCCGTGCAGCTTGCCGGCCCAGGGGCGGCCGGGATGGTTGTGCTCATAGGCGTGGACCTGGACGTCGATCGTGCGCATGGTGGCCTCCTGCGTGTTGGGGACGTTCTATCCGGCTGAGGCGGGATCGCCTAGACTGGCGGGCATCGCCAGAGGGCGTGTTCGACTTCACGCAGGCCGCTATAAGCCAGACACGGACCTGGTGCGCCGTGCAACGCGCCTGAGCGCCAGCAAGACCGTTCCATCCGCCCCTCCAGCTCCGGAATCAACATGACGGACGTTCGCAGGATATTCGGGATCAACACCTACTCCTACACGATGACTGTCTCCGCCGCCGACTGCGTGCGGCGGCTGGCCGGTCAGGGCTATGCCGGCGTCGAATTGATGATGTATCCGGGACACCTTTGGCCGGACCTCGACGCCGCCGGACGGCGCGACTTGCGTGGCGTCCTGGAGCAACGAGGGGTGCGCCTGATCTCACTCAATATGCCGAACATCGATCTGAACGTGGCCGGCGCGTCGCACGAAATGCGCGAGTACTCGCTCGGTCTGCTGTCGCAGTTCGTCCAGCTGGCGGGCGAGCTTGGGGCGGCCGGCATCGTCATCGGTCCCGGCAAGGCCAACCCGCTGTTCGCGCCCGAGCGGGATTTGCTGGTCAGCCATTTTTATCGCGCACTCGACCGGCTGGCGCCGATCGCCGCGGCGGGCGGAACCAGGCTGCTCGTGGAAAACATGCCGTTCTGCTTCCTGCCCGATGCCGACTCGATCATGCGGGCGCTCGACGCCTACGGGGACGCCAGCGTCGGCGTGATCTACGACGTCGCCAATGGCCACTTCATCGGTGAGGATCCGTGCGTGGGGCTGCGGCGTGTGCGCAGCCGGCTCGCGCTCGTGCATCTCTCCGACACCGGGCGTGCAGTCTATAAGCACGACCCGGTCGGAGCCGGCGACGTGCCGTTCGCGGCGGTGCCACCGGTGCTGACGGAGGTCGGCTACCGGGAGATGCCGGTGTTGGAGATCATCTCTCGCAACGCCGACGCCGATCTACTCGACAGCGCGCAACGCCTGGCCGCTCTGGGATTCCACTGAAAGGGGCACGGCACGGATCCGGAAGCCGATGTGTCCCAGCTTGCGCCAACTGAGCGGCAGAGGCAGGGTGCGCGCCGACCACGGGAGACCCATCCATGACCGAAGAATACGTACCCCCAGCCGTCTGGGTGAATAAGCCCGCCACCGGCCGCTTCGCCAACATCAACCGCCCGATCGCCGGCGCCACGCACGAGAAGGAACTGCCGGTCGGCAAGCACCCGATGCAGCTCTATTCGCTGGGCACGCCGAACGGCCAGAAGGTCACGGTGATGCTGGAGGAGCTGTTGGCCCTCGGCCACAGCGGCGCGGAATACGATGCGTGGCTGATCAAGATCGGCCAGGGCGACCAGTTCGGCAGCAGGTTCGTGGCGATCAACCCGAACTCCAAAATCCCCGCCTTGCTGGATCGCAGCGGCCCAACGCCGATCCGGGTGTTCGAGTCCGGCGCGATCCTGATGCACCTCGCGGAGAAGTTCGGCGAATTCCTGCCGAAGGCCCCTGCCCCGCGCGCCGAGTGCCTGTCCTGGCTGTTCTGGCAGATGGGCAGCGCGCCCTATCTGGGCGGCGGGTTCGGGCATTTCTACGCCTATGCCCCGATCAAGATCGAATACGCGATCGACCGCTTCGCAATGGAAACCAAGCGGCAGTTGGACGTGCTGGACCGGCGGTTGGCCGAGTCCGAGTTCCTCGGCGGGGCCGACTACACCATCGCCGACATGGCGGTCTGGCCGTGGTACGGCGGGTTGGCAAAAGGGCTGCTCTACGGTGCTGGGGAGTTCCTCGCGGTGCACGAATACAAGAACGTGCAACGCTGGGCCGACCAGATCGGCGCTCGTCCGGCGGTGAAACGCGGGCGCATTGTTAACCGTTTGCAGGGCGATCCGGCGGCACAGTTGCACGAGCGGCACGATGCCAGCGATTTCGATCTGCGCACGCAGGACAAGCTGGAACCCCAGGGCTAAGCCATGACCGACAGCATCGATCCCAGCCGCGCGGCGCTGATCGCCTATGACGTCTGTCGCCGCGCTCTCACACCCGACGATCCGGTGCGGCGGGCGGCGATGCGTCCCGTGCTCGATGCCTGGGTGAGGGTGATCGCGGCGGCGCGTCAGGCCGGCATCCCGGTGATCTACACCACGCCGGTCAGCCGCGCCGACGGGGCCGATGTCGTTCTGCTACCGACCGATTTGTCGGTGGAAACCGGCGTGCCGTCCCTGACCAATGGGATCGAGGGCACGCCGGGCGCCGGCTTCCCCGATGAGATCGCGCCAAGGACGGAGGATTACGTGTTCCTCAAGCGGCGGCCGAGCGCGTTTTATGGGACGGGGGTTGGGGAGTTGCTGCGGATGTTGCGGCGGGATGTCGTGATCATCGGCGGCGGCGCCACCAATCGCGGTGTCGAAACGAGCGTGCGGGAGGCTTTCAGCATGGACCTCTCGACCGTCGTGGTGCGGGAATGCTGCTGGGGCGGCGATCAGGCGGCGCACCAGTATAGTTTGGATAAGGCGATGAAGATGTACGCGCGGGTGCGGCATCTGGATCAGGTCGTCGCGATGTTGGGGAGCTGACGGCAGCATGGATTTTGAAACATTGGTTCGCACGCGCCGCAGCGTGCGCGGTTACAAGAGTGACCCGGTCCCGCGCGAGGTCATCGAGGACATCATCGCGGTCGCGAAAGGCGCGCCGTCCTCGATGAACACCCAGCCCTGGCACATACACGTCCTGACGGGCGCGCCCCTGGAACGCGTGCGCCAGCGCAACACCGAAACCATGCTCGGCGGCGCCAAAGCCAATCGCGAGATTCTCACCCATGGGGAGTATGAGGGTGTACATCGCTCGCGCCAGGTGGCGATCGCGGTCAAACTGTTCGGCGCCATGGGTATCGAGCGCAACGACAAGGTTATGCGGCAGGACTGGGTGATGCGGGGATTTCGCCAGTTCGACGCGCCCGTGTCGGTCGTTCTGACCTACGATCGGGTGCTCGACCCCGGTGCGGTGGTGCATTTCGATCTCGGCGCCCTGTCCTACGGCATCTGCCTCGCGGCCTGGGACCGCGGCCTGGGCACCGTGATCAATGGCCAGGGGATCATGCGATCCGAAATCGTGCGTGAGGAAGCGGGGATTCCGGACGACGAGGTCATCATGACCTGCATCGCGATGGGATATCCGAACGACGAATTTCCCGCGAATACGGTGCGGTCGGACCGCGAACCCAATGACCGCTTTGTGCGGTTCGTGGGCTTCGGGGATTGAACAGGCCCCTGGTCAGTAGCGGCGCGCCAGCAGCAAGGCCAACGACAGCAGGATAACGCCGCCGACCAGAAACGCGGTCCGGGCCCCGGCCTGGTGCAGGAGCAGCCCGAACACGACGGGCCCGGCGGTCTGTCCGAGAAAGAAGTGGAACGCGTGCAAAGCCACCGCCGTGCCGCGTGCGCGCGGCGCCACTTCCGCCACGCGGGTCTGGATCGAGTTGTGGATCATGAACATGCCGATCCCCAGCGCGACCCCAGCACCAATGAAAAAATGGGCCGTGGGTGCGAAGGCGAAGCCCACGTACGACAGCAGGCACAGCACGCCGCCCAGAAGGACCATGCGGTTTTGCCCCATGAGCCGCAGGACCTGTTTGGCGATCGCCGCATAGATCAAACCTCCGACCCCAAAGGCGGCCACCGCCAGACCCGCCTCGGCCGTTGCGCCGAGGCCGCGGGCCTGAAGCTCCAGCGCGAAATAGGGGAACGACCCGAATACGAACCCGCCCTCCACGGCGACCGAGAAATACAGGACCCGAGCAGCGGGCATGCGCATGATGTGGAGGTAGCCGGCGGCCGCTCCCCAGGGATCGAAGCGGTGGCGCGGCTCGGGCGGGAAGCCTCGCCCCCCGAGTATCAGAGTGATGAAACCCAACGCCGCCATGAAACCGGCGGCCAGCATAACGCCGCGCCACCCGAGGTAAGGCTCCAGCAAGGCAGCAGCACTGCCGCCCGCGATCTGGCCGGTGATCGCACAGGCGACCAAACGCGACAGCGCCACCTGCCGGCTGTCCGCCGGTGCGGTGTCGGCCACCAGCGCGATCGCCAGCGGATTCACCCCACCCGCGGCCAACCCCGTGAGAGCACGCAGAATCGTCAGCGACCCCAAATCCGGGGCGGCGGCACAGCCGGCCAGCAGGACCGTCAACAGCCCCACCGCGATCAGGATCACCCGCCGCTTGCCCAATGCGTCGCCCACCGGCCCCAGGATCGGCTGGATCAACGCGAACGGCAGGGCGAAAGCGCTGGCCAAGAGCGCGGTGCGGGCGGGGGTACCTCCGAGGTCGTGCGCCAGCACGGTCACCAGAGGATCGGTCAGGCGGGTCACCAACGCACCGGAGAATACGGCGAGGGCGAGCAAAGCGATCAGTCGCCCAACGGCCGAATCAGAGTTCATGCGCGCGGTGTGGCGGGAAATGGCCGGCGGGGCAATGCGCGGCGGAACGGTATCCCCCATGCGGAAACGGCGAGGCGAAACCGGCTGTCGTGGATATGGCTGGGGTTTACAAATATCCACCGCAGTCCAGGCCCGGATATTGGGCATACTGCCCGGGCGGTGTAACGGGGCATATTCGGCGACAGGCCATCGTTCCACACCCACGGTCCATGCTGGCCGTCGCTGGCCTGCGTGCGCCCGAGTTGACGGGCGCCCGATACGGCGAGCTTTGCCGGCTTCGAACGGTGGACTTCGACGAAAGCGCGGGGCTGATTAAAATTGCCACGGGCAAGACGGGCAAAGGGCGCACCTTCGTAACTGCCCAGATGGCGGATCGCTAACCGGCGCATGACACGCGTTTGTCGGGGCACGATTCAAGCTTCCGATGTCCCCGCCGCCGCCTGATTCGCCTGATGAGGCCAGTTCCGTTTCAGACCGCTCTGCGCGTTTGGAAGCGTTGGTTGTCGCGGTTCAGGCACAAAACACTGAGTTACTCGCGGCATTGGCGGCGCGAGATGCGCGGATCTCCTGAGCCGCGTGCCTACCTGGGCAGTTACGGTTTTTTTTGTTATAAGGGCAGGTAAGGTGCCATTGTGAAAATCGTGGTGCGACGTTATGGTTGCACCGAACTGCCGATGAAAACCGGTTTCCGATGAAACTTTGGAGGACACATCCATGGCGCGATTCTTAGTGGCGATGGGGGCAATCGCGGTGCTCGCCACGGCTGGGCAGGCGGCGGCGCAGACCCCTGCCGCTGTGTCCCATGTCGGGGACATCCCACAAGCGATCCGCTTGGATCATGAAGAAGCGATCCGCCACCTGACCGCCCTGTCGCACCGCGGTACGCCGGTCGGCGCCGTCGCCAAAAAGGCGCTGGTCGCCGTGCGCGAGCATCACGCCAAGGAAAACGAGTTCATCCTGCCGCCTTTGACGCTGCTGCAATCGCTGTCGGAGGGCAAAGTGTCACCCGACATGAAATGGGCCATCGCGATGGCCGATCGGGTGAAGGCGGAGAGGGAACAAATTTTCCAGACCCACGTGAAGATCACGGAATTGATGAACGAATTGCTGGCAGCGGCCGAGAAAGCGCACGACAAAGATGCCAAGGAATTCGCCGAATCCGCAGTCACCGACGCGCTGAGCGACATGGAAATGCAGGAGCCGATGACCATTCTCATCGGCGAATACCTAAAGACAAAGCTGCCGGCTACGCCGTAGGAAAAAGGCGGAAGGCGCTTCGCCTTCCGCCATTCCGATCAGTGCAGCGTGGCCAGATACGCGATCAGATCGCGCCGCTTCTGATCGTCCTTCTGGCCGCCGTAGCTCATCTTCGTACCGGGAACCACGGTGCGCGGCGCTATCAGATAACGATCCAGGGTCGCTGTGTCCCATGTCAGGCCGGAAGCTTTGTTTCCATTGGAGTAGCTGAAGTTCGGCACGGAGCCGGCGGGGCGCCCAACGATCCCGAACAACGACGGGCCGGTACGGTTCTTGCCCGCCACGACTTCGTGGCAAATGGCACAATCTCGCTTGAAGACCGACTGGCCGGCTTCCGCGCTTTGCGCATACGACGGCACGGCGTTCAGCAAAACCAGTCCCGTGGCCACCGATACTGCAACAAAAAAGCGGTTCATAACAACGCCTCGCCGGTTATCCAGATAGCAGACTAGGCCCTTTTCCCGCCCGTCGCAACGCGCATTCAACAGGTTTCATTCGCAACGCTGTTATGACCCGCGCATATCGCCGCGCCGATGCTACCAACCGCCGCGATAATGGCGCCCCCACCCGCCGCCGTAGGTCACAACCGGCCCGGCATAGTAGGGTGCCGGTTGGTAGCCATAGCCGTATCCCGCCGGATACACCACGCAGCCGCCAAGCAGCGTCGCCAGTCCCAGCGCGAGAACCGGCAGGAGTGCGGTGCGGCGAATACGAAGCAGATCGGCCATGAGCGTGTCTCCTATCGATGGGATCATGCGAGGCGTTCTCCCCATGCAACACGGCAGAAAAATGTCGTATATGTGTTCCCGCGGTGACGAACGCGACGTTGTTTTGCCACGTTCCAATGCCATCTCATGTGGCGTCACCGCTGGACGACCGCAATGCGCACTCATACGCCGATTTTCCGCCTCACCGCCGCACTGACCACCGCGGCGCTGCTACTGGGCAGCACAGCGATGACGGCGCCTGCCCGAGCGCAACAGGCCCCCGATCAGGCCCAGCCCGATCAAACGCAGCCCGACCCGCCGGCCCGCGTCGGCCGTCTGGCGCGCACCACCGGCTCGGTGTCGTATCACGCGGCGGGCGACACGCAGTGGACCCCGGCAACGATGAACTTCCCCGTCGCCTCCGGCAGCTCTTTCTGGACGGAGCCAAACGCCCAGGCCGAAATCGAGCTTTCCGCCAGCCGAGTCGGTCTGGCCGGCGGCACCGAAATCGACATCGGCGCGCTGGACGCGAACGGGCTGCGCGCCACCCTGACGCAGGGCCAAATACTGCTGCGCCCGCGCGATCTGGCGGCCGGCGAAACCTGGTCCGTGCAGACCCCGCGCGGCACCGTCACCACCGCTCACCCCGGCCGCATCGCGGTGAGCGCCGGCGACACCGGATCACCCAGCATTGTCTCGGTGTTGGAAGGCGAGGCGACCGTGACAGGCCCCGGCTTGGAGCAAACCTTGACCGCGGGTCAGGCCGCCAGCATCACCGGCACCGATACAATGCAGGTCAGCGTCGGTCCCGCGGCACCGGACGCCTTCGCGAATAGCGGGCTGGTGCGCGACCGGCCGCCGCTTCCGCCACCCGCGAACCTCCAACCCGTGCCGCCCCCGCCCGCCATTGCCAGCATTCCCGGCGGCGACGATCTGGCGGGCTACGGCGTTTGGAATACCAACCCGGATTATGGGGCGGTCTGGTACCCCTCGGTCGATCCTGGCTGGGTCCCCTATCGGCAGGGTCATTGGGCGTTCATTCCGCCCTGGGGTTGGACCTGGGTGGACGACGCCCCTTGGGGATTCGCACCCTTCCACTACGGCCGCTGGTTCCAGTATCGCGGCCGCTGGGGGTGGACCCCCGGCTTCGAGCGCGAAGGCGGCTTTGGATACCCCGTCTACGCCCCGGCCCTGGTCACCTTCCTGGGAATCGGCGTGGGCGTCGGGATCGGCCTCGCCCTTGGGTCCCGCCCGATCGGCTGGGTGCCGCTCGGCCCGCGGGAGGCTTACCGCCCGTGGTTCCATGCCTCCCCGCGCTACCTTGGGGCGGTCAACGGCGGGCAAGCGTCAAATGTCGCCAACGCGGGCGGATTCCGAAACCGGGGTGCCGCGACCATGGTGCCGGCGAGCGCGATGACCTCGTCCCGCTCTATCCGCTCCGTCGCGCAGCCGATCGGTCCCCAGACCCTTGCCGCTGCTCGGCCTTTGACGGGGGCGCACCCGGTGCAACCGACGCTCGGCACCGCTGGGGTCACACCCACGGTCGCGCGGCAGATGAATTTGCCCCCTGCCGGCGGTGGGTTTGTCCGTCCGGCCGCGCCGGGTCCGGCAATCGTGCCGCACGGGGCGGCGCCGTTCCCCGCCCTGCGCCCGCCGACGGCCCAGGTGCCCGCACAGACTGCCCCGCATTTCGCGGCGCCGGTTCCGCAGGTGCATAACCCGAGCCTCCCGACAGCGGCGTTTCCTGCCCCGCGCCCACCGGCCGCCCAGGGCCCCACGCAGACCGCCCCGCACTTCGCAGCGCCGTCCGGCGCGGCGCCCGTGCCGCAGGTGCATAACCCGAGCCTGCCGGCCGCCGCGCCGCATTTCTCAGCTCCGGTCCCGCGACCATCGGTGCCCGTCGCGCCGCAGCCTGCTCCCCACTTCGCCGCACCGCCGGCCGTGCAGCATGTTGCGCCGCCTGTCGTACAGCGGCCAGCGCCGCAATTCTCAGCGCCGCCACAACGGGCTCCGGCGCCAGTGCAGCACTTCCAGGCGCCGACACCGCAGGTCCACACGGCTCCTCCGCCGCAGGTTCATGCAGCGCCAGCCCCGCAGTCCCATCCAGCGCCACCACCGGCGCCACGCGAGAAGAAGCCCGGCGAACGCTAACCCAAGGCTTTGACTCGAGGCATGATCTCGGCGGCGAAGCGGCGCATGTCCGCTTCGAAGGGCTGGAATTGCAGCATGAACAGCTCGATCCCAGCGTCGTGGAAGGCGCGAATACGCGCGGCGACCTGCTCATAGGAACCGACCAGCCCCGCCGCGGTGCCGCCATTGCTGCCCACCCGAGGCGTTTTGCGCATCGTTTCCGCCATCACCGAGGCGGCGTCGGTATTGGCGTGCTGCACCGCGCGAATCGGCGCGTCCTTGGCCGCCAGGGCAAACAGACGATCCAGATGCGCCTCGGCCTCGGCCTGCGTTTCGCGGGCGATGACGAAGGCGCTCAGGCCGTAGCGCAATGGCGGGTCGGAGCGTGGACGGGCAGCGACATCGGCGATCAGGGCACGCACGTCATCCAGCGGCTGGCCGTTAATGAACCACACATCGCCCTTGTCGGCGACCAATTGGCGTGCCGGCATGGATTCACCCCCGACATAGATCAGGGGACGAGGCCGGAATGGATCGGCCGGACGCAGCGTGTAGTCGTCGACGTCGAAGCGATCGCCCTTATGGGTCAGGCTCTCGCCGCGCAGCAGCGGTTCGACGACCGAAATCCATTCCCGGCCGTAGTCGTAACGTGCATCGTGTTCGGGAAACCCGATGCCTGCCTTTTCCAGCTCCGGGCGGTTCCAGGCGTTCACCAGGTTGATGGCGAAACGGCCGCGGCTGATGTGCTCGATCCCCAGTGCCATCTTGGCCAGCACGACCGGGTGGTACAGGTACGGCTTGATGGCGGCGATAATCTCGATCTTGCTGGTCAACGCCGCCAGCGCCGCCGCGGCCGTCCAGGCCTCGAGCTGATCCTGCGGCGCATGATGCGGGTTGATGGTGTGCTGCGCCACCAGAGTGCTGTCGAAGCCGAGCGCCTCGGCTTCCAGAACCAGCTTGCGATTGCGTTCCCATGACGCGTCGTATGGTTCGTCCGGGTCCTGCAACGCCGCTCGGCTGCCATGCACCAGCGCCCAGACACCGAAACGAATAGGGGGGGGCGGCACGTCGCTATGCCTCGCCGAGGATCAGTTGCGTCAATTCGTCCGGCATCGTCAGCATCGGGTAATGCCCGGTATCCAGCTCATGCCAGCTTGCCTTCAGGCGGGCCGCCGAACGGCGCACGTGCGCCTCCCCCGGGTTGGGAGCCTGACGGCACCAGATCACCGTCGCCTTCCAGTCCATGTCCCAAAAATCTCCCAGCTTCACCGGGATTTCCGACGTCCCCGTCGGATGCGGCGTATACCGGTCCAGCGCCCAGGCCTTGGTCGCCGGATCGAGGTCGGCGAACAGCCCGTTCGCTGCTTCCTCCCGCGAAGGCCCCACCGCCATGGGCACTGGGCCGGTGTTGGGCGGGCGCTTGACGATGTCGCGAGTGCGCTCACCATTGTACAGCGCCAGCGCGTCCACCAGCACAATCCGGGAAATCCGGTGGCGCATGCGTTCGGCGGTGCCGCAAACGATCATGCCGCCGGAGCTGGTGCCGACCAGAACGGTGTCTTTCAGGTCCTCGAAGAACAGGAGGTCGGAAACCTCATTCACGAACGTTGAGGTATCGATGCCCGGGCGCAGCTCATGCCGGCGTTCCGCACAGCCCGCCATGGTGGGGGCGTGGACATCGTGGCCCGCCGCCCGCAGCCGGCTGGCGACCCGCTGCCAGATCCAGCCGCCTTGGTAGGAGCCATGTATCAGAACAAAATTTGTCATCCTCGGTTTTCCCCTTATGTCCAGCGCCGCAGCGCCGCCTCCCCCGCATCCGTCAGCCGGTAGATGCCGCGTTCCACCCGTTCGAACCAGCCGTAGACGTTTCGTTGCAGGATGCTCGCGGCGTCCGGCGCCACGGGGCGCAGGTCGCGCGGCTTGCTGGGACCTTCCCGCAACGCGGCGGCGCAGTCCAGGGCCTGCTGGCGGTACGCTGTCATGATGGGTTGCCGGGTTGAGCCGCCCTCGGTCGGGTCGCCGCGCCGCTTGGCGTGTTCTTTCAGCAGGCGGCGGCGTTCGGGCTGGTTGGCACGGGGGCGGTAGGGTTCCGGCTCGACCAGGATATCGACACGGGACCGCGCCGGGTTCACCGCCAATAAGCCGAACCCCAGCATCCGGCAAAGCCGATGCGCTCGGCTGTCCCGATCCCGCCCTTTGCTAGTGGCGGCAACCGCCAGCCACACGTCGTCGGCGGTGCGCATGCGGTCGATGCCCTGGAGGATCAGTTCCAGCGAGAACGCGGACTTCAGTTCGCAGATTACAAGGACGGGTGGCTCATCGTTCCGCACCGCCACCACATCGCAGCCGCGGACTTCCCCTTTCACGACGAAGCCCTGGGATTCCAAGAAGGCTTTGACGGAGGGGTAGAGGGATGTTTCAGAGGAGCGACTCGGCATAGCGGCATTTTATACTCTGCGCCCGAATCATTGAGCCATGTGGGTCTCTCATGCACCGTCATGGTCGGGCGCTTGGTGTTATGGCAGGCCGTCGCCCAACATCCCCATCAGCTGATCCATCATCGGCCCCGTCGCCGCCTGGAGGTCATCCGGCCGCCGGTACAGAAGCCACGTGATCAGCATATGCGTGATGCTCCCCATCAGGATCGTCGCGGTCCGGTGCGGATCGAGCGTCGCGGGCCACTCGCCGCGCCGGCTCCCTTCCCGCAGCATGGCCACGATGATGCGGCCGAAATCGTCGACGGAGCGGCGTACCCTGGCTTCCTGGATCAGCACGCTGGGCCAGATTTCCAGATACAGCAGCCGCGCCCAGTCGGGGTTTTCCCGCGCATGGTCCGCGGTCATGGTCAGAAACAGGCGCAGCCGCTCCCGCATCGTTGGCAGCGCCTCCGCCCGTTCTTCGAAGGCTGCGTAGAGCTGCGCCAGGCGCTGGATGGGGATCTCGTAGGCCAGCGCTTCTTTGTTTGGGAAGTAATCGTAGATCGAGGACACCGCGATCCCGGCTTCGGCCGCGATATCCGCCATCTTGGCCTTGGCGATGCCGTCGCGCGCGAAGATGCGGGTGGCCGCCGCCAGAACCTCCTGCTTGCGCAGGCGGCTGCGTTGCTGTTTCGGGTCGGGGGAGGCAGCGTGCAGCGGCATGGTTGACAGGTTTGCCACGCCGGCGGATAAAAAGCGAATAATATTCGGAATTGGTGCCACTTGTCCATGCCTCCCTACAGCCGGAGCCTCGCGGACCTGGTGTTCGAGCAGGCCGAACGCTTCGGGCCCCATTCGGCGGTGATCGCCGGGGACCGGGTGCTGTCGTACGCCGATCTGGCGGACAGGGCACCCCTCGTGGCGGGCGCGCTGCGGGCGCGTGGGATCGGGCGCGGGGATCGCGTCGGGCTGCTGATCAACAACCGCGCCGAGTGGGTCGAGGCATTCTTCGGGGTCATGATCGCGGGTGCGACAGTGGCGGCCTTCAGCACCTGGTCCACCCGCGGCGAGCTGGACTGGCTGATCGGCGATTCCGGCATTTGCCTGCTGATCGCGGTCGATCGCTTCGCCGACAACGATTACGCGGACCACATGCGCGTGCTGGCGCCGAAGCACCCAGGGCTGCGTGAAACGGTACTGTTGAGCGGGTTCGAGGCCTTGACCGCGGGGGAGCCCGCCCGGCGTTTGGACCCCGGCGACGGTGCCAGTGCGGCGGATACCGCCATCCTGATTTCCACCTCAGGCTCCAGCAGCCGGCCCAAATCAGTGCCGCTCACGCATCTCGGGATTATCGAGAACGGCTTCAACATCGGCGAACGCCAAGGCTACACGCCGGATGACCGAGTGCTTTTGGCGCCGCCGTTGTTCTGGTCCTACGGCAGTGCCAACGCCATGGCGGCGGTGCTGACGCACGGCGCCACGCTGGTGCTGCAAAGCAAATTCGAACCGGCCGAGGCCATCGCACTCATCGAGCAGCACCGTTGCACCGCGCTATACACGTTGCCTGCGATTACCAGCGCGATCGTGTCGCACCCGTCGTTTTCGCGCGAGCGGGTGCAATCGTTGCGCACCGGCCTGACCATCGGTGCGCCGCAGGACATCCTGACCGCCGCGCGCGTGTTGGGTGCCGCCCAGATCTGCAACGTCTATGGCCAGACCGAGAGCTACGGCAACTGCGCCGTCACGCCGCACGACTGGCCGCTGGAACGACGCGCCGCGTGCCAGGGACCGCCTCTCCCCGGCGTCGAAGTGCGCATCGTGGACGCGGACGGAACGGTTCTGCCGGCGGGCGAGGAAGGCCTGATCGAGGTCCGCGGCTACGTCATGCATGGCTACACCGGTGCCAGCGCCGACCAAACCGCTGCCGTGATGACGCGGGACGGCTTCTTCCGCACCGGCGACATGGGCCGCCTGCTGGAAGACGGTTCGGTTTCGTTCAGCGGCCGCATCTCCGAAATGATCAAGAAAGGCGGCATCAACATTTCCCCGGCCGAGGTCGAAGATGTGCTGATGCGTCACGAAGGCATCGCACTGGCGGGGGTCGTAGGGGTGCCGGATGCGTTGCAGGGCGAACTGCTGGCGGCCTTCGTCGTCGTAAAACCCGGTTTCGCGCCGGATGCGGCGGCGCTGGCAGCGCATTGCCGAGCACTGGCGTCCCGCTACAAGGTGCCCGATTTCATCGAATTCCGCTCGGAACTGCCCGTCACGGTCACCGGCAAGCTGATGCGCCGGGAACTGAAATCGATGGCCCTGGCGTTACGCGCATGAGCCAGGACAACTGGAACCGCTGGGGGCCGGAGGACGAGCGCGGCGCGCTGAACCATATCGGACCGTCACAAGTCCAGCACGCCGCGTCGCTGGTGCGTTCGGGACAGGTCTTATCCCTGGCACAACCCCTGTCCCCGCGCACCCCGGTGCCGCAACACCGCGCCGGCGTGCAGCACTTCATGGGCCGCGACGGCGGCGACTACGCGGCGGGCGCACGCCAACCGGGCGGCTTCCAGTTCGCCGAGGACACCGTCGTGCTACCGTTGCACATCGGCACGCATATCGATGCGCTGTGCCATGCGTGGTACGACGACACCCTGTACAACGGGTTTCCCGGCAGCGGCACGCGCAGCACCACCGGTGCCACGCGTTGCGGCATCGACAAAATGGGCCCCAGTGCCGGGCGCGGCGTGCTGCTGGATGTGGCGGGACTGTGTGGGCAGCCCCTCGCCGACGGTGTGTCCATCGGTGCGGCGGACCTGGAACGCGCGGCTGCGCGGGCCGGCGTGCGCGTCGGCAAAGGCGACATCGTGCTGATCCGCACCGGCTGGGCGGAGCGCAACGGGCCGATCTCCTTCAATGCCGAACCGGGATTGAATGTCGAGGCCGCGCTATGGCTGGCCGAGGCCGAAATCGCCGTGCTTGGCGCCGATAATTACGCTGTCGAGGTGCTGCCATTCCCCGCCACGACCGTCTTCCCCGTCCACCAGCGCCTGATCCGCGACTTCGGCATTCCGCTGCTGGAGGGCCTGGTGCTTGGCGGGCTGGCAGCAACCGGACGCCACGAATTCATGTTCGCCGCCAGCCCGTTGCCGGTAGCCGGCGGCACCGGCAGCCCCATCAGCCCGATGGCGCTGCTGTGACGACCTGGGCCAACTCCCCCCTATCGTCATGCTCGGGTTTGACCCGAGGATGACGAATAAAATGACGCGCGCAATCAGACCAGGAGCAATAAGATGGGTCTAAAGGTCCAGCCAGGGGTCATCGGCTGCGCGATCCGGCCAGTCATCGCCAGCCGCGACAGGTCGTTGGAGGAGATCATCTACGACACAGCCCAAATGGCGCTAGCCGACGCCGGTCTGACCATCGAGGACATCGACGGTATCGCCGTTGCCTCCAACGATCAGTTCGATGGGCGGTCGATCTCGGTGATGATGGCCTCTGGTCCCGTGGGCGGCGTCGATCGCGACATCATGTCGACTCCGTCCGCCGGGGAGCACGCATTTATCCTCGGCGCATTACGGGTCGCGACCCGGCAGTTCCGCACGCAATTGATCGTTTCCTGGAGCCCGACCGAGGTGTCGTCCATGCCCGAGGCGCAGCGCCTCGGGACCGACCCGTATTTTCATCGCGCCTTGCCGCTGGATGAATTATCCGCGCACGCCTTGCAGGCAAGCGCTGTTGAAAACGCAGTGCCCGGGGCACGAGCAGCCGCCGAGTCCGTGGCGGAAAAGAACAGAGTGCATGGGCGTATGGCCTATGCGGGTAGCGGAGAGGCCGGCAAACTGCGCTGGCCGGTGACGCCGGGGATGACGAGCGAGCCGGTGACCGGCGCGGTCGCGATGGTGCTGGCATCGCCGGAATTCATCGCCGAGCGCGGCTTTAAAGACGTCGCCTGGCTCCAGGGCATGGGCTGGACGACCGAGACCGGGTTCCTCGGAGACCGCGACCTTTCGACAGCCCCCGCATTGGAAGCCGCCGCGCGGCAGGCCTATGCCATGGCGGGGATTACCGATCCCGCCGGCGCATTCGGCGTGGCCGAGATCACCGACGCGACGCCCTACGCCGAATTGCTGGCCTATGAAGCGCTCGGCCTGTGCCATCGCGATGATTGGGCAGCCCGCACCGCCGACGGCTCGTTCCGAATGGGCGGGCGTCTGCCGGTCAATCCATCCGGCGGTGTTCTGACCTGGAACCCCGTATTCTGCACTGGCATGATTCGCATCGCAGAAATCGCGCAGCAGGTCCGTGGACGCGCTGGCACGCACCAAGTGCCAGACGTTCGTCGGGGTCTGGCTCACGCCGGCAGCGGCTTCGCGATGCAGTACCAGTCGGCGGTCATTTTCGGCCAGGAGGCACGTCTATGAGCGGCGATCGTGTCGGCATCATCGGCATCGGCCAATCCGCCTTCCGCGCTCGCCGCGACGATGCCAATTATCCCGAGCTGGTGCGGGAGGCAGTCGTTCTGGCCATGCTCGACGCCAGACTGGATTTCGACGCCGTCGAGGCGGTGGTTTATTCCCTCTCCCCCGACGCGATGATTGGTATCGGCAACGCCGAACGGTTGGGCGTCGACGCGGTTGGGGGGCGGCTGAAACCGTTCTTGCGAATCAACAATGGCGGTGCCACCGGCATTTCCTCCGCTGCCGCGGCGTACTACCATGTCGCCTCCGGCATGTACGACGTCGTGCTGACCGCCGGAGCCGACAAGGTGGGCGAATGCGGTGACTCCCAGTCGGTGCTGAACAAAATCTGGGACCCCAGCTACGAGCGCCCACTGCCGCTTGGCACCATCAACATGCTGGCGATGTCCGGCGTGCGCTATATGCAACAGCACGGCATGACCGAGGTGGACATGGCGCGCGTCACGGTGAAAAACCGCCGGCACGCCTCGCTGAATCCCAACGCCCATCTGCGTAAGGTGGTGACCATCGATGAGGTGCTGGACTCCCGCATCATCTCCTGGCCCATCAAACTGCTGGATTGCTGCCCGCAATCGACCGGCGGGGCGGCCTTGGTGCTGGCGTCGGAGAAATTCATCAAGGAGAACCACCTGGACGCCGTCTGGATCACCGGCGTGGCGCACGCGGCCGAGACCTATTGGATGGGCGACCGCATGGGCAACAACCCGACAGCGGAACACTCCGGTGCCCACGCGCTGGGACGGTCCTTTGAAAAAAGCTATCGCATGGCCGGCATCACGGACCCGATGAGGCAGGTGCATGTCGCGGAACTCTACGCCCCGTTCAGCAACACCGAGTTCCACGCCATCGACGCGGCGCAATTGGTGAAACGCCCCGGCGATTCCATCCAGGCGCTGCGTGACGGGGAATTCGACATCGGCGGGCGCATCCCGGTCAACGCCTCGGGCGGCACGCTCTGCACCAACGCCATCGCGGTCACCGCCATGGCCCGCGTCGCGGAAACCGCGCTGCAAGTGTGGGGCCGCGCCGGAGCGCATCAGGTCGAGGGCGCGAGACTGGGCATCGCCAGCGGCAACGGCGGCGACCACCAGATTTTCGGCACCATGGTTATCGAAGCATAGGGAATCAGACGATGGAACTGTTGGGCCGCCAGGAAGTCTGGAATATCACCTACGACCACGCGCTCGGCGAAACCGCGAGTTCGTTCTACACGCGGATCCGCGACGAGGCCGCGATCTACGGTCGTCGTTCCGCCGGTAACGGTCGCGTGCTTGTGCCGCCTCGTTCGTTCTCCGACGAGACGCTGCTGCCCACCGAAGAATGGGTGAAGGTCGGCCCAGCCGGCCGGATCGAGGCGTTCACGATGGTATACGAGCAGTTCAAGAATCTACCGGAACCGCCCTATGCGTTTGGGTATGTGCTGTTGGACGGCGCGGACACAGCGTTGGGTGGGTTCTTCAAGGGCGTGAACCTGTCCGATCCCGCCGCTGCTGCTGAAAAACTGAAGATTGGCACGCGGGTAATGACGAAGTTCGCCGCCGAGCGGAAAGGCGAGATGCTGGATTTCTGGTTCGAGGTAGAGGGGTAGTCGTTTCTCCCCCTCCCGCGAGGAGAGGGGGAGGTTAAGGCTTACTCGTCCGCTGCCAGTCGCGCTGCCTGATCCTCGGCGGTCAGTTTATCGACGAACTCGTCCAGATCGCCCATCATCACGCGATCGATCTTATACAGCGTCAGGTTGATCCGGTGGTCCGACACCCGCCCCTGCGGGAAATTATACGTCCGGATTCGTTCGGATCGATCCCCCGTCCCAACCTGGCTCTTACGATCCGCCGCCCGCGTCGCAGCCAAAGACGATCGTTGCTGCTCATACATCCGCGACCGCAGGATTTTCATCGCCTTGGCCCGGTTCTTGTGCTGGCTACGCTCCTCCTGCATCGCCACCACGATACCCGTTGGAATATGCGTGATCCGCACCGCGCTTTCCGTCTTGTTCACATGCTGCCCACCCGCACCCGACGCGCGATACACGTCGATGCGCAGATCGCCTTCGTTGATGTCGACATCGACCTCCTCGGCCTCCGGCAGCACCGCGACCGTCACGGTGGAGGTATGAATGCGCCCCTGGCTTTCCGTCGCCGGGACCCGCTGCACGCGATGCACCCCTGATTCATACTTCAACCGGGCAAACACGTTCCGGCCGGTGATTTCCGCGATGCCTTCCTTCATGCCGCCGAGTTCGGTCTCCCCGAACTCCATGACTTCGAATTTCCAGCCTTTGCTCTCGGCATATTTCTGGTACATCTGGAACAACTCGGCGGCGAACAAGCCCGCCTCGTCGCCACCCGCCGCCGGGCGAATTTCCAGAATGGCGGAACGCGCATCGGCTTCGTCCTTGGGCAGCAGCGCCAGCCGGATTTCGTGCTCCAGCGCCGGGATGCGTTCCTTCAGTTCGAACAGTTCCGCTTCCGCCAACCCGCGCATTTCCGGGTCGCTCAGCATCGCCTCGGCTTCATCGCGCGCCTGCTCGGCCGCCCGCAGATCGCCGATGCGGCCGACGACGGGTTCGATGTCGGACAGTTCGCGGGACGCTTTGACGTAGGCCTCCCCCGAGATGCCCTCCCCCAGCAGCGATCGCAGCTCGTCCGCGCGCGCGGCGATCCGGTCCAGTTTGAGTGCGAGGTTCATGACAGCCGCGCGGCGACCGCATCCAGAGCGACCGCTTCCTGCACGCCGGTGGACAGGTCTTTCACCTGCGCCACGCCCTGCGCGATGTCGTTGTCGCCGATGATGACCGTTGCTCGGGCGCCAAGTTTGTTGGCCCGCTCCATCCGGCGCTTCAGGTTGCCGCGGTAGCCCATTTCGGCGCGGATGCCGGCGGCGCGCAGCGATTGCAGCACGCCCAAAGCGACCGCCTCGGCCGCGTCGCCAATCGGCACCACCACAACGGGAGAAGGCGCCAAGGGCGCGGCATCCATCAGCATGCCCAGGCGCTCGATGCCGGCGGCCCAGCCGACGGCGGGGGTGCGAGGCCCGCCCATTTCGACCACCAGCCCGTCATAACGCCCGCCAGCCATCACCGTGCCCTGGGCACCTAGCTTGGTGGTGACAAACTCGAACGCGGTGTGGCCGTAGTAGTCCAGGCCGCGAACGATGCGGGGGTTCTCCCGGAACGGCACGCCGAACGTGGTCAAATGCCGTTTGACATCGGCGTAGAAGGCCGCGGCGGCCTCGGTCAGGTATGGCATGATCGTTGGCGCGTCGCCGACGATGCCGCGGTCGGCTTCGTCCTTGCTGTCCAGGATGCGCATGGGATTGCGCTCCAGCCGGGTGCGGCTGTCCTGCGATAAATTGGGGTGATGCGCGGTGAAGAAGGTAATCAGCGCCTCCCGATACGCCGCGTGGCTTTCCTTGTCGCCGAGGGTGTTGATCTCCAGCACCGTGTCCGCCGCGACGCCAAGCGCCTTGAGAATGTCCCAGCCGCAGGCAATGGCTTCCGCGTCGGCGAGCGGTTCGGAGGGCCCGATCAGCTCGACCCCAATCTGGTGGAACTGCCGGTAGCGGCCTTTCTGCGGGCGCTCGTAGCGGAACATCGGCCCCGCATAAAAAACCTTTTGCGGCAGCGACTGTGTCAGCCCGTTGCTCACCAGTGCTCGACAGACGCCGGCCGTGCCCTCCGGCCGCAGGGTCACGGAGTCCCCGCCGCGGTCGTCGAACGTGTACATCTCCTTCATCACCACGTCGGATGTCTCGCCGAGCGTGCGGGAAAACACGCGGGTGTCTTCGAAGATGGGAGTAACCCACTCGTCGAAACCATAGGTCGCGGCAATGCGGCGCGCGGTCTCAGCCACGTGATGGTGGCGCCGCATGTCGTCGCCGATCAGGTCGTGGGTGCCGCGGGCGGGTTGGAGTTCGGTCACGGTTGGGAGTCCTGGTTGAACACGGGGGTTCGCCCCCGGCGCGCAACCTAGCGCCGGCGGTTGGGGAGGCAAGGGTTGAGTGGGGAGCCAGATGGGCGGTTGGCCGGCCAGCCAATAGGACAAAGCATGAATGCACGCCTCGTCCTCCCAAAACGCCGGGAGGCATCAGAATTTCTGTGTGCGAGGCGTTGATGGTATCGCCCTCGCTGGGCGTGTGAACTTTATTGGGTGACGAACCCTATGCGCAAGTCGGTAAAACCCTCCAACAGACGTTCCTTGGTTCGATCGAAGTGCCTGGTCCTCCGTCCCGACCTGCCATTTGCCCGGCGGCCGCGCGCAGGCGCTGTCAAATCCGCCGCGCAGCGGCGGGATCGGAGCCGCCCGCAGTCCCCGCTTGGGTACTACTACCTCGGCACCGAGGTTTTGACAGGGTGCCGGCGCGTTCGTCCCGGCCGCCCGAAGCCGCGACCGCTCGGTTTTGGTGAAGCGGATCGGCTTACTGTCGAAGGGCCGCTTTGGGACGATGCGGTGGGCCGACCCGACCGAGGACCCGGCGGCGGTGTTCATGGTCCACGTGCCGGGGGAGCAGCGCCGGCGCTGGCGTCCGGTGGTGAGTGCTCTG
>CAIYDT010000230.1 GCA_903924985.1 uncultured Acetobacteraceae bacterium
CGGTCTGAGTTCAAACGCTCGGCGCCGCCCAAGTATCATCACGACATGGGGGCGATGGAGATCGGCGACAGCATGTGGTGGGAGGGCGGCACGAACCCCCCGACCCGCCAGATTTGCGCGGCCAAGCAGAAATACGGCCGGTTGTTTGTCTACCGCCGGTACCCCACCGGGTTTCGGGTGTGGCGCGTCGTATGACGGTCCATATTCCGCTGGTGCAAGCGGCTCGGAGGTTCACTCCGTGACCACCAGAACCCGGTCGTCGGAACCGTCGATTGCCATCCGGGTGCCTTTCGGCAGGATGACGCAACCGTGCGAGGCGGTGTGATTCATCGCCTGATTGTCGCCGTGGATAAGGAACCCAGACCGGCCCAGGGTATCGGTGCCGACCTGGGGGTCCAGGCGCATGGACACGGGGCCGCACACCGGGTGCGTGAAGGCCGGGCTGATGTCGTACGTGCCGACGGGGATCGGGCCCTCGTCGGGGATTGCTTGGTCGGCGGGGTTGTTGAGGCCGTCATCGCACCCCGAATACCCTACGTCGACGATGGTGCCGTTGCGGGTGAAGGCGCCGGTCGACTGGCTGTAGTTCCAGCTCATTTGCAGTTCGCCTTCCATTTTTCGTCGTGATCAAGGATCTGAGCGGCCGTGCCGGTCGTCAGGACGTCCGAGGGGGTGATGTAGATCGGCTTGACCCACAGGCAGGCGGTGTCGGCCACCGGGCCGGGGGCTTGTGCGCAGGCCACAAGCAGGGGCGGCAGGCAGAACGCAAGGTACTTCATTGCGGGCGCTCCCATTCTTTCTTCAGCGTAGCCTGGGGGTTCGGATCGGACCAGGTGCTCTGGTCGATGCGGCTGCTGTTCTGGATCACGATGGCAGTGTGAGCCGCTGTGGCCTGAGCCTCGGCGGCTCGCTCGGCGTCTGCGCCGGACACCCGCACCGAGTGCAGGTAGACGGCCACGGCCAGGATGGCCGCCAGGACGCCGACGGCGATGACGCCGGCCTTAACCAGCGGGCTTAGGAGGAACGGTAACATCGGGGGCCCCCGGCTCTGTGGATTGCTTTAGCTTGATGCTGCCGGCACCGCCGGCCAGGATCGCCGCAGCGCCGCCCGCCCATGCCATTGGGTCGAAGTTACCATGCCCGGCACCGTAAAACCAGCCGGATATGCCGAGGAACCCCAGGGTCAGCTGCGCCCACAGGACTTTCCCCAGGTCGTAGGTCGAGTTGTCGACCCCGGTGAAGAGGTGTTTTAGGAAGGTTTGCATTTGGTTATCCACACCACGGCGTGGTGCTCGGGGCAATAGCTGGACCCGGGGCGCGCCGGCGCGGTGCAGCGCACCCACGGTTTCTCTTTGCCCGACAGGAACGTGCAGACCGGGTCTTCCGTCCGGGGCTTCAGGGGGTCTGGAAGGTCGACCTTGGGGGCAAGACCCCGTCGGATGAAGCGCTGGGGGCTTGTCCTCGGTTCCTGCTTGCGCGATTGGAGGCCCAGGCGGTGGGCCTTGTTGACGACGGAGTTTTTCGTGGTCTTCAGGGTGTTGGCGATCGACGCGGTTGGGATCCCGTCGGCCCATAATTTGGTGAGGGACGCGACGTCTTCGTCGGTCCAGTCCTTCACTTGTCGGCCTTATCGTCCAGCTTGTCGAAGATCTTGTCGAGCATGCCTTTGATCTCTTTCAGGCCCTCGTTGTAGTCAAACTTCGAAACGTAATTGGTCGGGAGATTGACCTCGATCTTCCGTATGTCGAATTGGAGGTCTTTGACTGATTGATAGAGTTGACGTGCAAACCACCCAACGACTGCGAGGATTGCTCCCCCGACTAGGTTGATTGTGGTTTGCACGTCCACTGGCATTAGGCCGCTTCCGGGGTGGCCGGGTCGGCGGCGGGGGCCGGGTCGGCGGCCCGGGTCGGGGCCAAGGCGGCCTGGCCGTGGCTTTGGAGTTTAGAGATCAGCGCGGCGACTTCCTTGAACGGGCGTTCGGCAAGCGCCATCAGGATGGAGTTCAGTTCTTCGACGGTGTGTTCGATGGTGACGAGGATTGACATTAGGACCTCTTGGTTTGGGAGCAGGAGCAAGCCCGTTTTATCGCGGATTGCGGCGGCGGTCTACGGGAACATGAAGAAAAAGTTGGTGGTGTTGGTCGGGGTCGTGGCAACGGTGTAGACGAGGACGACGAAGCCGTTGCCACCAATCGAGCTTCCTGAATACGCGCCACCCGCACCGGCACCGTAGGGTGCCTGCCCCGGCTGAGTCGCGAGGTAGCCGGAGCCGCCGTTGCCGCCACCAGCGCCAACAGACACACTTGTGGATGAGTCAGTGAAATCGGCTGGGTAGGTCCCAGAGCCGCCGGCAGTGTTGGTGGTAGCGAACCCGCCGCCGCCGCCGCCGCCGTAGGTAGTCGTGCCGTTTCCTGCCGGCGTGGAGGATGTTGCACCAGCACCACCAAAACCGATCGTATAACCTGAGTTTCCACCGGCGCCGCCAGCCGTTGACGTGCCGTTGCTTCCGCTGGAACCATTGCCACCAGTGACCACGGAACCGCCGCCGCCGCCGCCACAACCGCCATTCGAAGATCCGTAACCAGCACCACCAGCACCCGCCGAGTAGACCGCACCAGCTAGACTGATCAAGGGGGCGCCGCCGCCACCGCCGGTATTGCTGCTGTATGAGATATTCCCGGCACCGCCTGCAGATCCGGCGACTTTTACCGAACCGCCGCTGTTTGCTACTGTTCCCCCCGCCCCCGCCGTTCTCCCAGATGCCGCGCCTCCGCCAGCCGCCCGAACTCCGCTGGTTCCGGTAGACCCGGATCCAGGGCTGGCGGTGGTGCCGATATTGGCCCAGGTGGCACCGCCTGCCGCACGGCTGGAGCCAGCGCCAATCGAGACGTATATCTTGGTCAGTCCCGGCGTGATCGGAGCGGTGACAGTCGCGCTGCTTGTGAATGCAGCCGCACCCGATCCGCCACCGCCGTCACCCAACCCGCCGCCGGCGGCGCCCCCTCCGCCAGCCCCCAGAGCGATCAACTGGAACGGCTGCGATGCGTCCATGTCCGCTGGCATAGTGTAGCCAGTGGAGGTGTTGCTGGTCGTATAAACGACTGTTTTGGTTGCCATTACGCGCTCGGATCAGTGAACAAGCCGGTGGCGGGGTCGTAAATCCAGCCGGGCGCGCACGGTGGGCCATCGGTCACGTCAATGGCAAAAGTCCCCGGCTGGCC
>CAIYDT010000231.1 GCA_903924985.1 uncultured Acetobacteraceae bacterium
ACCGTGGAAGCCGCCACCGCCATAACCGCCGCGATAGCCACCGCCATAGCCGCCGCCATAGCCGCCGCGATAGCCACCGAAACCGCTGCCGAAGTAGACGCTGGGGCTATAGCCATAATAGCCGTCATAGCCACCGTAATACGCCGGGCCATAGCCGCCGCAATAATACGGATCGTAGTAACGGTAGCAGCTGTCGTAACCCCGGCCATAGTAAGGACGGCCATAATAACCGCCGCCATAATAGCCGGGCCCGATGCCGATGCCGATCGACACGCGCGCCTGCGCCGGCACCGTCATTGCCGCGGTGGTGGCCACGGTGGCGCCCGCCACCATCAGCGCGCTCAGCGCGACCTTCACGAAGTTCTTCATGGTTGGTCTCCTTTGTTCATATGACCGAGTCCCCTCAAACTCGTAACGCCGAGAATTAAAGGGCGCGGCCTGAACCGCACATGAACAACGTTAAGGCCGGCCAAGCCGTTGCGGTCGTTGCCCAAATACCCTCAAAACGCCCCAGACCTGTCGATCCGTTCAGCCCGGTTCCCGCCCTGTCCACCTTGACCGCCCCTGCGGGCCTCCCTAAATACCGGTCGCGGCGCATTGGCACTCACCGGGTGCGAGTGCTGCCGCTTTTAAAAACACAAATAATTCCAATCTCTTAGGAACGAGGAACCCAATGAAATTCCGCCCCCTCGGCGACCGCGTAGTGGTCCGCCGCATCAAGGAAGACCAGAAGACCGCCGGCGGCATCATCATTCCCGACACCGTCGCGGAAAAGCCCCAGGAAGGCGAAGTCATCTCCGTCGGCCCCGGCGCCCTGGACGATTCGGGCAAGCGCGTGCCGTCCGAAGTGAAGGCCGGCGACTATGTGCTGTTCGGCAAGTGGTCGGGCACCGAAGTGAAAGTCGATGGCGAAGACCTCCTGATCATGAAGGAGAGCGACATCATGGGCGTGCTGGAAGGCAAGAAGGCCAAGAAGTAAGCGCCTCTTACCAATCCAATCCAAAAACAGAATTCAGGAGAAAAGTACAATGGCTGCCAAGGACGTGAAATTCGGCGCCGACGCCCGCGAGAAGATGCTGCGCGGCATCGACATCCTCGCCGACGCCGTGCAGGTGACGCTGGGCCCCAAGGGCCGCAACGTCGTGATCGACAAGTCGTTCGGTGCCCCGCGCACCACCAAGGACGGCGTGACGGTCGCCAAGGAAATCGAACTGGCCGACAAGTTCGAAAACATGGGCGCCCAGATGGTGCGCGAAGTCGCCAGCAAGACCAATGACATCGCCGGCGACGGCACCACCACCGCCACCGTGCTGGCCCGCGCCATCGTGCGCGAAGGCAGCAAGTCGGTTGCGGCCGGCATGAACCCGATGGACCTGAAGCGCGGCATCGACCAGGCGGTGGAAGCCGTGGTGGCCGACCTCAAGAAGCGCTCCAAGAAGGTCAAGTCGAACGACGAAATCGGCCAGGTCGGCACGATCAGCGCGAACGGCGACAAGGAAGTGGGCGACATGATCGCCCGCGCCATGGAGAAGGTCGGCAACGAAGGCGTCATCACCATCGAGGAAGCCAAGACCCTCGAGACCGAGCTGGAAGTGGTCGAGGGGATGCAGTTC
>CAIYDT010000232.1 GCA_903924985.1 uncultured Acetobacteraceae bacterium
CAGGCCTTCCCAGCAACCGGCAAACTGCTCCACGGTATCCCCACAGCGTGTTGTTTTGACCCGCTGGGGTAGAGTCCATCTTCGCCGCGTCGGGCAAGCCCTCGATCAGCCGCAAACAATTCCAAATGCGATTCCCCTGTCGTTAAATGGCAACAACCTGGTGCCCGGATGTTACAAATGCCGGCCGCGCTCCATGATCTCCAGCGTGTATTCCTTGTAGGTCATCCCCAGTGCTTCGGCCCGTTCCAGGCGGCGCAGCACGATCTCCCGCGGCGGGGTTTTCCAGGCGGCCTTGTGCGCCCGGCGCCAGCAGTAGGACCGCCAGGATGCCGCACCGGGATCTTCCTCCGGCGGGTCGGGGTCGAGCGGCGGGCCGCCGTTGTGGCCGAGTGTCATGATTTGTATTCCCATGCGATGGCGATGATATTATAATGTCCATATGTCAACTATAATAGACAATTCTGACGCCGAATCCCGCCTTGCCTCTCGACTGCGCGCCGAACGGGAGGAGCGGAGCTGGTCCCTCGCCGACCTTTCGGCGCGGTCTGGCGTGAGCAGAGCGATGGTCAGCAAGATCGAGCGCGGCGAAGCCTCCCCCACCGCCGCCCTGCTCGGACGGCTCTCCGCCGCTTTCGGCCTGACCATGTCGCAGCTTTTCGCGCGGGTAGAGGGCGGCGGCGGGCTGGTCACCAGAGCGGCCGGACAGCCGACATGGCGCGATCCGGCAACGGGATTCGTGCGGCGGTCCCTGACCCCGCCAGGCGGGGCGCCGCTGGAACTGGTATGGGGGGAGATGCCGCCGGGCGCCGAGGTGGCGTATCCGGCGGAGTCATACCGCTTCCTCGCCGGCCAGCAGATCGTTGTGATCGAGGGCCGGTTGACCATCGTGCAGGGGGAGGACACATACGAACTTGGCCCCGGCGATTGCATCCGCTACGGGCCGCCGCGGGATTCGGCGATCCGCAACGATGGGGATAGGCTCTGCCGATATGTTGTGGCGGTGTTGCGTTCGGCGGGAGGATAGAATGGTCCAGGTCGCTTCGGAACGGTTCAGTGTCGCCTATCTTATCCTCAGCGGCACCACGACCGCCGCCCGCTGCCCGGAAATCCTGGCGGGGCTGGTGGCTCTCGGCTTTCCCCGCGTCATCGCGATCCCGACGCCCAACGCATCCCGCACTGTGTCATCGCGGGAGTTGGCGGAGGTGCCGGGGGCGCAGGTAGTCGAGTCCTACTACGATCTGGCCATCCGCCCCCGTCCGCCGGTCGGGGTGGTGCTGTTCGCGCCGTGCAGCTTCAACTCGCTCAACAAGCTGGCGGCGGGCATCGCGGACACCCTGGCGTTATCGGTGGCGGCGGAGGCGATCGGCCGGCGAACGCCGGTCATCGTGGCACCGTCGCTGAACCAGCCGCTGCTGGACCACCCGGCGGCGCGGTTGTCCTTGAAAACGCTGGCGTCCTGGGGCGCGATCATCGTGCCACCGGTCGATGAAGGGCTTGGGCCGCGGCTCGCGGCGACCGAGCGGCTACTCGCAGCCGTTCGGCCGTTCGCGCCGCTATAGAAGCCCGAATTTCAACGCCGACAGCGCCGCGATTAGCCACACCGCCCCCGGTACCTCCCGCACCCGGCCCGCTGCCAGCTTGATCGCGGCGTAGGCGATGAACCCGAGCCCGATGCCGGTGGCGATGGAGAAGGTGAAGGGCATCGCGAGTGCGAGCACCACGGCGGGGACGAAATCGGTTGCATCGTCCCAATTCAGATCGCGCAACGCCGCCGCCATCAGACACGCGACGAACACCAGCGCCGGCGCCGTGGCGAAGGCCGGAATGGCGGTGGCCAGCGGGGCGAAGAACAGCGTCAGCAGGAACAGCAGCGCCACCACGATCGCTGTCAGCCCGGTGCGGCCGCCGGCCTGGATGCCTGCCGCACTTTCGATGTAGCTGGTGGTGGTGCTGGTCCCCAACAGGGCGCCCAGGATGGCGCCTCCGGAATCAGCCAACAAAGCCTCCCGCAGGTGGGGTATGGAGCCATCGGCGTTCAGCAGCCCGGCGCGCTGCGTGGTGGCGATCAGTGTGCCGGCGTTGTCGAGCACATCGACCAGGAAAAAGGTCAGCACGACCACGGGCAGCCCGAGGCTCAGTGCCCCCCGGATATCCAGCTGCAGGAAGGTCGGCGCCAGCGACGGGGGCATGGCGACGATGCCGTGGAAGCTCGTCAGGCCCAGCAGCATTCCAATGGCGGTGGTGGCGACGATGCCGATCAATATGGCGCCCGTGACGCGGCGGGCGGCGAGGCCGGCGATCAGCAGGAACCCCAGGCACGACAGCAGCGTCGGCGCCTTCCGGAGGTTCCCCAACGTTACCAGCGTAACGGGATCGGCGACCACGACCCCCATCTCCTGCACCCCGATCAGTCCGAGGAACAGGCCGATGCCGGCGCCGATACCCAGCTTCAGCGGTAAGGGAATGGCGGTAATCAGCCATTCGCGGATGCGGAAAAGACTGACGATCAGGAACAGAACGCCGGAGAGAAAAACCGCCCCGAGCGCGGTCTGCCAGGGAATGCCCATGCCCTTCACCACGACGAAGGTGAAGTAGGCATTCAGCCCCATGCCGGGCGCCAGCGCCAGCGGCAGGTTGGCGAAGACGCCCATCGCCGCCGATCCGATCGCGGCGGCCAGGCAGGTGGCGACGAAGGCCGCCCCCGGGTCGATGCCAGCCGCCGCGAGGATCGAAGGGTTGACCACAACGATATACGCCATGGTCAACCAGGTGGTGATGCCGGCCAGGACCTCGGTTTTGACTGAAACCAAGGGATTATCCCCCAATCGCACCCTGCGTATTGACGTAAATCGAATACAGCCCGTGGCTGGCCGCCATGAACAGCCGGTTGCGGAACCGCCCACCGAAGCAGAGATTGGCCGCCCGCTCCGGCAGGGCGATGTGCCCGATCGGCTGGGCATGCCTGTTGAACACCCGCACCCCATCCAGCGCCGGATCGCCCATCCCCCAGCCGCACCACAGATTACCGTCGATATCCACCCGGAACCCGTCCGGCGTGCCCGGCCCGGCGTCTATGAACACCCGCTGGTTCTTGATGCCGCTATCCGTGACGTCGAACGCCACGATCTTGCGGTTCGGCATGGCGCGCGAGGCCACCACATAGAGGATCGATTCGTCGGGGGAAAAGGCCAACCCGTTCGGTCCCTCTACATCGTCGGTCATTTTGGTGATCCGGCCGGTAACGCCGTCGACGCGGTACACGGCCATCGGCAGTTCGGGATCGGCTTTCTCACCCTCGTAATAGCCGCTGATGCCGAAGGCCGGGTCGGTGAACCAGATCGAGCCGTCGGATTTCACCACGACATCGTTGGGGGAGTTCAGGCGCTTGCCATCGTAGCTGTCCACGATCGTGGTGATGGAGCCATCGTATTCCGTGCGGCTGACACGCCGCCCGCGATGCTCGCAGGTCACCAGCCTGCCCTGCCGGTCGCGGGTGTTGCCGTTGGCGTTGTAGGACGTCTTGCGGAAGATAGAGACCGCGCCGGTTTCTTCCTCCCACTTCAGGATGCGGTCGTTGGGGATGTCGCTCCACAACAAATACCGCCCGTCGGCCACGTAGACCGGGCCTTCCGACCAGCGGCAGCCGGTGTACAGCTGCTCCACCGACGCGAGCGGCAGGCGATACTGGTTGAAGCTGGCATCCAGCACCTGAACGGCCGGATCGGGATAACGTGCGCTCGGTTCCCACATGGTTCGGTTCCCTCTTGGTTGATGGGGGATGGTAGCGGGGCGGGGGGCGCGTGTCAGGTGGGCGCGATGAGGGTGCAAGCCACATTGATAAATTCGGTAATGTCGGTCAGGACACTCCGCATGGCATGGGACTGGGGCCGGCTACCGGATTCCGATGTCCTTGTGGGTCTGTAGCGACAGGCGCCATCGCGGATTCCGCAAGCACATCTCGATCGCAAGCCGCGTATTCTCCGCCCGCTCGGCGTTATCCATCGGCTGCACCAACAGGAATCGGAAATTCAACGATTCGAATGTTTCCAAGGCCAAACCGGGCTGCGGCACCACCAGCTTCAGCTCGTCGCCCGCCGTCAGCCGCAGCGGCGCCGTTCCTTTCGGGCTGACGCAAATCCAGTCGATGCCCGGCGGCGGCTCGATCGTGCCGTTGGTTTCGATGGCAATCTCGAAGCCGCTTGCATGCAACGCCTCGATTGCCGGAAGGTCGAGTTGCAACAGCGGCTCGCCGCCGGTGCAGACGATGAAGGGTTTGCCGCCGCCCGGCCAGAATCCGGAGACCGCATCGGCCAGGGCCGTGGCGTCCGCAAAACGGCCGCCGCCGGTGCCATCGGTGCCGACGAAGTCCGTGTCGCAGAAGTTGCAGGCGGCCCGCGCTCGATCGGCCTCCCGCCCTGACCACAAATTGCAGCCGGCGAAGCGGCAGAACACGGCGGGTCTGCCGGCCTGCATGCCTTCGCCTTGCAACGTGTAGAAGATTTCCTTGACCGCGTAGCTCATGCGATGGGCGCCAGATCGTTGATGCTCATGTCGGGGCGATGCCACCAGGGTGAGGCGCGTTCGCCGGCGGGAAGATAGGCATCCGGATCGCCGTCGAACACGACCGTGTTGGTCGGCGTTTCCTCGATCGCGATCTCGGTGCACAGAAGAATGCCGCCGTCGGCCGCCAGAAAGGCGTTGAGTTTCGCCTTCATGCAGCAGGCGAGCATCTCGGTGGTCGGGTCGCCGTGTGTCACGAGGATGCGCCGAGCACGCGCGGGTTCCTGCGTCAAGAACCACTGTAGCAGCGGGTCGGAGCCGGACAGCTGCAAGGCGTGATCGATGTGCTCGTCTATCCAGCGGTGCCAGGTTGCTTTCGCCCGTTCGAAGGGCATGACCATGTTGGCGGCGCCGTCGAGCCGGGCGACTCGGGCCGGTCGCAGGCGAACGGTCACAACCTCATTATGGCCATGCGGCAGCGCACACTTCTCCGACCCCGCCGCGACAGGCGAATCGCTTGAACGTCACGCCGTCTGCCGGATCACGGTTTCCAGGTAATTGACGTTCCAGCCGGCTCGTTTCCGCCGGTTCTTCAGACTGACCGTTGGTTTGGCTTGTGAGAGCAGATTGAGCGCGGTGTGGCGGA
>CAIYDT010000233.1 GCA_903924985.1 uncultured Acetobacteraceae bacterium
ACGCGCACGAGCGAGCGTTCGTGTTTTTTGGCGGTGTGCCGCTGCGCGGCATCTACGACAACATGAAGACGGCGGTGACCACGGTGTTCACCGGCAAGGATCGGCTGTTCAACCGCCGGTTCCTGATCATGACTGACCACTTCATGGTGGAGCCGACCGCGTGCTCGCCGGCGGCGGGTTGGGAGAAGGGCCAGGTCGAGAACCAGGTGCAGACGATCCGCGGGCGGTTCTTCCAGCCCCGGCTACGGTTCGCCAGTCTCGAGGAGCTCAACGGATGGCTGGAAGCCGAATGCCGGCGCTGGGCCGATCGACACCCGCATCCCGACCACAAGGAGATAACCGTTGCCGAGGCGTTGGCGGCTGAACGGCCGGCGCTGCAGCGCCTGCTGGCGCCGTTCGACGGCTTCCATGAGACCGAGCACGCAGTCACCGGCACCTGCCTGATCAGCTTTGATCGCAACCGCTACTCGGTGATGGCCAGGGCTGCACGACGCCCGGTGCAGGTCCGCGCCTATGCCGACCGCATCGTCGTCCGGTGCGGCAACGAGGTCGTCGCCGAACATGCGCGGTTCTTCGGGCGTGACCGGACGATCTACGATCCCTGGCATTATCTGCCGGTGCTGGCGAGGAAGCCCGGCGCGCTGCGGAACGGCGCGCCGTTCCAGAACTGGGATCTCCCGCCGGCGCTGACGCGCCTGCGCTGCAAGCTGGGATCCGGCGATGACGCCGACCGGCGCTTCGTCCGGGTGCTGGCGGCGGTGTTGAGCGACGGCCTGGATCTGGTTGAAGACGCCGTCCGCGAGGCATTGGCTGCCGGCACGCCGAGCGACGACGTCATCCTCAACATCCTCGCCCGACGCCGCGAGCCACCGCGGCCGCTCACCATCGTCACCTCCGAGGATCTGGCCCTGGTGCATCCGCCGGCCGCAGACTGCGAGCGCTATGATCAACTGCGAGGCCTGCATGCAGCGGCATGAGATGATCGCCGCCATGGGCGGCCTCGGACTCAAGGGCATGGCCGCGGCGTTCGACGAGGCCATCACCACCGGCCTGCAACGCAAGCGCACCACCATGGAGATCCTGACCGACCTGCTGCACGCCGAAGCCACGCATCGGCATACAGCTTCGATCCGCTACCGGATGACCGCTGCCAGGCTGCCGGTGGCGAAGGATATCGACGCCTTCGTGTTCGACGGCACGCCGATCAACGAAGGGCTGGTACGCTCGCTTCACGCCGGCTCGTTCCTGCCTGCGCAGCGCAACATCGTCCTGGTTGGCGGCACCGGCACGGGCAAGACCCATCTGGCCATCGCCATCACCGCCAGCGTCGTTCGCGCCGGCGCACGCGGCCGTTACTTCAATACCGTCGATCTGGTGACCCGGCTTGAGGAAGAGACCCGACTGGGCAAGGCCGGAGCACTGGCGGCGCAACTCTCCCGCCTCGATCTCGTCGTGCTCGACGAACTCGGCTATCTGCCGTTCGCCCGTTCCGGCGGCCAGTTGCTGTTCCATCTGGTCAGCAAGCTCTACGAGCGCACCTCGGTGATCATCACCACCAACCTGGCGTTCGGCGAGTGGCCGACCGTGTTCGGCGATCCCAAGATGACCACCGCCCTCCTCGATCGCATCACCCATCACTGCGACATCGTCGAGACCGGCAACGAAAGCTGGCGGTTCAAAAACCGTAGCTGACAACCCCGGCGATGGCGTCCTACCGGAACCGAAACAACGATCTTGCCCGGCCTGCGCATCCTGTCGGGCTGCGCCCGCCCCCACACCGCAAACCTGACAAACGCCGCTCATCCTGATAGTCGCGCCGCCCAAATCCCTGCGCCGCAAGGGGGTCCCTCTTCGACGCCGATAACGCCCAAAAAGGGGTCCCGTTTGAACGCCGATTGACACCCAAGGCTACCGCGAGGGGTCCGATAGCGAGTTCCGCGGTGCCCGCATCCGCCGCCTGATGGCTGACGACGGGGACTACGTGGTGCCCTACTGCGACGTGACCTCCTGCGCCGACGACGACGGC
>CAIYDT010000234.1 GCA_903924985.1 uncultured Acetobacteraceae bacterium
CCGCAACGCTGCCTCCAACCGCCGCGCGCAATCCGCCGCCATCGCGGTGGGCGTAGCGGCAAACCCCATGACCAGCCCCTTCATCCTCGGCTGTCTTCCGTAGTACGCCCGCAGCGGCGCCACCGAGAGGCCGGCGGTGCGGCAGGCCTGAACGGCGGCGGCTTCGTCGGCGCTGTCGGGCAGGCGCGCAACCATGTGCAGCCCGCCGGGCACCGCGAGCGGTTCCGCCGAATGGACGTACTTCTGCATAGCGGCCAGCACCGCCGTCCGGCGTCGCCCGTATTCCGTGCGCATCCGGCGAATGTGCGGGGCGAGCAGCCCCTGGCGCATGAACTCCGCCAACGTCGCCTGGCCGATCGCGTCGGTGCCCCGATCGGTGAGGGTGCGCAAACGAACGAACGCCGCCACCAGCGGGGCAGGGACCACGGCGAACCCCAGCCGCAGCGCCGGGGCCAGGGTTTTGCTGAACGTGCCGCAGTAGATCACGCGCCCGGCGGTATCCAGAGTGGCCAGGGGCGGCAAAGGCCGCCCCTCCCAGCGGAATTCGGAGTCGCAGTCGTCCTCCAGCACCCAGGCATTCGCTCGGCCCGCCCAGTCCAGTAACGCCAGGCGCTGGCCAATTGGCAGGGCGCCGCCGAGCGGTGTGGCGTGGGATGGTGCGACCAATGCGAGGCGGGCGTGCGGGGCGAGGCGGATGCCGGCGGCGATGTCCATGCCCTCCGGCCCGCTGGGAACCGGGACCGGGACGGCGCCGGAGGCCAGCAGCGCACCCCGGCCGGCGATGTAGCCGGGGTCCTCGACCCATGCGGAATCGCCGGGATCGAGCAGCAGATCGGCGGCGGTGCGTAGCGCCTGCTGCGTGCCGGCGGTGACCACGATGCAGCCGGGATCGGCCACCAACCCGCGCGTGGCGGCGAGATGCGCGGCGATCTGCTCCCGCAGCACCCGCAACCCTTGGGGTGGGGGGTAGCTCGTGAGTTCGCCGCTGAAGTTTTGCAGTACCCGAGCCGTGCAGCGTGCCCAGGCCTGGGCGGGAAACAGATCGGGGGCCGGGAGGCCGCCGGCCAGCAGCAGGCCCGTGCCCGAGCCGTGGGCAGCGGCGCTGGCGGGGATGGCGGCCAGTACGGCGCCTCGGGCCGACAACGCCTGCGCGGCGGTTTGCGGTGGCGGGGCAGAGGCCGGAGCGGCATCCGGGAGGTCCGCGGCGACGTAGGTGCCGCTGCCCGTGCGGGCGCGGACGTAACCCTCGGCCGAGAGGCGCTCGTAAGCCAGCACCACCGTCTGACGCGCAACACCCAGCTCGGTCGCCAGGGCTCGGGTGGGCGGCAAGCGGGCGCCGGACGGCAGCGTTCCGGCCAGGATGCCCTGGCGGAGGCGCTCGAACACCGCATGCTGGCGGGTTTGGTCTGGCAGGAACATTTTAATCGGCGGCCTTGGACTGGTCCAATCGCAACGGTAGGTTCGATTATGCCCCAAGGTCAAACGCGACGGTCGGCAAGCCGTACATGCAAAAACCGCGGCCAGTGGACAATCTCTGCCCAGGCCGCGGCGGCTAATCTCATTCGGTGAAGGCAGCCTCGGTTAGAAGCCTTCGCGTTCCACCCGCTTCCGTTCCATCTTGCGGGCGCGGCGCACTGCTTCAGCCGCCTCACGGGCCCGGCGCTCAGACGGCTTCTCGTAATGCCGCCGTAGCTTCATTTCACGGAAAATGCCTTCACGCTGCATCTTCTTTTTAAGCGCCTTGAGCGCCTGGTCGACGTTGTTGTCACGCACGAGGACTTGCACTTGGCCGCCTACTCCTTTCATTCGTCGCTCCCGCCAATCGGGTGCGCACAGGGGGTCCGCGGTTGGGCTCTCCCAACGCGAAGGCAGGCGCTATAACATGGGTGTTCACCCACACCAACCCCGTTCTGAGGCGCTACCATGGCCATTCTGAAGATCGCTCGCATGGGCCACCCGGTGCTGCTGCGCCGCTGCGACCCCGTGCCGGACCCCGGCGCACCGGAAATCCGTAGGCTGGTGGCCGATATGATGGAAACGATGGCGGACGCGCCGGGCGTCGGCCTGGCCGCCCCGCAGGTGTTTCAGCCGCTCCGGTTATTCGTGTTTCGCGTGCCAGGTGACCGTTCGGGCGTGGACCCGGACGATTCGCCTGTGGGTAACGCCGTCTTGATCAACCCCGAACTTGAGCTGATCGGGGACGACCGGACGCTGGGGTGGGAGGGTTGCCTGTCGATTCCCGGCATGCGGGCGGCAATTCCCCGCGCCAAGCGGGTGCGATACCGGGGCGTGGATTGCGACGGCAACGTCGTGACGCGGGAGGTTTCGGGTTTTCATGCGCGCGTCGTGCAGCACGAATACGATCATCTGGACGGCATCCTGTATACCATGCGGGTGACCGATTTCAGCCTGTTCGGGTTCAATGAGGAACTGAACAAGGCGGCCGAGGACGCGGCGCGATGACCCACCCGGAACGCAGCATCGAACGTGACACGGCGATCGAGGCCATGCTGCCGCACGTGCCGTTCGACGGCTGGACCCGAAAGGCGCTGGCGATGGGGCTGGCCGATGCCGGCATGCCGGCGGATGAGGCCGATCTGCTGTTTCCCCTGGGCATGGCGGATATGGTCGCGACGTTCTGCGACTGGGCCGACCGTCGGATGGAGGCAGCCGCATCGGTGTTGGAGGAAACCCGCCTCAGCCGCCGGGTGAAGGCGGTGATCGCGCTCCGGTTTCAGCAGAACCGGGAATACAAAGAAGCCATCCGCCGCGCCATCGGTATGCTGGCCTTGCCGGGGAATGCTCGCACCGCTTTGGCCTGTACCGCTCGGACGGTGGACGCCATTTGGTATGCCGCCGGGGACCGTTCGGCGGATTTCAGTTGGTACACCAAGCGGGCGATCCTGGCGGCGGTGTATTCCGCCTCGCTGCTGTACTGGCTGCGGGACACCAGCGAGGATGACGTGGATACCATGGCATTTCTGGACCGGCGCCTGGCCGGGGTGGGGCGCCTCGGGCGACTGAGGCCGCCGTTCCTGAGCCGGTTGGCGACGGCATGACCAAGGTCATCGTCATCGGCGCCGGGGTGGTCGGCGCATCCTCGGCCTACCGGCTGGCGCAGGCGGGGGCCGAGGTTCTGGTGCTGGAGGCGATCCGCCCCGGCAGCGGCACGTCCGGCATCAGCTACGCATGGACCAATGCCCACCGGAAACCGCCGTTTCCATACCACCAATTGAACGTCAACGGTATGAAGACCCATGCCGCGTTGCGCGACGAGTTCGGCACCACCCCCTGGTGGCACGGCGGCGGTAGCCTTGAATGGACCGAACCCGAACGGCACCAGTCATTCCGGGAGAACGTCCAACAACTCCAGGCCTGGGGCTACGCCGCCGAATACGTGTCCCCCGCACAGGTCGCGGGGTTGGAGCCGGACATCGATCTGGCGGTTCTGGGTGACTCCCCAGCGGCATTCTTCCCGGATGAGGGCTGGTGCGACCCCGTCGTCTACATCCACGCCATGCTCTCCGCCGCCACCCACCGCCATGGGGCCAAGCTGGTGCTCGGCGCACGGGTCGCGGACCTGACGATGCAAGGCGACCGCGTGACCGGCGTGCGGCTCGCGGACGGAACGGTCCACCGCGCCGACATGGTCGTGAACTGCGGCGGGCGCTGGACCAATGATGCGGTGCGGGAGGCTGGGCTGCATTTGCCTCTGGCGCCGACCCCAGGATTGCTGGTGTTTACCCCGCCGGTCGCGTGCGGGTTGTCGCGGGTGCTGCATACCTCGGTGGTGAATGCGCGGCCGGACGGGGCAGGGCGGCTGATGCTGCATTGGGACCCAACGGATTTGACGGTGCAACTGGACAGCAAGGTCTCGGTCGACATGCCGCAGGTCGTCGACCTGATGCGGCGGGCGCGGCAGGTGTTCCCCGGCATCGGCGACGTCTCGGCCGAGGCGGTCCGCCTGGGCATCCGCCCAATCCCTGGCGACGGTCTCACCGCTGTCGGCCCGATGCCGCGCGTCAACGGCTACTACGTCGCGGTCACCCATAGCGGCGTCACCATGTCGCCATTCCTCGGCCTGTGCGTGGCGGATGAGGTCGTGCGTGGGGTCGTGCGCCCCGAACTGGCGGATTTCCGCCCGGCCCGGTTTTTCAATTAACCAGGATTTTCCCCCATGTTCTACGAACCCCGTCTTGGTCATGGACTGCCCCATGACCCCTTCAAAGCGATCGTCGCCCCCCGCCCGATCGGCTGGATTTCAACCGTGGATCGCGACGGCCGCCCCAATTTGGCGCCCTATAGTTTCTTCAACGCGATCCACTCGAAACCACCCATGCTGGCCTTCACCAGCGAGAGCATGAAGCACAGCGCGGCCAACGCCATCGCGACGGGCGAATTCGTGTTCAACCTGAGCACGCACCCGTTGTTCGACGCGATGAACATTTCCTCGGGCGACCAAGGCCCAGGAGAGAGTGAGTTCGAGGCAGCCGGATTGGCCATGGCGCCATCGCGGATCGTGAAGGCGCCCAGGGTCGCCGCGTCTCCGGCCTCGATGGAGTGCAAGGTGGTGAACGCGATGCAACTGCGCGATATCGACGGAAATTTGCTGCATGGGTGGATCATCATGGGTCAGGTCGTCGGCGTGCACATCGCCGACGATTTTATCAGCGATGGCCGGTTCGATACGGCGCGGGCACAACCGCTGGCGCGGTGCGGCTACCGGGATTATGCCACGGTAACCGAGTTGTTCGAGGCGCTGCGTCCCACCGACAGGGAGTCCCTATCATGACCGACCGCTACGCCGCTTACACGCGCTTCACCTTCGACCGGCCGCACCCTCGCGTCCTGCGGATCACCATGGGCGGCTCCGGCGGCCGGCTGAACCCGGTCGACGCCACCATGCACCGGGAGCTCGGCGACATCTGGCGCGATATCGACGCCGATCCCGACGTCAACAGCGTCATCCTGACCGGCGGGCCGAAGGCGTTCTCGGCCGGCGGGGACTTCGCGATGATCGAGGAGATCATGGCTGACTTCAACGCCCGCGCCCGCGTGTGGAAGGAGGCCCGCGATCTCGTTTACAACATCATCAACTGCTCCAAACCCGTGGTGTCGGCCATGCGCGGTCCCGCGGTGGGGGCGGGGCTGGTCGCCGGTCTTCTGGCCGACGTGTCCATCGCGACCAAGGACGCCCGCATCATCGACGGCCACACCCGCCTGGGCGTCGCGGCGGGCGATCACGCGGTGATCGTCTGGCCGCTGCTGTGCGGGTTGGCCAAAGCGAAATACTATTTGCTGCTGTGCGAGACCGTCTCGGGCGCGGAAGCCGAGCGGATTGGACTGATCTCCTTGGCGGTGGAAGACGCCGAGCTGGATGCCAAAGCCGAGGAGATCGCCATTCGCCTGGCCGAGGGCGCTCAATCCGCCATCCGCTGGACCAAATATGCGCTGAACAACTGGCTGCGGATGGCGGGGCCGTCGTTCGATGCCTCGCTGGCGCTGGAGTTCATGGGGTTCAGCGGGCCGGAGGCGCGGGAGGGTGTCGCGTCGCACCGGGAGAAGCGGCGGCCGGTGTTTCCGCCCGGGGCGCCGGTGTGAGCAGAGAACCCGGCTGACACGGCGCCGCTTTTTCCCTATGTGAACGCCGACGGCTCCGATTCCGGTGCCCCGAGACCCAGAATGACCGATACGCCACTCGACCATATCCGTAACTTCGCCATCATCGCGCACATCGACCACGGGAAATCCACCCTGGCCGACCGGCTGATTCAGTTCACCGGCGCGGTGGCGGACCGGGAGATGACCAACCAGATCCTGGACAGCATGGATCTGGAGCGGGAGCGCGGGATCACCATCAAGGCGCAGACCGTCCGCCTGTCCTACAAGGCCAAGAATGGGGAAACCTATGAGCTGAACCTCATGGACACCCCCGGCCATGTGGACTTCGCATATGAGGTCAGCCGTTCCCTCGCCGCGTGCGAGGGGTCGCTGCTGGTGGTGGATGCCAGCCAGGGTGTGGAAGCGCAGACCCTGGCGAACGTCTACCAGGCGATGGAGAACAACCACGAGATCGTTCCCATCCTGAACAAGATCGACCTGCCGGCCGCCGAACCCGAACGGGTGCGCCAGCAGATCGAGGACGTGATCGGCATCGACGCCTCCGACGCCGTGGAGATCAGCGCCAAGACCGGCCTGAATATCGAGGGCGTGCTGGAGGCATTGGTCCACCGTTTGCCACCCCCCACGGGCGATGCGACCAAACCATTGACCGCGCTGCTGGTGGATAGCTGGTACGACCAATACCTCGGGGTGGTGATCCTGGTGCGGGTGCGGGATGGGCGGCTCAAGCGCGGGCAGCGAATCCGGATGATGTCCACCGGCGCCGCCTATGTGGTGGAGCAGGTGGGCGTGTTCACGCCGAAAATGGTACCGACCGACGACCTCGGGCCGGGAGAGATGGGGTTCGTCACCGCCGCCATGAAGACGGTGGCCGACTGCAACGTGGGCGACACGCTGACCGACGACCGCAACCCGGCCGAGACGGCGCTGCCGGGCTTCAAACCGTCCATCCCCGTGGTGTGGTGCGGCCTGTATCCCATCGATGCCGACGATTTCGAAAAGCTGCGGGAAAGCCTGGGCAAGCTACGGCTGAACGATTCCAGCTTCCACTTCGAAGCGGAGACGTCCGCTGCATTGGGTTTCGGGTTCCGCTGCGGCTTCCTCGGCCTGCTGCATCTGGAGATCATCCAGGAACGCCTGACCCGTGAGTTCAACCTCGAACTGATCGCGACCGCACCGTCGGTGGTCTACAAAGTCCATCGCACCAACGGCGACGTTGCCGAACTGCACAACCCCGTGGACATGCCCGACGGATCCGTCATCGCCAAAATGGAGGAGCCTTGGATCAAGGCCACCATCATGGTGCCGGACGAATACCTCGGGGCGGTCCTGGCGCTCTGCAATGAACGCCGGGGCGTGCAGGTGGACCTAACCTATGTCGGCAACCGCGCCATGGCGGTCTACCGGGTTCCCTTGAACGAGGTGGTGTTCGACTTCTACGACCGGTTGAAAAGTGTGTCCCGCGGCTACGCATCCTTCGATTATTCGATGGACGGATATGAGGAGAGCGACCTGGTCCGCATCTCCATCCTCGTGAACGGCGAGCCGGTGGATGCGCTGTCGTTCATCGCCCACAAGTCGGTGGCCGAGGGGCGCGGCCGGTCCATCTGTGCTCGGCTCAAGGACCTGATTCCCAAGCAGTTGTTCAAGATCGCCATCCAGGCGGCCATCGGGTCCCGCGTGATCGCGCGCGAGACGATCGGGGCGCTGTCCAAGGACGTGACCGCGAAGTGCTACGGCGGCGACATCAGCCGCAAGCGCAAGCTGCTGGACAAGCAGAAAGAGGGCAAGAAGCGGATGCGCCAGTTCGGGAAGGTGGAAATCCCGCAATCGGCGTTCCTCGCGGCGCTGAAGATGGATGCTTGAGGGGGGCGACGGTTAGCGCCTGACAGGGTAAGGGGCACCTTCTGGCTTGTGCCGATCCGCGATACCGCTGGTTTCTCGCAGAGATCGCCGAGAAAGGTAAAGCCGCGGAGGATGTGGAGCTTTTCGCTTCGATTTTTGGGGTTTGCGGACGGCGTCGGGGCTGCTATCAGACGCCTCCCGCGCAGGAGAGATGGCCGAGCGGCTTAAGGCGCACGCTTGGAAAGCGTGTGTGCGTGAAAACGTACCCAGGGTTCGAATCCCTGTCTCTCCGCCATTCTGAAAATGTTCTAATTTGTCGGCGGCGTCACCGGCAGGCTTGGTCCGATCAGGTCGTGGGTGACGGTCGGCTTCAGGCGGATCGGGTGAATGTGCGGGTTGGGACGTGCCGGCCGAATTGCCGCCGGCGAGTGGATGAAACACCGCTTTTTGTCACCACGAAGGCACGAATCACACGAAGTTTGCTGCCAAACCGCTACCTGGTGTCCTTGACCATTGTATCGTCTTCGTGCGATTCGTGCCTTCGTGGTGACAAAAGCGGTCTGGCCACCGGTTTGGCGGTGGCGGAGAGGCCAGAGCCCCCGGAATTTTCGTTGCGGAATATTCACCCGATTGCCCTGCGGTCGGCTTGATTGGTCCTTTTAATATGAGCACACAGTTGCTCAATTCGGAATAAACTGCCGAGCATCAACCGATGCGTGGCCATGTATCAGGCTCGGCGGCGCAAGCAGATTTTTCTCAACGACTGGAAAACCCGGCTGGACGATTTCCCGCAGTTCAACGAACGGGCGGTTCTGCCGGACGGCGGTCGCGTCAGCCGGGGGCACGCGGATCGTAAGGCAGTCGATGAATACGAACGGCTAACTACCCCCATCATCCGCGATAGTATCGAAATACAGATCCCGCCAACTGTCCGGCTGGCGCTTGATCATTCCCGCCTTGAACATGAACGCCGCCGTCTTCCCCGCACCTTGCGGTTGCAGCGTGAAGACGACCCCAGGTCCCGCCATCATCGCCAGTAATTCGTCCGCGGTCATCTTATCGTGGGTTATCCGCAAATAGGCCTCCGCCGCTTCTTTCGGGTGCTGCTTGATCAGCGTGGTGGCATCGCGCAGCGCGGCCAGAAAGACACCGACCACCTTGGGATTTTCGGTGCGGAATTTGGTCGTCGCGGCCAGGGCGCTGACCGAGTGCGGCCCGATCGCGTCGAAGCTGCTGGCCACGACATGCATCCCAGGCCGGGCAAGCTCAAAATACTGGTAGGGCAGGGAGCTGAAGTGGGACGTAAAGGCCGCGCCTCCGGCCAGCAAACCAGCCGTTGCATCGGGATGCCCCATCGAGACCGTATTGGGATCGAGCCGGCGGTACTCCGCCTCCCCAAAGGATTTCGCCGCCAAGATATCCAGCATCATTGCCTGCATGGACACTTTGACCGATGGCAGTGCGATCCGGTCCTGCGGGGCGTAATCGGCGATGGTTTTGATCCGGGGTTCGGCGGTCACCAGAAGCAAAGGCATGACGTTCATGCCCGACAGGCCGCGAATACTGCCCGCTCCGCGTGTTTTGTCCCACATCGTAATCAGATTGGACATGCCGACCGCGCCAATATCCAGCTCCCCGGAAATCAGCCCGTCGTTCAGAACGGCTGGACCGCCGACGGTCACGAATTCAACCCGCAACGTTCCTAGCCCGGCCTCCTTGGCCCGTACGCCGATCAAATCCTGATCCCGCATCAGCACAAGCTGCATGTAAGGCAGCCCGTTTTGCAGCCCAATGCGCAGACGGTCGGTCTCCGCCCGTCCCGTGCCGGCCATGCAGACGACGGAGAGTACCGCCATCGCCAGGGTACGTAACAACATGATGATGCTCTCCTGCCGTCCGTAACTTACTTCGCAGCTCGCTTCGCCGCGTAAGCCCCGCCAGCCGCCCGGACCTCCGCCGCGTTGGTCGCCGCCCGCAGCCTGGCCAGATGCTCCGCCTCGCCTTCCAGCATGGCCTTGGCGTTCGCCAGCACCTGCTCGGCCTTATCCAGCGGGAACTTGACCGCGCCGTTCTCGTCCATGTGAATCAGGTCGCCGGGGGCCACATCCATACCACCGACCGACACCGGCACGTTCACCGCCTGCACCGCCATTTCGCCGTGTCCCGCGGTCACGCCGCCGAGCAGCATCTGGAAGTTGAGGCGACGGACGGCATCGACGTCGCGGGACGGTCCGTTGGACAGCATGCCGATGCAGCCCACGGCTTTCATGGACGTCACCATGATCTCACCGGCCAATCCGGCTTTCGCCATTAGCTCGGAGGGCCATTTCTGCTGGATCACCAGAATGGTGGGTTTCTTCATCGCGTCCAGCGCGTCGACCACGTCCATGAACGACAGCCGTCCGGTGTAGTTGGGGTCCGGCAGCCCGAACACGCAGGTCACGGCGTGGCCGACAATGGCACCCATCTCGGGGTAAATGCAGCGGATGGAGGTGTCGGTGTACCAGTTCTCCGTCCAGGGGTTGTACAGCCCCAGGCAGAGCGGGTTTTTTGGGTAGGTCGCCACCACGTTGGTGATGGTGGGGGTGTCGATCTTGCGCAATTCGGCGAACAGGTCGGTCATGGTTGGGGTTTCCTATCCAAGAGGGGTCAACTCCTGCCTCCGGTGCGGTTCCCTGGCAAGTGGCGACGAGTTAACGGCATTGTCATCCCGTTGCCCTGGAGAATCTCGTACTGCGCTCCTACCTGCACGGCGTCCGGGCCAAAAGCCGGCGTGGCGATGGAGATTTGCTCATGTCCAGGGTAGCGACGTTCGACCCATTGCCGCGAACACAGGCCGTCAGGCGAGCCATGCGCGCGGCTCGCGAACCTGAAGCGGCCGCCGATCTGCTGTTTATCGAGGCGTGGGAGATTGCCGCCCCAAGGGACCTCGCCACACTGCTGCGCGCCGGGCAGATCCGGCGCGCGAACCCCGCTTTGGTGGCGGAGATCGAGGCCGAGCTAAAAGCCCGCCGGCCGTTTACCGGCCGCGCCTTTCAGCACCGCCCGGCGATCGATCGCTAAACCCCCCGGGGGGAGAGCGATGCGGCGTGGATTCCGTTCGCCAGGCCAGGAATCTCAGCTTAGGCTGCGCGCGCCACCACCGAGGCCCCCATGTCCGAAGAACAACCCGTCGGCGATCTCGCCCTGAAGATCGTCGCCATGCCCGCCGACACCAATCCCGCCGGGGATATCTTCGGCGGCTGGCTCATGGCGCAGATGGACCTCTCCGCCGGCACCGCCGCGTCCGACCGCGCGAAGGGCCGCACCGCGACGGTGTCGGTGTCGCATCTGAACTTCCTCCGCCCGGTGAAGGTGGGCGATGTGGTGTGCGTCTACACCAAGGTGATCCGTGTCGGCCGCACCTCGATCTCCCTGGCGGTGGAGGCCTGGGCGGTGCAACGCGGCCGGAGCGATCAGCGCAAGGTCACGTCGGCCGAGTTCGTGATGGTTGCGCTCGGCGAGGACGGGAAGCCCCGGGCCGTCGATGCGGATCCTACAGGCTGAAAATCTTACCCACGGCCGCCGGGACCACCACGCTTTCCCCGAACGCGTCCGCCAAGGCCCGCACCGCCCGCCAGCCGGTGCAGTGGGCCGGAACGATCAGGTCCAGATCGAAGGTCCCGAGGTCGCGCACGGTCTCCGGAATGATCGCCTCGGTCGGGCCCGACAAATGCAAACCGCCGATCGCGGCATGCAGCCTCACGTCCGGAAAACTGGCCCTGGCGTGGTGCAGCACGTTGACGATCCCGGCGTGGGAGCACGCGCTGAACACCACCAGACCCTTGCCGCGGACATGCACGGCCAGAAACCGTTCGTCCATCAACAGCGGGTCCGGCTCCCACGGCGCGTCGTCCGCGATCCGGCGCACCTGGCCCACGAGGCCTTTCTCATAGGACGTGATCCGAGGGATCTCGCCACTGATGTAGAACATATCGTCCAGGCAGGTGGCCGGTTGGTCGGTCACGATCGGCTCGGCTCCGACATCGCGCCACACCTTGGGCGTTGGCACCCGGTCCTGCGGCAGTACCCCCCCGTCGGACTGCAGCCCGCCGCGTTCATGGAACATGCCGGGGTGCAGATACAGCGGCACCCGCCGGGCACCGTTCGCGGCCTGGATCATGGCAAGCGCCTGGGGGATGCCGCCTGCGTGATCCCAATGCCCGTGGGACAGCACGGCGGCCTCGATCGCGCCGAAATCGATGCCGAGCCGGGTACCGTTGCGCTCGACGGCGTAGTCGACGGGGCCGCCATCGAACAGGAGCGTGCGCGGACCGTTCGGACCATGCGCGGTGATCACCAGGGACAGCCCATGGTTGGCGCAGCACAGCGACCCGCCGGTCGTGCGCCGCATGCCGCGCCGCTGCAATTGCACCCACTCCCTGGTGACCCAAGGCGGGGTGGACGACAGGCTGTCGGTGACATTGTCCACCAGCACCTGGATGTCGAGACGGTCGACCGGCGTGAGTTGCATCTTGTGGCTACTCCGCGGCCATCATTTTCAGCTCTTCCGACACCGACAGGATCGGCAAGCCCTCGATGGCGCGGGATTGCGTGCCGTCGACCCCGACCAGCTTCTCGCCAACGAGCGTGATCCGGTAAAGCTGGCGATCGAAGTCGGACTGGAAAATGTCCCGTGGCGCCAGATGTGCGGTGGAGCGGTTGTCCCAGAACGCGATGTCGCCGGCGTTCCATTTGAACCGCACGGTGTATTCCGGGCGCACGACGTGTTCCCACAGGATTTCGAGTAGCTTGGCGCTTTCCCGCGGCGTGAACCCCACCAGAGATTTCAGGAACGAAGGGGAGGCGAATAGCACACGCTCCCCGGTTTCCGCATGCACGCTCACCAGCGGGTGCTCGCTGCGCAAGGCACGGCGTTTGACCCGCTCATCGTAGGCGCCCGCTTTGCCGTCGCCGCGCGCTTCGAAGGCGTGAATGGCGCGCTGGCCGTCAACGAAGGCGCGCATCGGTTCGGACAAGCCCTGATACGCGGCGACCAGGTTGGTCCAGAACGTGTCGCCCCCATAGGGCGGGATCGTGACGCCGCGCAGGATGGAGGCGCAGGGCGGATTGACCGCTGCCGTCACATCCGTGTGCCAGCCGTACCAGGGGGTGACCGTCATCGCCTCGTATTTCGAGTTGGCGGTGCGGTTTTTGGCGACCGAGTAGATCTCCGGGTAGCCGTCCACATGACCGAACACCGCATGGCCGATAGTGGGTTCGCCGAACTGCCGGGCCATGGAAACGTGCTGGGCGTGATCGAGGTTCTGATCGCGGAAGAAGATAACCTTCCAGGTCAGGAACGCGTCCCGCACGGCCTTCAATTCGTCCGGCGGCAGCGTCTGCTTCAGGTTCACGCCACGGATTTCGGCGCCGATATGCAGGGTCAGGGGGACGACTTCGACCATGGCGTTTACTCCTCGTTCGGTTGTTCTTGGGAGGACGGTGCGAGCGTGGGCGAGGCGAGTCAACTGTCCGATGACAGCTTCGTTCCGAGATATAGATACGATAAGAGTATAATCTAGGAAATCCACTCCAGTGGCACATCCAACGCACTTGCGAGTTTCGCCAGGGTCTCTGGCGTACCCGCTCGGCGTCCATTTTCGAGGTCCGAGAGATAGCCCTGGCCGATACCTGTTTTGAATTCCAAATAGAGCTGGGTCCTGTCTCGCCAACGACGAATGGCCTTCAAGCGACTCTCGCCTCGGAGAACGGCCGCGCTGACTTCAGGCGAAAGAACGGCTCCGCCGGTCATCAATTCTGCCTTGCGGGCATCATAAAGGGCCAGATCGCTGGCATCCTCGTCGTCATGACCGGCGCGCTCGAGCAGCGCGTCGTATTCGACCTTGGACAGCACGACCAGTTCTTCGCCGGCTGGCGTCCGAATGATTTGCGCTGTGGTCATGACGTCAATTCCTCGCGTAGGTCGTTGTGGACCGGCGACCGATATAAATCGCCAGGATCGTCGTTGCATCTTCATCGAAGATCACCCGATCGCGTTCACCGCGATCCGGCCTGGCGCCAGGCCGAGGTGATCCGGTCCTAGGCCACCCCCTCGTTATGCCCGGGCAGTTCGATTGTCAGCATCCAGGCGCTCAGGCTCTTGCCGTGCGGGTCGATGGCCAGCGACCGCGTCACCCCGCCGCCGAGCGCGTTTTCGATCACGAAATTCAGCGCTCGGAGTTGCGGTAGTTCATACCGTCTGACAGGACCGGCACCCAAGTGTTTGAAATGTCCTAGCACCCGTTCGGGCGTCAGCTCCCGGTGGATGACTTGCCAGCCCTCGTCGTTATAGGCCGTGACCGAAATGTTGGACGTGTTGCCTTTGTCGCCCGCCCGAGCATGGGCGATGTCGTAGACCCGGATGCTCACTGGTGCACCTTTGCGTTGCCGGGTGCTGTTCTGCTTTTTGGGATAGCCTCCGGCGGCCCGAGCTCCTGCCGTGACAGCCAGCGTCGCTTGCCGCTCGACGGCCCGCATGAGACCCGCCGCGCG
>CAIYDT010000235.1 GCA_903924985.1 uncultured Acetobacteraceae bacterium
AGCATGTTCGGGTGTAGCTCAGCGGTAGAGCAATCGGCTGTTAACCGATCGGTCGTAGGTTCGAATCCTACCGCCCGAGCCATTTATCCCCGCCGCATCGCATCGACATCCCGGACCGCCCCGCGCGCCGCCGATGTCGTGAGCGCCGCGTAAGCCCGCAGCGCGGTGGAGACGACCCGCTTGCGCGCGGCCGGTTTCCACGCCGCCGTACCGCGCGCTTCCATCGCCGCTCGGCGTTGCGCCAAGTCCGTCTCCGGGACCATCAGGCTGATGCTGCGCGCGGGAATGTCGATCTCGATCCGGTCGCCGTCCTCAACCAGTCCAATCAATCCGCCCTCGGCCGCTTCAGGGGACAAATGGCCGATGGACAAGCCCGAGGAGCCGCCGGAGAATCGCCCGTCCGTCACCAGGGCGCAGGCCTTCCCCAGCCCCTTCGACTTCAGATAGCTGGTGGGATACAGCATCTCCTGCATACCCGGCCCGCCCTTTGGGCCTTCGTAGCGGATCAGCACGATATCGCCCGCCACCACCCGGCCGCCCAGGATGCCGTCCACAGCCGCCTCCTGGCTTTCGAAAATGCGCGCCGGGCCGGCAAACGTCAGGATGGAGGTGTCCACACCAGCGGTCTTCACGATGCAACCGTCCTTGGCCAGGTTGCCGTACAGCACCGCGAGGCCCCCGTCGCGGGAGAACGCATGCTCGATATCGCGGATCACACCGCCGACTCGGTCCTGATCCAGCGCGCGGTAGCGGCGATCCTGGCTGAACGCCACCTGGCTCGGCACGCCGCCCGGCGCCGCCCGGTAAAAGGTCCGCACGCCCTCGGAGGGGTCGCGTTGCACATCCCACCGGTCCAGCGCCGCGCCCAGCGACTCGGAGTGCACCATGGGCACGTCGGTGTGCAGAAGCCCGGCCCGATCCAGCTCGCCCAGAATCGCCATGATCCCGCCGGCTCGGTGCACATCCTCCACGTGCACATCCGCCACGCTGGGTGCCACCTTGCACAGCACCGGCACGCGGCGGGACAGGCGGTCGATGTCGGCCATGGTGAAGTCCACCTCCGCCTCGTGCGCCGCCGCCAGCAGATGCAGCACGGTGTTGGTGGAGCCGCCCATCGCGATATCCAGCGACATCGCGTTCTCGAAGGCCTGCCGGTTGGCCACGCTACGCGGCAGCACGGCGTAATCGTTCCCCTCGTAATGGCGCTGCGCCAGATCGACGATCAGGCGCCCCGCTTCCTGAAACAGGCCGCGCCGGTCGGCGTGCGTGGCCACGACGGTCCCGTTGCCCGGCAGCCCCAGGCCCAGCGCCTCGGCGAGGCAGTTCATCGAATTGGCCGTGAACATACCCGAGCAGGACCCGCAGGTGGGGCAGGCGGAGCGTTCGATAGCGGCCACATCCGCTTCGCTGACGGTGCTGTCGGCGGCGGCCACCATGGCATCGATCAGGTCCACGGAGCGCTCCTTGCCGCCCAGCGTTACCTTGCCCGCTTCCATCGGCCCGCCGGAGACGAAGACCGCGGGGATGTTGATCCGCAGCGCCGCCATCAGCATGCCCGGCGTGATCTTGTCGCAGTTGGAGATACAGACCATCGCGTCCGCGCAATGCGCGTTCACCATGTATTCGACGCTGTCGGCGATCAACTCGCGCGACGGCAGGCTGTACAGCATCCCGTCATGCCCCATGGCGATGCCATCATCGACCGCGATGGTATTGAACTCCTTGGCGACACCGCCGGCCGCCTCGATCTCGCGTGCGACGAGTTGCCCGAGGTCCTTCAGATGGACGTGGCCGGGCACGAACTGGGTGAAGGAGTTGACGACGGCGATGATCGGCTTGCCGAAGTCGCCATCCTTCATGCCAGTGGCACGCCACAAGCCGCGAGCGCCCGCCATGTTGCGGCCGTGGGTCGTCGTGCGGGAACGGTAGGTTGGCATGATGGGTCTCATCCATTGGGGTTGGGACGGCCTGTTTACCCGCGGATGGAAGCCGGATGAAGAGCGCTGGCCGCGAGGCCCCTATGCCAGCCGAGACGACCCCGCCGCCGAAATGTGGGCGATGCGCCCCCGCGCCACGGTCAGGACCGCGCGCGACGTGGCTGGGTCGATCGCCACGATATCGGCGCGCTTGCCGGCTGCGATGCTGCCCCGATCGGTCAGTCCAGCCGCCGCCGCCGGATTGGCGGAGATTAACGCCCAGGCGTGCGGCAGGTCCAACACCCCCCGCCCAGCGAGAATAAGCGCGGCGCGTGCCATCGCCGGGTAGAAGTAGTCCGACGACAGCACGTTGCAGATGCCGGCCTCCGCCATGACCGCGGCCGACGCCCAGCCCAAATGCGAGCGCCCGCGCACCACATTGGGGCTGCCCATCACCACATAATCCCCCTCTGCTCGGGCGGCTTGCCCAACTTCCTCGGCCATTGGGAACTCGCTGATGCGGGCGCCCAGGCCGCGGAAATAGTCACGCCGGGGAATGGAGACGTCGTCGTGGCTGGCCATCGGCAGCCCGGCCGCGCGTGCCGCCGCACCGATCCGGTCCAGCGCCGCCGGCACCGAGTCGGATGCCGACCCAATTCGCGCCGCCAGGGCTTTGAATGCGTCCATCTTCATGCCGGCGCGGTCACTGTATTTGGCGCCGGCAACGGGGTCCCCCAGCTTATGCAGGATCGCCGGGGTGTGGTCGTTGAACGCCAGCAGGTGCACCCGGCCGGCCGCGATGTCGGCGACGGCCGTGTCGATTGCATCGAGGTTGTAGGCTTCCCATCGCAGATGGACGCGCATGTCGGCGGTCCAGGACCCGGCCTCCAGTGCGTCGAGCAAACTGGACCAGGCACCGAGGCTGCGCAGGCCGGGTTCCCACGACAGGGTCACGCCGTGGAAGGCGGTGGTGATGCCGTTGGCCAGCAACTGGGCCTCGGTATCGCGCAACGCGAGATCGGCGGGGAAATCGACGCCCGGGCGGGGCTGCATCTGCCGCTCGAACGCGTCGCCGTGGATGTCCACGATGCCCGGCAGGACCAGCAGGCCGGTGGCGTCGAATGTACTGTCACCCCCACCGAAACCGATGCCCTGGATCAGGCCATCGGCCAGCAGAAGGTCGGCATCGCGAACAATGCCAGAGGGCAGCAACATCTCGCCGCCGGTGATACGCAGGGTCCGCATATTGGGCTCTTTCAGGGTTCGAAGACGATCTGCACGCGCGGAGTCGGATAGCAGCCGACGGCGAATTCCACGACGGCACCGGCGCTGTCTACGTTGACGTTCTCGCAGATCAGCACGGGCCGGTTGCGCGGCATACGCAGGAGCTCCGCTTCGGTCGGCGTGGGCAAACGGGCGGAGACGCGAGTCACCTGACGCTGGTAGTCGGCCACGCCCACGAATTTCAGCGCTTCCGTGATGCTGGGCTGGTTCCGCAGCGCGTCCAGCATGCCGCGCAGGCGGAAATGATGCCGAGTCAGGCTGACCGGACGGCCATCGGCCAGACCAAGCCGCTCCAGCAATACCACCGTGGCCCCAGTTCTCAGCTCCAGCGCGGCAGCGGTCTGCGCATCCGCCGGGATTTCGCGCAGTTGCAGCACCTGACCCGAAGGTTCCTTGTTATGCCGCCTAATCCATTCGGAAAACCGGGTGCGCTGCTCCACCGTGTAGTCCAGCACATCCTCGGTCACGAAAGTGCCACGGCCTTGCTCTACCCGTACCAGGCCTTCTCGGGAGAGTACTTCCAGCGCTCGGCGGACGGTGTGGCGGTTGACGCCGAATCGGGCGGACAATTCCGCTTCGGTCGGAAGGCGTCCGCCGGGGGTGTATGCCCCATTGGCAATATCGCCCTGCAGGGAGGCAGCGATCTGGCGCCACAGGGCGATCCCATCCTGGCGTTGCATGGCGGGCGGCACGATGTTCACGGAGGCTTCATCCTATTGGGCGGACTTGTGCGGCACTTCATGGTTGACGTTAGCGTGTCGCCCCGCTACCTGTCCAGATGTCTAGACATATATTGGGTCGCGATGCCAGACGTTTCCCCCACCCCCGACACGAACGCCGCCCGCAAGCGCTGGATGGCCGTGCTGGCGCGCGCCGATGCGGACGCCATCGAGGCTCGGCTATCGGACTATGGCGACATCCCGGTGTTCACCCGCCTGCGCGGACCGGAGAACGGACTGGTGATGGCGCGTGGTCGCACCGGTGGCGGCGGCGCCCCGTTCAATTTGGGGGAAATCACGGTCACCCGCTGCACCGTGCGCTCCGCCGAGGGGCTGGTGGGACACGCCTACGTGACCGGCCGCGACGGACGGCACGCCGAGTTGGCGGCACGGGTCGATGCACTGATGCAGGACGCATCTCGTGCGGCGGCGCTGGAACGCCTGGTGGTCGCCCCGCTGAAAGCGGCGGAAGACACCCGCCGAGCGACGATCGCGGCGAAAGCGGAGGCGACCAAGGTGCGGTTTTTCGCGATGCGGAACATGCGGACATGAGCGCCGGTTTGACTGCCGGCTTCGCCGACCCCGTTGACAGCGCGCAGCGGTGTTTCCGTTCGGTGCTGGACGCGATGTCCCGCCCGGGCCGCATCGCCACCGTGGCTGGTGTGGTGCCCCCTGCCCCGCTCTGCGTAGCCTCGGCCGCTGTTCTGCTGACCCTGATCGACCACGAAACCCCATTGTGGCTCGCTCCCGAGGCTTGGCGCGCGCGGGAATGGATCGCGTTTCACTGTGGGGCACCCTCGGCCGAAGACCCAGCCAACGCGGCGTTCGCGCTGTCGCTGGGCTTGCCCGACCTGACCCGCTTCCCGGCCGGCACGCATGAGGGACCGGAAATCTCCGCCACCATCGTTGTGCAGCTCCCGGCCTTGACCGGCGGTTCAGCTTTGCGCCTGCGCGGCCCCGGCCTGAAAAATAGCGCTATCCTGGCCCCGATCGGGCTGCCACCGGATTTCCCGGCCATCTGGCGCCGCAATCGCGGCCTGTTCCCGGCCGGCATCGACCTGATCCTTTGCGCTGGCGCCGATCTCGCCGCGCTGCCCCGCACCGTCTCGGTCGAGGAGGCTTGAGCCATGTACGTCACCGTCAAAGGCGGCGAAAAGGCGATCGACGCGGCCCACGCGTGGCTGGCCGAGGAACGCCGCGGCGATCCTGCCGTACCGGAATTATCGGTTAGTCAAATCGAAGAGCAACTAGGCCGAGCAGTCGATCGGGCGATGGGCGAAGGATCGTTGTACGACCGGGGCCTCGCGGCGCTGGCGATCAAACAATCCCAGGGCGATCTGATCGAGGCCGCGTTCCTGCTGCGGGCCTACCGCACCACCTTGCCCCGCTTCGCCCATTCCCTGCCGGTGGATACATCGTCCATGCGCGCGGAGCGCCGGATATCGGCGATCTTCAAGGATCTACCGGGCGGGCAGATTCTGGGGCCGACGTACGATTACACGCATCGGCTGCTGGATTTCACCCTGGCTGCCGGCGGTGTCGCACCGACGGTTACTTTGACGGAACCGGACGGCGAACCCCTGCCCCGCGTGCCGGATATTCTGGGCCGGGAAGGGTTGCTCGAACCCGACGCTGCGTCGGACACCACGCCCGGCGACCTGACCCGCGAACCCCTGATGTTCCCCGCCGGCCGCGACGTGCGCCTGCAAGCCTTGGCGCGCGGCGACGAGGGGTTCCTGCTGGCACTCGGCTATTCCACCCAGCGCGGCTATGGCGGATCGCATCCCTTCGCCGGCGAAATCCGCATGGGCGAGGTCGCAGTCGAAATCGAACCGGCCGAGCTGGGATTCGCCATCGATATCGGCGACATCGTCGTCACCGAGTGCCAGATGGTAAACCAGTTCAAAGGCAGCAAAACCGTGCCGGCTCAATTCACCCGCGGCTACGGCCTGGTGTTCGGTTTCAGCGAGCGCAAAGCCATGGCGATGGCCCTGGTCGATCGCGCCATGCGGGCGGAAGAACTCGGCGAGGAACTCACGGCGCCCGCGCAGAATGTCGAGTTCGTGCTGTACCACTCCGACAACATCGAAGCGACCGGATTCACCGAACATTTGAAGTTGCCGCATTACGTGGATTTCCAAAGCGAACTGCAAAACGTCCGCCGTATGCGGGAGGCCGTGGAATGACCGAAGGCTACAACTTCGCTTATTTGGACGAGCAGACGAAACGGATGGTCCGGCGCGCCCTGCTGAAGGCGGTGGCGATCCCCGGGCATCAGGTGCCGTTCGGCTCCCGCGAGATGCCTTTGCCCTATGGGTGGGGGACGGGCGGCATTCAGGTGACGGCGTCCATTTTGGGGTCGGACGACGTGCTGAAAGTCATCGACCAGGGCGCCGACGATACGACGAACGCCGTGTCCATCCGGCGGTTTTTCGCTCGCACGGCGGGTGTGGAGACGACCACCCGCACAGCCGACGCGACGGTGATCCAGACGCGTCATCGCATCCCGGAAAAGACGCTGCGAGACGACCAGATCATCGTCTATCAGGTGCCCCAGCCGGAGCCCCTGTATCGCCTGGAATCCAGCCGCGTCGAGACCCGCCGCATGCACGGGCTGGCCGATTACGGGCTGATGCATGTGAAACTGTATGAGGATGTTGCTCGTTTCGGGCAGATTTCCATCGCCTACGATTATCCCGTGCTGGTAAACCAGCGCTATCTGATGTCCCCCAGCCCCATTCCGGCGTTCGACAACCCCAAGATGGACCGCATGCCAGCGCTGCAATTATTCGGGGCCGGGCGGGAGAAGCGCATCTACGCGATACCGCCTTGGACCGAGGTCCGCTCGCTGGATTTCGACGATCACCCGTTTCGCGCGATCAACGCGCCCGAACCCTGCGGATTGTGTGGGGCGACCAACTCCTATCTCGACGAGGTCATCACCGACGACCACGGCGGGCGGTTGTTTGTCTGCTCCGACACCGACCATTGCGCTGAGCGGCAGGATGCCGGGCACATCGGCAAAGATGGGTTCCGGGAGGCCGCGGAATGATTCTTCTGCGCGCACGCGGCTTGTATCTCTCGTTCGGCGCCATCCCCGCGCTGGTGGACGTCGACGTCGACCTCTGGCCCGGCGAGGTGTTGGCGATCGTCGGCGAATCCGGCTCCGGCAAGACCACGCTGCTGAACGTGCTGTCTGGCCGGGTAACGCCTGACACCGGAACGGTTTGGTACACCGACCCCGAGGGCCAACAGCACGATGTCCACACCATGCCTGCGCCCTCACTGCGAACGCTGCATCGCTCCGATTGGGGATTCGTCCATCAGGACCCCAAGCAGAACCTGCGGATGAGCGTCTCAGCCGGCGGCAATGTCGGGGAACGCCTGATGGCACGCGGCGCCCGCCACTACGGCAACATCCGCGCCGAGGCGATCGACTGGCTGACTCAGGTCGAAATCGATGCCAACCGCGTGGACGACCTGCCGCGCACATTCTCCGGCGGCATGCTGCAACGCCTGCAAATCGCCCGCACGCTGGTCACGCACCCCCGCCTGGTGTTCATGGACGAACCCACCGGCGGCCTGGACGTCTCGGTACAGGCGCGGTTGCTGGATTTAATCCGTACACTGGTCGCGCGCCTGGGTATCGCCGCCGTTCTGGTCACGCACGATATTGCTGTCGCACGGCTGCTGGCGCACCGCATCGCGGTGATGCAGCGCGGGCGGGTCGTGGAAACCGGATTGACCGATCAGGTACTCGACGATCCACAGCATGCCTACACGCAATTACTCGTCAGTTCGGTGTTGCAGGCATGACGACCATGATTCGCACGGAAGGTTTGGCGAAGACCTTCACCCTGCACCTGCGCGGCGGCATGCAACTACCGGTTCTCTCCGGCATCGATCTGGAAGTTCGTTCCGGAGAATGCGTGGTTCTGTCCGGCCCATCCGGCGCCGGAAAATCCACCCTGATGCGCAGCCTGTACGGCAACTACCGCGCCGAGGCCGGGCGGATCATGGTCCGGCACCAGGGCGAGTTGGTGGATATCGCCACCGCCGAACCACGCGTCATCCTGGCTGTGCGGCACGATACACTAGGATACGTCAGCCAATTCCTGCGTGTGGTCCCGCGTGTCGGCACGCTGGATATCGTGGCCGATGAACTGATTACGCGCGGCATCGAACCAGCCGCCGCGCACGCGGCCGCTGGTGCGCTGTTGCTGCGCCTGAATATCCCCCGCCGCTTGCACGCCATTCCTCCCGCCACCTTCTCCGGCGGCGAGCAGCAACGCGTCAACCTTGCCCGAGGCTTCATCGCTGGCCACCCGATCCTGCTGCTGGACGAGCCCACCGCCTCCCTGGACGCTGAAAACCGCGCCGTCGTGGTGAGCATGATCCAGAAAGCCAAAGTGAGCGGGACCGCGATCGTTGCCATCTGCCACGATGCCGAAGTTCGCGACGCTATCGCCGACCGTTTATTCCCCCTGATCCCAGCCCGAGAGGCCGCATGACCGCGTTCATGGACCCCGATACCATTCTGACCAACGCCGTGCTGGTGCTGCCTGACGAAGTCGTCACCGGCACCATCGCCATGAAAGGTGCCACCATCGTCGGCCTGGACACCGGGAATACGTCCCTGCCGCGTGCCATCGATATGCACGGGGATTACCTCATTCCCGGCATCGTCGATCTGCACACCGATAATCTGGAACGCCAGGTACAGCCTCGTACCTTATCCCGCTGGCCGTCGCGGTCGGCCATGATCGCGCACGACGCGCAATGCGCCGCCGCCGGGGTGACCACGATTTTCAATGCGCTATGCCTGGGCGACCTCGGCTTCGATAAGGACCGTGCCCGCACCTTTCACGACGGCATGAAAGACCTCGACGCGCTGGCGCCCACCGGCCTGCTGAAGGCGGAGCATTTCCTGCATTTGCGCTGCGAGGTCCCGGCCCCCGATATGCTTGGCATGGTCGAACCGGTGATCGGCCACCGCCTGGTGCGGCTGGTCAGCCTGATGGATCACAGCCCCGGCGTGGGGCAATACGCCAACATGGATTTCTATCGCAAGTTACGCAAAAGCGGCGGTCTGGACGATGAAACCGTCGACCGCCGCATCAAGGAATTGCAAGACCAGCGTGCCCGCCTGCGCGATCCGAACCGCCGTGCGCTACTGGACATGGTCCGCCCCCGCGACGTCCCAATCGCCAGCCACGACGACCGCACCGAGGCGGAAGTCGCGGAAAATGCCGCCGACGGTATCACGATCAGCGAATTCCCCGTGACGCTAACTGCCGCGAAAGCAGCGAAAGTAGCCGGCATGCAGGTGATCGCAGGGGCCCCAAACATCGTGCGCGGAGGATCACATTCCGGAAACGTATCTGTATCGGAATTGGTTAACGCGCACGCGGTGGATGCGTTCGCCTCCGATTACGTGCCGCCGAGCCTGGTGGAGGCTGCGTTTCTGTGTGCGCGGGAAGAACGGATGTCGTTGCCAGCGGCGGTCCGCATGGTGACGGATACGCCAGCGCGGATGGTGGGACTTCAAGAACGCGGCAGGCTGGCGCTGTGGTGCCGCGCGGATGTGGTGCGGGTGCGGATGCATGAGACGTTGCCGGTGGTGCGGCAGGTTTGGTGCGGTGGGGTTCGGGTTATTTGAAGCAAGAATAATGGAACCGCCGATGAACGCCTATGCAGGCACGAAATGACGGCCCGGGTCGCAGTTTACTACGCCCCAACATCGGACGATCCCCTGTCCGCCGCCAGCACAAACTGGTTGGGCAGGAATCCGGCCACGAACGCCCCCATCGCCCAGCCGGACATCGCGAACATCGCCGCGATCACCGACGACGCGAGGATGTACGGCTTCCACGCCACGCTGAAGCCACCGATGCGATTGGCCCAAGGACACACGTGGGACGACTTCCTCAAAGCCGCCACCGCGATGGCTCAATCCCTGAAGCCCTTCGGCCTCCCGCCCCTCGCGGTGATGGACCTGCACGGGTTTCTGGCATTGCGGGAGACGCACCCCTCGCCAGAACTGCAACATTTGGCCGATGTGTGCGTGGAACAACTCGACGCCTTCCGCCAACCGCCCTCACCCGAAGAACTCGCCCGCCGCCGCCGGTCTCCGCTGACGGCAGAGCAGGACGCGATGCTGGTGCGCTGGGGCTATCCGTACATGTTCGAGACGTGGTTCTTCCACATGACCCTGACCCGGCGCCTCACGGCCGAGGAAAAGGCGCTGTATGAGCTGAAAGCCGAATCCCATTTTGCCGATGCAATCAGCCGCCCAAGGCGCGTCACCGACATCTGCCTGTTCGTCCAAGCCACCCCCGGTGCCCCCTTCACGATCGCCGCGCGGCTTCCGTTGCTCGGGTAACCGCGGCGACGAAACGGGCGACGCCGTCCTCCTGCTTTCCGTCGTTCGTGACCCGGGTGACCGCCACACCCTCCGGCAACGGCACCGACCGCGACAACCGAGCCGCCACGTCCGCCTCGGTTTCGCGTCCTCGCGCGGACAGGCGGACAGCCAGAACATCTGGCGGGGCGGTCACTTCGATCACGTGGACCGAAAACCTGGACGCCGCCTCGGCAATCGCGCCCCGCGACACATTGGCCACCACCACACCACCCCGCGCCAGATCGTCCGCGATATCCGCCGGGATGCCATAGCGCAGGCCATGCGCGCCCCATTGCAGGGCGAACGTCCGCTGCAAGAATGCAGCCTCATTGACGGCTTCATGATCCTCGCCGCCTGCCTCCGCCGGCCGCGTAATGACCCGGCGCACGAATCGCGCGTCCGGCAGCGCCTTCCGCGCTCCCTCCAGCAGCGTGTCCTTCCCCGCCCCGCTCGGTCCCACCACCAGCACCAGCATCGCGCTCAATCCCGTCATTGACGGGGCGCACTCTGGCGCTAGCCTGCGCGCCGATCAACCACAGGAGGCGTCCTTATGTTCACCACCCGCCCGGAAATCGCCGGCACGTTCGGCGTGGTCGCCTCCACGCACTGGCTCGCCAGTCAGGTCGGCATGGCGGTGCTGGAGCGCGGGGGCAACGCCTTCGACGCCGCCGTGGCCGCGGCCTTCACTTTGCATGTGGCGGAGCCGCATCTGAACGGCCCCGGCGGCGACGCCCCCATCATCCTGCACGATGTCAAAACCAACACGCAGAAGGTGATTTGCGGCCAAGGCCCCGCCCCCATGGCCGCGACGCTGGCGAAATTCTCCGAAATTGGCATCGACCTGATCCCCGGCACCGGCCTGCTGGCGGCGGTGGTGCCCGGGGCGTTCGACGCCTGGTGCCGCTTGCTGCGCGACTGGGGCACTTGGGAACTGCCGGACGTTCTCGCCTACGCCATCGGCTACGCCAAAAACGGCGTGCATCTCGTGGCCCGTGTCAGCGCCACCATCAACGGGGTGAAGCCGCTGTTCGAGCAGGAATGGCCTACCTCCGCCGCTGTTTTTCTCCCAGGCGGCAACGTACCTGTGCCGGGCGCGCTGTTCCGCCGGCCAGCCCTGGTCGCAACCTACGAACGCGTCTGCAAGGAAGCCGTCGGCGCCACGAGAGAAGCCCGCATCGAGGCCGCGCGGGACTTCTGGTACAAGGGTTACGTCGCCGAATGCGTCGGCAAGTTTTTCGCGAGCAATGACATCCTGGACGCTTCGGGCCGCAAGAACCGAGGCCTTTTGTCCGCCGACGATTTTGCCAAGTGGTCAGCTTGTGTCGAAGATCCGCTGCGCTACGACTACCATGGTCACACCGTGCTGAAATGCGGCCCATGGAGCCAGGGGCCGGTCATGCTGCAACAACTGGCGCTGCTGAAAGGTTTCGACATCGGCGCCATGGACCCGATGGGCGCGCAATTCGTGCATACGGTGATCGAGGCGCAGAAACTCGCCTACGCCGACCGGGAAGCCTTCTACGGCGACCCCGATTTCGTGAAGGTGCCGATGGAGGCGCTGCTTTCGGACGCCTACAACGACGAACGGCGCAAACTGATCGGCCGAGAGGCCTCGCTGGAGCTGCGCCCTGGCACGATTCCCGGCTACGGCGGCTGGGTGGATCATAACGCAGCCGAACGCGCATCGATGACGGCGCAGGGGGCGGGCGAGCCGACCGTTGCGCTGATGGGCGTTTCGTCCGGCGATACGTGCCATATCGATGTGATCGACAAGCACGGCAACATGGTCAGCGCCACGCCCTCGGCCGGGTGGTTGCAGTCCTCGCCTTGTATCCCCGAGCTGGGGTTCCCGATGGGATCGCGCGGGCAGATGTTCTGGTTGAAGGAGGGGCTGCCCAACAGCCTGGCCCCCGGCAAGCGCCCCCGCACCACATTGTCCCCCAGCTTCGCCCTGCGCGATGGCAAGGCCTGGATGGCGTTCGGCACCCCGGGCGGGGAACAGCAGGACCAGTGGTCGACAACGTTCTTCCTGCGCATGGTGCACCACAAGATGGGCATCCAGGAGGCGATCGACGCGCCGTCCTTCCACTCCGAACACTGGCCGTCCAGCTTCTGGCCGCGGGTGGCCAAGCCCGGGAGGCTGGTGCTGGAGGGGCGATACCCCAACGCCGTCATGTACGAACTGAAAGCCCGCGACCACAAAGCCGAAAAAGGCGAGGACTGGAGCGAGGGCCGCCTGTCCGGTGCTCGGCTTGAACCCGACGGCCAGATGCTGGCCGGCGCCAACCCGCGCGGGATGCAGGGCTACGCGGTGGGGCGTTGATGCGGCATTTGGTGCAACCGGGGCCGGTGCATCCGGTTCGGATCGATAGTTTCGGTGGGGAACTGGTACCGCTGCGGTTCGTGCTGCGGGCGGGTTCGACGTTGACCGAGGCGCTGACCGGGCCGCTGGTGGAGGCGGGGTTCCAGAGCGCGACGCTGGTCGTGAAGGGCGGTGCGCTAAACCCGTTCCGCTACGTGATGCCAGGGCCGGCGGACGATGCGTCGCACGTCGCGTATTTCACCGCGCCTCAGGCACCTATCGGCGTAACGCGGATCGAGCAGGCAAACGCCACGTTCGGTTGGAACGACGGACGGCCGTTCCTGCATTGCCACGCGGCGTGGGTGGAACCGGACGGCCAACGGCGCGGCGGGCACATTCTGCCCGGCGACAGCGTCGTGTACGAGGAAACCGAGATCGAGGCTTGGGGCTTTCGCGATATTCGCGTTACCACGGCACCGGACGCGGAAACCAACTTCACGCTGTTTCAGCCGAGCGGTGTTTCAACGCCGGGTGGCGCCGTATTCGCTCGGGTCAAGCCGAACGAGGACATCACGCTGGCCATCGAATCCATAGCGGCAGCGCATGGGATGCAGAATGCTGTGGTCCGCGGAAGCCTCGGTAGCCTGATCGGGGCACAGTTCACCAACGGCACCCAGGTGGACGATCACGCGACGGAAGTCCTTGTGCGCAGCGGCACAGTGCGCGATGGAACGGCGGACCTGAACCTGCTGGTGGTGGACATGGCAGGCCGGGTGCACGATGGGCGGCTGGTGCGAGGCGACAATCCGGTCTGCATCACATTCGATTTGATATTGGAATGCATTCCACACCCGAATATCGATGCCGATCCATATTGGGACTGACACACCGGCCGCGTAACATCATCGCGGTACTTAGCCCGAGCCTACCCCGCCACCACTGTCCGCATAATCCCCAAAGCCTCCTCCACCATCGCCGCACTCACATCCAGATGCAGACACGCCCGCCCGCGATACGCATCCGTCGAGGACACCGCCACCCCATGCGGCCGCAAACGCGCGGCGAATTCCGGCACCGTTAAACCGGTGCCACGGATGTCGAAGAACACCAGATTGGTCTCCGGCATCTCCACCGTAATCCCCGGAATTTGCGCCATGCCGCGCGCCAGAGCGGCCGCGTTGGCATGGTCCTCGGCCAGCCGGTCGATGTTGTGCTGTAGGGAATAAAGGCAAGCCGCCGCGTTCATCCCCCCCTGACGCATCGCCCCGCCCAGGCGCTGCTTCCACCGCCACGCCTCGCCAATGAATGACCGGCTTCCCGCCAGCACGGCCCCAAGCGGCGCCCCCAGCCCCTTGGTGAAATCCAGCCACACCGTGTCGCACGACGCGGCGATGTCCGACGCCGGCACGCCCAGCGCTATGGCGGCGTTCATCAGGCGGGCGCCATCCATATGCACTTTCATCCCATGCGCATGCGCCACATCCGCCACCGATTGCAGCCCGGCGACGCTCCAGCACGCGCCGCCGCCCTTGTTGGCGGTCTGCTCGACCTCCACCAGCGTTTGCGGGGGGGAGTAGCGCGACACCGGCCGGATCGCCTCCCGCAGCGTGTCGGCGGTGAAAATCCCCCGCTCCCCCGGCAGGCCGCGGATCAGCACGCCGCTGATGGCGCCGGGGGCGCCGGCCTCGCTGGATTGGATATGCGCGTCCTCATGCGCCAGGATCTCGTCGCCCGGCCGTGTGTGCGTCGCGATCGCCACCTGGTTGCACATGGTGCCGGAGGGCAGGAACATCGCCGCCTCCTTTCCCAAAAGCTTGGCGGAATAGTCGCACAGGGCCCAGACCGATGGGTCGGAACCAGCCTGTTCGTCGCCCATCTCGGCCTCCACCATCGCCTGTTTCATCGCGCGCGACGGGCGGGTGCGGGTGTCGGAATAGAGGTCGATCCGGATGGGCTGGGAGAAATCGAAGCGGGCCGGTTCGTAGCTCATGGGGCGGGTCTTTCGCGATGGGGAGCGCAGCGTATCATGCGTCCCAGTATCGCAAAGGTGCGCCGGATGAAAATCTCCAACTTCCTGTTCCCCGAGAGCCGCTCCCCGGCGGAGGACGCCCGCATCATTGATGAGACGTTCGAGGAAGCGCTGCTCACCGACCGCCTGGGCTACGACGTTATCTGGCTGGCGGAGCACCATTTCGACGGCATCTGCGCCTATGTCGACCCCGTGACCTTCGCCGCCGCTTTGGCGAGGACCACCACCCACGCCCATATCGGCTTCGCGGTGGCACAGATGGCGCTGCACCATCCCATCCGCATGGCCGAGCAAATGGCTTTGATCGATAATCTCACCCGTGGCCGGCTGATCGTCGGGCTGGGGCGGGGGACAGCCTACAACATCTACGATTACCAGGGTTTCGGCATCGATCACACCGAGGCGCAGGGCCGCTTCGAAGAAGCTGAGGCGATCATGTTGGAAGCCTGGAAGGGCGACAAATTCGAGCACCACGGCAAGTATTTCGACCTGCGATTACCGGCACTGCGGCCCGCCCCGTTTACCAAACCCCACCCCACCGTCATCCGCGCCGCCGCCACCGAACACGGCATGTTGGACATTGCCCGCCAGGGCCGCCCCTTCATGATGAACGTGCAGACCAACGCCGAAACCGCTCGGCGGATGGTGCTGTACCGCGCCGCGTTACGCGAAACCGGTCTGGACGACGCCGCGGTCGAAACCCGCGTCGGAGAATGCTGGGTCTGGCGCAACGTCTGCGTGGCCGACACCGACGCGGAAGCCGAACGCATCGCCGTCCCCGCCTTCCACGCCATGCAGGAAATGCGCGCCGCCATGCGGCACCAAGTGTACCGCGAGCAGGGTGTGTCCATCGTCCCCATGCCCGCGCCCGGCACCGCACCGCCAGCCCGTACCGTGGTGGAACATTCGCTGGTCTACGGCTCCCCCGCGACCGTCACCGAGAAGTTGTCGGCGTTGCGGGCGACCGGCGTCGGGGGATTGATCATGCAGTTCCGCCTGGGGCCGATGTCCTATGACGACACCGCCCGCAGCCTGACGCTTTTCCGGGAGCAGGTCGCCCCGGCGTTACTTTGAGGCGCCGGCCTTTTCCGCCGTGTTCGCCACGGCGTGGCCGGCGGCGCTGAGGTCCTGGCCAGCGCCGGCAATCGTGTTACAGGCAGCCAAAAGCGTCAGCAGAAGCAAAGCGGCGATGGATTTCTGGGTCATCTGAGTGCCTCGATCTCAACCTGATTGGTGTTGTAGGTGGTTGCCCCACAAGGCGCCGACCGGTCAAGAGTCAGGACGTTGGCACACCCCTTACGGTCGGTGCCGCTGCCGTCGGGGGTGAACCAGGCCCCCTCCTTGATGGACACCACACCCGGCGCGATGCGTGCCGTGACCTCGGCCAGCAGGATGGTGGCACCGGCATCGTTGAACACCCGCACGGCTTGGCCGTTGCGGATGCCGCGTGCTTTGGCGTCGCCGGGATGCAGCCAAACAGTGTCGGGATCGACGCGCGCGAGGCTGGGCTGGTTGCCGTGGATCGAATGCGTGCGGGCGCGCGATTTCGGCGTGCATAGCGCCAGCTTGTATTTTTGGTCGACCGGAGGCGGCACCCAGGTTGGGATGACGGATATTTCCCCGAGCCCATACGGGTCCGGATTGGCCGCGAGGGTGGTGGCATAAATTTCGATTTTCCCCGATGGCGTGGAGAACGGTTTCTCGCCCCGGATTTCCGCTGCGAATGCCACCGCGTCTTGGGGTTGGGGGAAACGGGCGACGCCGTTATCGCGGAAGGCGTCGAAGTCCTGGACGGCATTGCCGGTGAGATCGCGCAGCCATTCTTCCTCGGTCTTGTCGTTGTAGCCTTCGATACCCAGGCGCTTCGCGAGGTCGGAGAAAATATCGATGTCGTTGCGGCATTCATACATCGGCTCGATCGCCTGGTGCATGTAGATGGCGTAGTGCCCGGCGCCGGACCACGGGGTATGGACGTCGTTCCTCTCCCAGAAGGTCGTGGCGGGCAGCAGGATATCGGCGTAGCGGGCCGTCGGGGTCAGGAAATTGTCCTGTGCGACGATGAATTCCACCTTCTCCAGGCTCGCGACCATCTTGTTGGCGTTCGGCGCCTGGTTGAACAGATTGCCGCCCGCGGCATAAATCAATTTGATGTCGGCGGGGTAGCCGCCCGCCTTGCCGCGCGCCAGCAGATCTGCCAGCAGCGGGGAGGATACAAGAGCGTCTATCGGGTTTTTCCCCGTCGGCAGGCTTTCGATGCCACGCCGCCCGGTGGCGCCGTTACTGACGCCGGAATTGCCGCCTTTTACGCCCACATTGCCAGTGATCGCCGCCAAGGCGTGAGCGGCGCGGTGGAATTGGTCGCCGTTCAAGGTCCTGCCGGGCGCGTAGCCGCAGTGCAGGGCGGCGGGTTTGCTGGTGGCAAATTCGATGGCCAAATGTCGGATGGTTTCGGCTGGGATGCCGGTAATTTCCGCCGCCCATTCGGGGGTTTTCGGGATGCCGTCGATCTCGCCGGTCACGTAGGCCTTGTATGACGGCGTTGTGTTGTCGAAGCCCAGCACGTGGCGGTCACAGAAATCCTGGTCGTGCAGGTTCTCGCTGACAATGACATAGGCCATCGCGATCAACGCGGCGGCGTCGGTGGACGGCCGGATGAAAATATGCTCATCCGCGAGTTGCCGGCTGGTATTGGTCTGCCGCGGATCGACGCAGACGATGCGCACGCCGTTTGCTTTCGCGTCTTTCAGGAACGGCATCGTGCCGGTGCCGAAGGTGCCGTCGGCGGGACTCCACCCCCACATCAGAATGAATTTGGAGTTGGCGTAATCGGTGGGTTCGCGGCCTGAAGCCTTGTATCCGACACCGGGACCGTAGGTAGTCCGGACCGCGAAAATCTCCGCCTCCGACGACATACTTGACCACAGGTCTGTGCAGCCACCGGCCATGTAGTGGAAGCGTCGCGCGGCCCCGCGCCCGTGTAGCATGGACAGGCTACCGGTGCGCGACGCGTCAAGGATCGCGGCGCTGCCGTAGGTACTTCTGATCCGTTGCATCTGCAACGCGACTTCGTCCAGCGCCTCATCCCAGGAAACGCGGGTGAATTGCCCCGATCCGCGCGGGCCGGATCGGCGCATCGGGTATTTCAGGCGGTCGGGGTGATAGGTGCGCTCGATCTGCCCGACGCCGCGGGCGCAGGCGGGCAGCGGCGGGTGATCGGGGTTCCAGCGCCGGCGGTCGGTGGAGATGTGCACGATGCGCCCATCCGCGACATGCGCGTTCACCACACAGCGCCCGCCGCAATTATGGCCGCAGGTGCTGGTGATCACCCTCTCCCCCCGCTTCGCCGCGGGACGGGGGGCTTCGTAGATAGTTTCGCTGGAGGTCAAAGCATATCCTCAAGGAAACGCAGCAGCCGGGGTGCGAACAAAGCGGCACCCGTAGCCGGATCCTCCGGCGAAGTGCCCATCCAATAATGGCCCCAGCCTTGGATCACCGCGTTGCGTGCCCAGAATTTTGCCTGTTTCAGCGCGAGCAAAAAATCGTCGGACTGGCCGCGATCGACGATGTCGTCCTCGGTGCCATAGGTCAGAAGGAAGGCCGTGTTGTTGTTCGCCATGGTCACGTAGCTCATGGGCGAGGCATCGAAGAACACCCGACGGTCGTCCATCGGCGCGGCGCCGAGGAACTGTTCCGAGATTTGGTTGCGCGGCCGGCTGATCTGGTCGCTGTTCCACTGCCGGACCATATCGTAGATGCCATAGACCCCGACGGCGCATTTGACCTTGGTGCTTTGTGCCGCGTGCTTGTCGTCCAGGTAAGCGCCGGCAAATGTGGGGTGGTCTCCCGCCAATGCCACCAGCGTCGCCAGATGCCCGCCAGCGGAATCGCCGATCAGCGCGACCCGAGCGGGGTCGACTTTGTAAGACGCAGCCTCGCCTTTCAGGAACTGCACGGCGGCGCGCACGTCGTGCACGGCGTCCGGGTAGCTTTTGCGGCCGGGCGCGGCGGTGCGGTAATCCACCGCCAGCAATACGTATCCGCGGGCCGCGAGAAACGGCCCCCAATGCTTGTAAATATCGCGCGAGCCTTGCTGCCAGCCGCCACCATGCACCCCAATCAGGGCCGGAAAAGGCCCTGGCCCATCGGGGACATAAATATCGCCCAGCAGGGCCACACCATCATGCCGCGCATATTCGACAACCGCCATCAATTTTCTCCGGTACTGCCGCGGATGCGGTCCACCAACCCCATGATATCGTTTGGCAATTCGTTCCCGCGCCAGGCGACGTGCTGGTCGGGGCGGGACAGAACCAGTTTCTCCCGATACGGCGGCCGCGATGCAACGTCGAGCACCGACAACGGCACACCCCGCACCGCCGCCGCTCGGATTAAAGCTTCGACTGACACCGAAGCATCGAACCGCAGCAGCGTATAATCCGGTCCCATCGCGTCATACAGCGACCGGCCGTCGTCCAACCAAATATGCGGCGTGCGGCAGCCGGGCACGGTGGAGGGCGTGAATGTGTCCATCGTATAGGGCGGCGGCGCTTCCCCGTCATAGGCGACGATTGGAGAACGATCATAGTACGACCCGAAATTCAACCCGCCGCAGCAGAACTGCGGCGTGTGCATCGCCAACATCTGCTGGCCCAACGCCTCCCGCGCCGCCGGATTGGTCTCAATATCCGCCGGCACCGCGCCCCGCGCCTTCATCAACGCCGCGGCCGTGTCCATAGCGAAGTGCGAAACCTGTTCGGTGATCGGCCAGCGTTCCGCCTCATGCGCCGCCAGAATATCCGGATCGGCCCATCCTTTCAGGATACCCGCCAGCATCCAGGACAGGTTCACCGCATCCGCGATCCCGGCGTTCATGCCGTAGCCGGCAAAAGGCACCCAGAGGTGCGCCGCGTCCCCACAAATGAACACGCGCCGGTCGCGGAACCGGTCCGCCAGCATGCGGCGGCCGATCCAGTTTTCCTGCGTCATGACCTGATACTCCACCCCGTCGCCCAAAAGCGCCCGGATGCAGGCATCGGAGTCTATGGCCGCGAAATCGGTTTCGTCCGGGCGCAAATAGTTGTGGATCAACCATGTCTCCCGCCCGTCCACCGCGAACATATTCGCGCTACGGCGGGGGTTCATGACCTGCGTACTCCACGCCGGTTCCGCTTGCATCATCCCGCGCAGACCCGGCGCTCGGATATACGTGGATTGCGTGCGGCCGATCATCGCATCGCCGGTCAGGCGAGCGCCGATTTCATGGCGCACCATCGACGATGGACCGTCGCAGCCGACCAAATAATCGCTGTTAATAACGAACCGGACGCCGGTATCCAGGTCTTCGGCCTCGGCCGTCACGCCGCTTTCGGTTTGGGTAAACCCGCCGACACGCACCCGATTCAAATACCGCACATTCGGCCGCGCCCGCGCCTGGTCGGCCAACAGCGGATCGAGGTAAATCTGATTGATCCGATGCGGCGGTTCCGGCGTCGGCCACCACCCATCCGGCCCATCCTTGCGCGTATAGCGGTCACGCCGGCAGGGAATTTGGATGCGAGCAAAATCCTCGGACACCGCCGAAACCCGAAATGCCACATCGTTCGCATGATCCGCGGGCAGTCCGGTGTCGCGCACGATTTGCGACACACCCAGCCGCCGGAAAATCTCCATGGTCCGAGCAGCCACATGGTTGCATTTCACCCCCGGCATCTGCCCCGCCGGATTTTGCTCGACCACAACCACATCGATTCCGCGCCACGCGAGATCGAGCGCCAAGGTGGACCCGACCGGTCCCCCGCCAACAATCAGGACCGAGGCGCGCATCAGGGCGGGCAGATCACATTCACCAGCGCCTGCTGCCCGGATTTTACCGCTGCGACAGCGCGAGCCAGGGCGGCCGGCAAGTCGGCGGGATGCTCCACCCGCTCCCCATGGCCATCATGCGCCGCGACAATCTTTTCGAAGTTTGGGGCTGGGAGATCGGCCAGCAGGCGTCCGTCATCTTCCGCCGCGACGCCTTCGCTGTACATCTCCAGCGTCGACCGCCGAACCGCGCCGTACAGGGCATTGTTGTAGATAATGGTCAGCACCGGCAGTTTCTGCATTTGCGCGACGTAGTGGCAGGCCGTGGGGTTGGCGAACATGTAGGCACCATCGCCCAGAACCGAAACAACCATCCGGTTGCGGGCCGCCAGCTTGGCACCAAGCGAGGCGGGGAAACCCCATCCGAGGCCGCCGGCGGAGGACAGGGCGAACAGGCTGCCGGGTCGTTCCAGCGCGCAGTATTCCTGCTTGAACGAATACTCGCTGATCACGATGGCGTTGCGGTCGATCACATCCCGCAAGCAATGGTTCAGCCATGCCAACGTGATTTTGTCGGATGCGCCGGCTTTTTCGGCCTCGGCCCGCCAGCCCGCGTGCAGGGCTTCGGATCGCTTCGTCAGGCGCGCCATGCGTTCTTCGACATGCGGCATGGCGTACGGGCGGAGTGCCTCGTTCAACGCCTCCAACACCGACAACGCCGTCGCGGTGATGGTCATGTCGGAGGGGAAACCGCGCATCGGCAGGCGCGCGTGCAACGGATCCTCCCCGATTTGTACGATTTTGGCGTTGGCCGCGGGGCCTTCCTTGCTGGGGATCCAGGGCACGTCCGTTTCGAACACGATGACCAGATCGGCATCCGCCAGCAACGGGCCGGGGGCGGAGCCCTGGAACATGGGGTTGTTCGCGCCGATCGCGAAATAGCGGGTATTGTAGGGGATGACCGGGATGGCCCAGCGGTCCACCAACGTCTCCAGCGCGATGGCGTCGCGCGGATCCTTGCCCAACATGCCCGTGATGATCAGGGGGTTTTTCGCCTGGGCGATCCAGCCGGCCAGGATTTCGATATCGTCCCCCGCCGGCACCGGCGGCCTCGGCCCGGCGCGGTGGGCGCGGTTGGTGGCGGATGGCCCCACGATTTCGCCGAGCACTTCGCGCGGCAGCGACAAATAGGCGGGACCTTGTGGGGATGCGTTGGCGATTTCCAGCGCGCGGTCCACCACCGCACCGGCCTGGTCGCCGCGCTTCATTTCGTAGTCCCACTTGACCATCTCGCGCAGCATGCCCGCCTGGTCGTACATCTCCTGCGCCCAGTGGATATGCACGCTGCGGGAGCCCTCCGCCCCGGTTTCGGTGAACGGCGTGCGGCCGGAGGTCAGTAGCATCGGCACACGGTCGCGGCTGGCGTTGATCAGCATGTTGATCGAGTTCGCGGTCCCCACGTTCGTGTGCAGCATCACCGCCTGCGGCCGGCCGGACACCATCGTGTAGCCGTGCGCCATCCCCACCGCGCAATTCTCGTGCGGCACCACCATCGGGCGCGGCACGATGGCGTTGGTGCGGGCGGAGCGGGCATAGGCCTCCACGATCGGCGCGAAATCGGTGCCGGGATTGCAGAACAGATAGTCGATCCCGTGCGCTGCGAGGGCGTCCAGGTATTCTTCCGCGGCGATGCGGGGCGGGTTAGTCATGGGCGTTTTCCCGTTTGAGTGGCCCGCCAGACGCGCTCCGGCGTCAGCGGCATGTCGAGATGGTCTACCCCGAGTGCGTCGATCACCGCCAGCACCACGGCCTGCGGCGCGGCGATGGCGCCCGCCTGGCCGGCGCCTTTGACACCGAGCGGATTCCCCCGGGTTGGCACGCCGGTCAGGGTTACGTCGAAATTGGGCAGGTCGTCGGCGCGGGGTAGCGCGTAGTCCATGAAAGAACCGCTCAGAAGTTGGCCGGTTTCGCGGTCGTAGACCGTGTGTTCCAGCATCGCCTGCCCGATGCCCTGCGCCACCCCGCCGTGGATTTGGCCGAGCGTGAGCATGGGGTTGATCAGCGTGCCGAAATCGTCGACGGCGGTATAACGCTGCAACGATATAAATCCGGTTTCGGGATCGACCTCGACCTCGGCGATGTGGCAGCCGTTGGGGAAGGTGATGACGTCGAGCAGGTTCCAGACATAGGTATCGAGGCTTTCGTCCGTATCGCGGACGGCGGCGGCAACGTCCAGCAGGGCGATGCCGCGCTCGGGTTCGCCTGTCACCGTGAACCTTCCCTGGGCGAACGACACCTGCGCCGCTTGCAGCATGCGCTCGGCGATGGGTTTGGCTTTGTCCAGCATGGTGTTGACGGTTTTCACCAGCGCTGCCCCACCCATGTGCATGGACCGCGCGCCACCATGGCCGTTGCCGGCGCGCACGACGCCGGTATCTCCTTGCACGTAGCGGAAGGTTTCCGGCGGCAGACCCAGCAGATCGGCGGCGATCTGTGTGTAAGCCGTTTCGTGGCCCATACCGTTGGATTGCGTGCCGACCAGGATCGCCACACGGCCATCGGTTTCGAAACGGAGTTCGGCGCCTTCGTTGGGGGAGCCTCGGGCAGTTTCCAGAAAGCAGGAAATCCCCATGCCTCGGCGCAATCCCCGCGCTTCGGATGCGGCGCGTCTGGCGGAGAATCCCGCGCGGTCGGCGTTGACCACCGCGTCGTCGATGTTGGCTGCGAAGCGCCCGCAGTCGATGACGGTGCCGAGGGACTTTCGGTATGGAAACGCACTGACGAGATTGCGGCGGCGTAGCTCGACAGGGTCGATGTTCAGGCGGCGGGCGGCGAGGTCCACCAGCCGCTCGATCATGTAATTCACCTCGGGCTTGCCGGCGCCTCGGTAAGCCTCGATCGGAAGCGTGTTGGTGAAGACGCCGTGCACGTCCATGAAGATCGCCGGAATAACGTAGCCGCTGCCCATGGCGTTGGCTGGCGCATTGGTGGAACTGCCCGGTCCGCCCGAGGACATGTAAGCGCCAAGATTCGCCACGGTCTGGACATCCAGCGCCAGGAAGCGCCCGTCTTCATCCAGCGCCAGCCGAGCCTTGGTGACGTTGTCGCGGCCTTGGGCGGTACCGTTGAAATCCTCGGCCCGTTCGGCGACCCATTTGACCGGCCGGCCCAAGGCGCGGGCGGCATGCAGAAGAAGAATCCATTCCGGGTACAACGCGTTCTTGATGCCGAAGCCCCCGCCGACATCGGGGGCAATGACGCGCATGCGCTCGGGCGGCCGGCCGAACACGCCTGCCAGTTGGTCGCGGATGCCGTGCACGCCGGCAGCCGTGACGATTAGTTCGAACCCATCGTCGCCAAAGCGGCCGATACCGGCCCGCGTTTCGGTAGGAGCGATAATCAGGCGATTGTTAACCAGTTCCACTTGGACAGTATGTGCCGCCGAGATAAACGCCGCTTGCACCGCGTCCGCGTCACCTTTCTGAAAACGGTACGATACGTTGCCGGTGATGCCGTCCCACAGCAGGGGCGCACCGGCATCCATCGCCGCGACGCCGTTTACCACACAGGGCAGAGGACCGTACGAAACCGCCACCGCCTCAGCCCCATCGCGCGCCGCCGTTCGGGTTTCGGCCACAACGAAGGCAACGGGATCGCCGACATGCCGCACCCTTCGATGGGCCAGCGCGGGGCGCGGTGGAACCCGCATCGGCTCCATCGTCGCAACCTGCGTCGGGCACAACATCAAGCCGAGGTCCGCGATGTCGTCGTATGTGTAGACGGCCAATACGCCGGGGACGGCAAGCGCCGCCGCTGTATCGATCCCCGTGATGACCGCATGCGCATGAGGGGAACGCACCACCTGCGCCCACACCACACCGGGGACGTCTATATCTTCAACGAAACGACCGGCGCCGATCAGGAACCGGTGGTCTTCCGTTCGCAGCAGCGACTGCCCGACATAGGACATCGGCTTACACCGGCGCCGATTGCGCCCCACGCACCAGCCTTCCGGGCAACGCCCCCGTTGCCTCGCCTTCGCGGTATACGGGCACGCCGGACACGATCGTTGCCTCGTACCCCGCCGCTTTCTGGATCAGACGCCGCCCGCCGGCGGGGAGGTCGTAGACCACCTGGGGCGTGTGCAACGACAGACGATCGTAGTCGATCACGTTGAGGTCCGCCTTGTAGCCTGCTTTCACCACGCCCCGGTCGTTCAGCCCGATCGCCGCGGCGGAGTCCAATGTCACCCGCCGGATCGCCCAGGGGAGCGCGAATTTCTCCCCAACCGTCCGGTCACGGGTCCAGTGCGTCAGCATGGTGGTGATGGCGCTGGAGTCGCATAGCATGCCCACATGCGCTCCACCGTCGCCGAGGCCCACGATGGTCGCGGGATGGGTCAGCATGTCGTGCACCGTGTTCAGGTTGCCCCGAGTATAATTCGACAACGGCCGATACAGGATCGTTTTGCCGTCGTTCTCCAGCAGCAAATCGTAAGCAAGGTCGGCGGAGTCCCTGCCCTGCCGAGCGGCCATGGCAGCGATACTGTCGTTCGGGGAGGGTTCGTAGTTCGGTGGGTCGTTCAGCGGGAAAATGCGATCCCAGCGGGATACGCGGCGTTCCAGCGTTTTGTCGTCGATGGTTTCGGACAGGATGCGTTTTTTCGTGCCCGGTTGGCGCAATGCCGCGATCCGGTCCGCGTGCGGCAACCCGGCCAGCGCCATGTAGCTGGGGCGGCCATAGAACGGGTTCTGGGAAATCTCGAAGCCCAGCAGGATGCCGGTGGCGCGCGTCAGGACCTGGCCGAGCATGCCGACGCCCGAGGCATTGGCCTCGGCGATCCAGCCGGTGATTTGGCGCCATTCCTCGGGCTTGGCGTCGCGTTGCAGAATGGTGATCGCCATTTTGCGCCCCGGGGCGGCGGTGATCCGCCGTAGCATGGCAAATTCCCGCGCCGGATCGTCGAAGTCGGAGATCACCTGGAGCCAGCCCGCGCCCAGGTCCCCGAGCGCCTTTCCGATGGTGGTGAGTTCGGCTTCCTCGGCCTGGAGGGTGGGGATCAGCTCGCCGCGCTTGGTCTTGTGGTTGATGGTGCGGGAGGTGGAGAAGCCGAGTGCGCCGGCTTGGATGCCTTCGGCGGCGAGGCGGGCCATGGCGTCGCTGTCGGCCTGGGTCGCGGGTTCGCGGGCGAGGCCGCGCTTGCCCATCACGTACACCCGCAGGGCGGCGTGTGGCACCTGGGTGGCGACGTCCAGGTCGAACGGGCGGGCTTCGAGGGCGTTCAGGTAATCGGGGAAACTGTGCCAGTTCCATGGCAGGCCCTCGGTCAGCACGACCTCGGGGATGTCCTCGACGCCCTCCATCAGTTTCACCAGCATGTCGCGCTGGTCGGGCTTGCAGGGGGCGAAGCCGACGCCGCAATTGCCGATCAGCGTGGTGGTGACGCCGTTCCAGGACGAGGGGGTGATCCGGCTGCTCCAGGTTGCCTGGGCGTCGTAGTGGGAGTGGGGGTCGATGAAGCCGGGCGTGATTATTTTCCCCCGCGCGTCGATTTCCTTTGCCCCGCGTGGGAGGCCTTTGCCAATCGCGGCGATTTTGCCGTTGGCGATGGCGACGTCGGCTTCGAACGCGGCGCCGCCGGTGCCGTCTATCACGGTGCCGTGGCGGATGACGAGGTCGTGCATGTCTGGGGCCCTCCAGTTGGATGGGAGGGTGCCGGGAATAGCGGCGGATCGCAACCCGAACATGCCTTGACATCGACGATGTTGGATATACCTTTTGTATATCCCAGAGAGGAGGCCGCCATCGTGACCAGTACAACGCTGTTCCAAACCAACCGGTCCCAGGCCGTTCGATTGCCAAAGGATGTCGCGTTTCCGCCCGATGTCCGCGAGGTGCGGATCATTCGGGACGGTGCACGCCGCATTATCGTGCCCGCGGAGTCCGTCTGGGACGACTTCTTCGACGCACCCGGCATCGACCTGGGAGCGCGCGACCAGCCGGCGCCGCAGGTCCGGGAGTCCTTCTGATGTTGCGATGGTTGCTGGATACGAATCTTTGTATCCGCGTCCTGCGCGATCGCCCCGCCGGCTTGCGTAAGCGCTTCAACCAGGAGGCAGATGCGCTCTGCATTTCGACCATTGTCCTGACGGAGCTTTTGCATGGCGCGGAAAAATCTGCCCGCCCCGCCGAAAATCGCCGAACCGTCGAACAATTCGCCGCTCGGCTGACGGTATTGCCCTTCGATGACGCAGCCGCCGCCCATGCCGCCAATATAAGAACAACGTTGGAGCGCCAGGGCCTGCCGAGCGGCGGCTACGATCTGCTGATCGCCGGACATGCCCGTAGTCGCGGACTGGTTGTGGTGACCGGTAATCTGGGGGAGTTCAACCGGGTGGAGGGGCTGCGGTCGGAGGACTGGCTGGCGGAATGATGAAGAGGGCTACCGGGACCTGTCATGGTCCTGATAGCCCCTTCCGTCATTCCACCCATTCCCGGTTCCAGGGGGCAGAGCTCCCTGGCTTGGTCCCGGCGCTTACTCCGCCGCTTCGATTCGGGGATGCGCATACTCCAAATTCCGGGCATCGCGACCCGCCGCGATGGACCGCAACCGGTTCATCACCGCGCCCGTGCCCGCCGGGATCAAGCGCCCGACGATCACGTTTTCCTTCAGACCCGTCAGGCTGTCGCTCTTGCCCGCTGTCGCGGCCTCGGTCAGCACCCGCGTCGTCTCCTGGAAGGAAGCGGCCGAGATGAAGCTGTTGGTCTGCAACGATGCCTTGGTGATGCCCTGGAGCACCGGCATCGCAACCGCCGGACGCTCATCCTTCATCAGCTTGGCATTGGTGTGATCGAATTCGGTGCGATCCACCTGCTCCCCGGTCAGGAAGGTGGTGTCGCCCGGATCCATGATTTCCACCTTCTGCAGCATCTGGCGGACGATCACTTCGATGTGCTTGTCGTTGATCTTCACGCCCTGCAAACGATAGACGTCCTGGATTTCGTTCACGAGGTAGTCGGCCAGCACCTCCACGCCCATCACCTTCAGGATGTCGTGCGGCACGCGGGGTCCATCGACCAAGGGGTCGCCGCGGCGCACGAAGTCGCCTTCCTGCACCGAAACGTGCTTGCCCTTCGGGATCAGGTACTCGGTTTCCTCGCCCGTCTCGTCGTTCTTCACGATGACGCGGCGCTTGGCCTTGTAGTCCTTGCCGAATTCCACGCGCCCGTCGCACTCGGCGATGACGGCGTGATCCTTGGGGCGGCGCGCTTCGAACAGTTCCGCCACGCGCGGCAGACCGCCGGTGATGTCGCGGGTCTTGCTGCCTTCCCGCGGGATGCGGGCCAGCACGTCGCCGGCCGCGACCTGCGCGCCGTTATCCACCGAAAGGATGGAGTCCGGGGCCAGGAAGTAGCGCGCATCGGTGTTGTTCGGCAGCCGGATGACGTCGCCGTTGGAGTCCTTCAATTGCAAGCGCGGCCGCAGATCGACGCCCTTGGCGGCTTGCTTGTAATCGACCACGACCTTGGAGGTCAGGCCGGTCACTTCATCCATCCGCTCCACCAATGTCACGCCTTCGATCAGGTCGAGGTATTCGACCTGGCCGTCGCGTTCAGTGATGATCGGCAGGGTGTACGGATCCCACTCCGCCAGCTTCTGGTTGCGGGTGACCGTGGCACCCTCGTCGGCCAGCAACCGAGCACCGTACGGCACGCGGAAGCGGGCGCGCTCGCGGCCCTTGTCGTCCGTCAGCACGATTTCGCAATTCCGGCTCATGACGACGGTGCCGCCCTGGCTGTTCATCACGATGACGCGGTTGTTGATGACGATCGTGCCTTCGTGGCTGGCTTCCACGGCGGAGACCTCGGCGCCACGCTGCGCCGCGCCACCGATGTGGAAGGTGCGCATCGTCAACTGGGTGCCGGGTTCGCCGATCGACTGCGCCGCGATGACGCCGACGGCTTCGCCGATGTTCACCGTGGTGCCGCGCGCCAGATCGCGGCCGTAGCAGTGGCCGCAAACGCCGATGCGCGCTTCGCAGGTCAGCACGGAGCGGATTTTGATCGACTCGACACCGGCGACATCGATCTTGTCGGCCTCGATTTCCTCGATCAGGGTATTGGCGGGCACCAGCACGGCGCCACCGGTGGGATCGAGCACGTCCTCGGCCGTGGTGCGGCCCAGCACGCGCTCGGCCAGGGAGGACACAACCTCACCGCCATCCATGACCGCTTTCACCGTCAGGCCGCGGTCGGTACCGCAATCGTCCTCGACGATGATGCAATCCTGCGCCACGTCGACCAGACGCCGCGTCAGATAGCCGGAGTTCGCGGTCTTCAACGCGGTATCCGCGAGGCCCTTACGGGCGCCGTGGGTGGAGTTGAAGTATTCGAGGACGGACAGGCCTTCCTTGAAGTTCGCGATGATCGGCTGCTCGATGATCTCACCAGACGGCTTGGCCATCAGGCCGCGCATGCCCGCGAGCTGGCGCATCTGGGCCGGCGACCCACGCGCGCCGGAATGCGACATCATCCACACCGAGTTGGTGGGCACGCCGACTTCCTGCTTGCTGATTTCCTTCATCATCGCGGTCGCGACTTCGTCGGTGCAACGCGACCAGGCGTCCACCACCTTGTTGTAGCGCTCGCCGGCGGTGATCAGACCGTCCTGATACTGCTGCTCGAACTCTTTCACTTCGTTCTGCGTGCGATGGATCAGGCCTTCCTTCTCCACCGGGATGATCAGATCGTCCTTGCCGAACGACAGACCGGCCTTGCAGGCCTGCGCGAAGCCCAGACCAATCATGCGGTCGGCGAAAATCACGCACTCCTTCTGACCGCAATGGCGATACACCATGTCGATCACGTCGGAGACGTTCTTCTTCGTCAGCTGCCGGTTGATCAGGTCGAACGGCACGTTCGGGTGCTTGGGCAGGATCTGCGCGATCATCATCCGGCCTGGAGTCGTGACGACCACCGGAGTTACCGGGTTGCCGCCAGCGTCCACCGTTTCGAATCGCGCACGGATCTTGTCGTGCAGGGTGACCTGCTTGGCATGGAGCGCGTGCTCGATTTCGCCCATTGTTCCGAAAGCCGAGGTGCTTTCCACCGGGGTCTCACGGAACAACGGGGTTTCCAGCGACAGATAATACAGGCCCAGAATGATGTCCTGAGACGGCACGATGATCGGCTTGCCGTTCGAGGGCGACAGGATGTTGTTGGTCGACATCATCAGCACGCGGGCTTCAAGCTGCGCTTCCAGCGACAGCGGCACATGCACTGCCATCTGGTCGCCGTCGAAGTCGGCGTTGAAGGCGGTGCAAACCAGCGGGTGCAGCTGGATGGCTTTGCCTTCAATGAGTACCGGCTCGAAGGCCTGAATGCCCAAACGGTGCAAGGTCGGCGCGCGGTTCAGCATCACCGGATGCTCGCGGATCACTTCTTGCAGAATGTCCCAAACCTCGGGACGCTCCTTTTCCACCATGCGCTTGGCGGCCTTGATGGTCGTGGCGTGGCCGTATTTTTCCAATTTGGAATAAATGAACGGCTTAAACAGCTCGAGCGCCATCTTCTTCGGCAACCCGCACTGGTGCAGCTTCAGTTCCGGGCCGACCACGATGACCGAACGGCCGGAGTAGTCGACGCGCTTGCCCAGCAGGTTCTGCCGGAAGCGGCCTTGCTTGCCCTTCAGCATGTCCGACAGCGACTTCAGCGGGCGCTTGTTCGCACCCGTGATGGCGCGCCCGCGACGGCCGTTGTCGAACAGCGCATCGACGGATTCCTGCAACATGCGCTTTTCGTTGCGCACGATAAGGTCCGGCGCGCGCAGTTCGATCAGCCGCTTCAGGCGGTTGTTGCGGTTGATGACGCGGCGATACAGATCGTTCAAATCTGAAGTTGCGAAACGGCCACCATCCAGTGGCACCAACGGACGCAAGTCTGGTGGCAACACGGGGAGCACTTCCATCACCATCCACTCTGCCTTGATGCCAGACTTCTGGAAGCCTTCAAGCACTTTCAA